>NZ_JACJPP010000007.1:634677-952016 GCF_014696135.1 Nodosilinea sp. FACHB-141 | reverse complement strand
ATGGCGGTATCCGAGAACATGTCCTGGGGACGGCCCAAGGCACGCATGGTGTCGTTGTGGACGTATAGACCAAAGCTGTGGAAGCCGAGGAAAATACACACCCAGTTGAGGTGGGAGATAATGGCATCGCGGGAGCGCAGCATGCGATCGAGCGCGTTATCCCTATTTACCGCCGGATCGTAGTCACGCACCATAAAGATGGAGGCGTGGGCCCCAGCACCCACAATCAAGAAGGCGCCAATCCACATGTGGTGGGTAAATAGCGACAGCTGAGTGGGGTAATCGGTAGCCAGGTACGGGTAGGGAGGCATGGCGTACATGTGGTGCGCCACAATAATCGTGATCGACCCCAAGATGGCCAGGTTGACCGCCAGCTGAGCATGCCAGGAGGTGGTCAGATCTTCAAACAGACCCTGGTGGCCCCGACCGCCAAACAGCAGTGGGTCGCCCTGGTGGTTGTCTAGAATCTCCTTCATGCTGTGGCCGATGCCCCAGTTGGTGCGGTACATATGACCCGCAACAATGAAGAGCACGGCTAGCGCCAGGTGGTGGTGAGCCGTATCCGATAGCCAAAGGCCACCGGTCAAGGGGTTCAGACCACCCTTGAAGGTAAGGAAGTCAGAATAGACATTCCAGTTCAGGGTGAAGAACGGTTTTATACCCTCAGCAAAGCTGGGATATAGGTCAGCCATCAGACTCTTATTCAGGATGAACTGGTGGGGCAGGGGAATATCCTGTATGGCCACACCGGCATCCAGCATTTTGTTAATGGGCAGCGCCACGTGGATTTGGTGACCGGCCCAGCTGAGGCAGCCTAGACCGAGCAGGCCTGCCAAGTGGTGGTTCATCATCGATTCCACGTTCTGGAACCACTCCAGCTTGGGAGCGCGCTTGTGGTAGTGGAACCAGCCGGCGAACAGCATCAAAGCCGCCATCACCAGCGCCCCAATGGCGGTGCAGTAGAGCTGGAAGCCGTTGGTGAAGCCCGCAGCACGCCAGTACTGAAATAGACCAGATGTAATTTGAATACCGTGGAAACCACCGCCCACGTCGCCATTGAGGATCTCTTGGCCAAAGATGGGCCAAACGACCTGGGCGCTGGGCTTAATGCCCGTGGGGTTGGTCATCCAGGCTTCGTAGTTTGAAAACTTAGCGCCATGGAAGTACATGCCGCTGAGCCAGATAAAGACGACGGCTAGGTGACCGAAGTGCGCACTAAAGATTTTGCGCGAAATGTCTTCTAGGTCACTGGTATGACTATCAAAATCGTGAGCGTCGGCGTGAAGGTTCCAAATCCAAGTGGTGGTTTTGGGTCCCTTAGCTAAGGTCCGATCAAAGTGACCCGGCTTACCCCACTTCTCGAAGGAAGTAGGTACTGGATCCTTATCTACGATGACCTTGGCTTTCGCCTCCCGCTCCCGCGGGGTAGTTGTCATGGAGACTCTCCTCTCTCTAGACAAAAGCAAATGGAGAATCAATCGCTTTAGGTCGAACTATACCCAAGTGAGCCATGGCCCAAAGGCACAATCGATACTTAGGCGGTGATTGCTCTTGAGCATTATAGTCTCGCGATTTGACGCTTTTTGACTGAGGTTTACAATAATTCAACCTGCGAAAGCCCTTGATTCATGAGGCTTCCAGAATTGCTCTGATCACAAAATTGATCACTAGATCAGGGTTCTATTAACAAAACTCAATAAATACACGGATCGATACCTCCAAATTGGCGATCGCACCCTCTTTCTATTAACTAATGTTAATTATTGATACTCAACCCTTGATCTTTAGCAGGTTGTAGAGACTCTAGAATTTCCGAAATCCTGAGTACTGGCGATGTAGCTGGTGGTATGACCACTCAGGAGGCATCCCTATGACCAGCAGTATTTATTTCGGCAACAATAATGTTAAGCGCAGCGTTACATTTGACGCCTCAGCCTGTTACGAAGGCCGCGGCTCGGGTCGGTAGGGAATGAAGACGGCGGAGAATGAGGTTGAGATCGACCTCTATGTATATAGAGCGTGAGAAATAGGTGAGTAATGCTCCGTACGACTAAGCCTGAAGTGGCGATCGCCATCCTGTACCAAGGCGATCGCTTCCTCCTCCAGCTGCGCGACGATATCCCCACCATTGCCTGGCCGGGCCATTGGGCATTCTTTGGGGGTCACCTTGAACCCGGCGAAGACCCCGACGCGGCGGTGTACCGAGAATTAGAGGAAGAAATTGGCTATATTGCGCCTCAGCTATCGCTGTTTGAGCGCGTGGAGGATGAAACCGTGGTACGCCACGTCTACCACGGGCCGCTGGTGGTGCCGGTGGAGCAGCTGGTGCTGACCGAGGGCTTGGACTTGGGGCTGTGGAGTGTTGATGATATTCATCAGGGCCAGCGGTTCTCATCTCGCGCCCGTGAAGAGCGCCCGTTGGGGCCACCGCACCGGCAAATTTTGCTGTCTTTTCTAGAGCACCGTAGGATAGAACAGGCTATTTAACATAGTGTGTTCCTGCCGCCCATGGCTGACTCGTCTGAACAGCTGGAGCTTTTCTCGCCTGAGACGGCGGTGCTGCCCGACTACCGCATTCGGGAGAGCGATCGCGCCCGCCATGTTTCCATCAAAGTGCATCTCAACGGCCAGATCGAGGTCGTGGTACCCCAGGGGTTCGACCAGCACCAGGTGCCTGAGCTGCTGTATCGGCGACGCGACTGGCTATGGCGGTCGCGCCAGCGTCTTGCCCACCAGACGGCTGGGCTGACTGACAACCATTTTGAGGAGAAACCGGGGCAGATCGAGGTGCGATCGCGCCATCAAACCTGGCAGGTTAACTATCAACCCGCCACCACCCGCACCCTAGCGATGACCCAAAGCGGCCCCCAAACCCTGCTACTGCGTGGCCCCATTGACAACAGTGCCGCGTGCGGCGACCTGCTGCGCCAGTGGCTGAGCCGCAAGGCCCGCGCTGAGTTTGCCCCCTGGCTGCGGGAGCTGAGTTTTGTGATCAACCTGCCCTTTAGCCGCATCTCGATACGCGGACAAAAGACTCGCTGGGCCAGTTGCTCTAGCAACAAAAACATCAGCCTTAACTACAAGCTGCTGTTTTTGCCCCCGGAGTTGGTGCACTACGTCTTCGTTCATGAGCTGTGCCACACCGTGCATATGAATCATTCCGCCGCTTTTTGGCAGCTGGTGGAGGAAAAGCAACCAGGGCATCAGCGGTTTCGGGACGAGATTCGCGATGGGTGGCAGTACGTTCCCCGCTGGGTCGAAGACTAAAAGATTTTTGTGATCAAAGCTGATCTTCAAGCACCGGGTTGTGTGACAGATATCTGATAAAAGCCAAGTCTGCCGCCGGGGCCATTTCGCTGGCCCCAGACCCCCATCGAGAATGGCGTTCCGCCGCCCTTCACCCCACGGAAAGGACTAGCTGATCATCGGTTTAAACCTATGTTCTGCAAATGTGCCTGTGGGCGGCACAACCCCTAGATCTCAGACTGTGTTCTAGGCTATCGGCACATACGCAATCAAAAGTTCGATCACTCAACTCAAAATCCAATACTCAAAACTAAACCTCTCCTACTCTCCCACCCATCCACCCTCCTACCCATCCACTCACTCCCCATGCCCCTTCACCCCCTTCAAACTCCCCACAGTGGCTACCACTGGGATGGTAAAGACAACCGATTCTTCGAAGGTTGGTATTTTCGGCTTACGCTGCCGGAGGCTCGCCACACCTTTGCTTTCATGTACTCCATTGAAGGCCATATCGGCGGACAGCCTCACAGCGGCGGTACGGCCCAAATTCTAGGTCCGGATGACAGCTACTTTTGGCGCACTTTTCCCGATGTGGGGCAATTTTGGGCTTGGGAAGAGGGTCTGGGGCTAGGCCACTGGCGGGGAAAAACCAAAACTCAGCCTCGCCTGCTGTCATCGTCAGAATTTAAGGATCAAATATCGGAAGGCTATCAGGTGACGGCAACCTGGCATCAGGGTTGTTTGAATGATCCTGTTCTAGGACCCGTGGCTTGGCAGTATTACACCGAGCCAGTCTATGGCTGGGGTAGCACTGGCCAACCTCAGCAATCCACCGCGGGTCTGCTCTCTAGCCTGCCAATCTTTGAGCCGGGCTGGCAAATTCTCATGGCCCACGGCCACGCCACGGGGTGGATTGAGTGGCAGGGGCAGCGGTATGAGTTCGCCAATGCCCCTACCTATAGCGAGAAAAATTGGGGGCGATCGTTTCCGCAAAAGTGGTTTTGGCTCAACTGCAACGCCTTTGATGGTGTGCCTGACCTCGCCCTCACCGCTGGGGGCGGTCGCCGCCAGGTGCTGACTTGGATGGAGTCGGTAGCGATGGTGGGGATTCACCACGGCGGCAAATTTTACGAGTTTGTGCCCTGGAATGCTCGTGTCACTTGGCACATAACCCCCTGGGGCTACTGGCACATGCAGTGCGAGCGTCCTGACTATGTGGTTGAAGTTATTGGCACTACCGATCTCCCTGGGATTCCACTGCGGGCACCAACCCACAACGGTATGGCCTTCTGCTGTCGCGACACGGCCCTGGGCGACCTCAGCCTCAAGCTCTGGCAGCGGCGGGGCAGCGAGTTGGATCTAGTAATCGCCGCCACCAGCACCCAAGCCGGGCTAGAAACCGGTGGCGGCCCCTGGGATGGGCCCTGGGTCAAGGAGTAATGGTGCTGGAATATAGCTCCCGACAAAGATTTAGAGTCAGAAGCATTTCTAGCTACCAGGGCAATACCTCTCCATTCGAGTGCCAGAAGGTGCCGGAATTCTCCAGGGTTAGCTCGTCGATGCGGGCCAGCAGTCCTTTGACCGACTCTTCTGGGGTGATGCCGCTATTGGTAAACCCCGTCATGCGGGTCTGCACCAGTCCTGGGTGCAAAATTGCCACGGCGATGCCCTTAGGCTTGAGGTCGTGGGCCAACGACTTGCCCGCCATCGATAGTGCCACCTTCGACATGCGATAGCCATAAGAGCCGCCGGAGGTATTGTCGGCGATCGACCCCATGCGGCTGGTCATGATTGCCACCTTTGCCCCGTGGCCCAAATAGGGCAGCAGCGCCGACGTCAGCCGCAGTGGGGCGATCGCATTCACCTCAAACTGCCGCCGAATGCTGTCAAAATCCAGATTGTCTAGGGTGACGCGCTCTGCCATGCCAGCATTGTTGATCAGCACATCGATCGCGGTGCCGTTGAGCCGCTGGGTCAGGTCAGCGACGGCAGCTTCATCGGTGAGGTCGATGCCCGTTTCTAGCTGCACCCCCAGGGTGGTTAGCTCGTCGGAGGGCTGACGGCATACGGCAATGACGCGATCGCCCCGCTGCTGAAGCTGCCGACAATATTCGTAGCCAATGCCGCGGTTTGCGCCGGTAATCACATAGGTAGCCATAGAGTTAATTCTGAGGGGGTTCAACGTTGGCGGGCTAAAACGGCCAAGGATGCATCAGCTAAATCAAAAACGTATCACAGAGCCCTAGAAAAACCGTTGCTGAGCGTTTCTTGGGTGGACGGTAGGTTGAGCAGTGCCGGTCGCCAACACAGATAGATCAATGGGCCAAACAAGGGCACCAGGGCGATCGCCCAAACCCTCTCGGTTCGGTAGACCCCTCGCCGCTGCATATCGTCGTCAATCAGCGACGTCAGCGGAAAGATCAGCCCCATCAGGCAAAAGTCTAAGGAAATTAGATGAACAAAGGCGTAGCTGCGAAACTGCGTCACATAGTCGTTCCAGTCGCCGACCGTAACCGCAATGGTGAACAGCATTAGGGTGGTGAGCAGCAGTGCAACCCCGGTAGAGCGTCGGTCTAGCAGGTCGAGCCAAAAATCTTTTTTACCAGAGAAGGCTGAGTTGCGCTGTCGCACTAGCAAGTAAGGGATCAAACCAATTACTCCAACTAAGTTTGACACCACAAAAAACGGCCAAGATGGAAAGGGCTGCGTCTGGCCATCAGCAAACATTAGGCAGGCATAGATCATCGGCCAAACTCCCATCATCCAAAAGATGACCATGAGATAGGCGTTAACCTCGCCCCACTGCAATGTCACCAGGTTATGAGCAAATGACCAAGTGAACGGTTGATCGAGCGGGGCCAGCCAAAGGATATAGCCTAAAAAACCAATCCAAATCGTCGCTAGCAGCAATCGCCTTACCATACGCCCTTCTCGCCAAATTAGAGCCAGATTTTGATCGTGGAATAGGCCAAGCACCTTGTGCTCTCTCCAGATAAAGGAATTGAGGTAAGGCAAAAGAACGAAAACAGAAGAGCGGACAGTAAAAAACCTCCCCGACAGGCTTGAATCTTGGCGCTTTAAGCTGTCTCAACCCAGATCTCGCCGGCTATGGGACAAGCCCCAGCAGTGGTAGCCGATAGACGGGACTGACTAGTCCACGACTTGCTCCCTGACTTCACGGAGGGTAACTGCATTGACAGGGGCTCAGAAACCCCCATACTGAATGTCATTGGCTGTACGGCTGCCCTTTTACTGCGTCGAAACTGTGATGATGGCCCCTAGCGATACCCACGTTTATCCGGTGGTGTGGCAAGACGATCACTTGGTGTTGATCGACCAGCGGCAGCTGCCGGAGCGCTACAACATTGTGTCAATTCGCCGCTGCGACGACGTAGTGCGATCGCTCCGTTCTGGCATTGTCCAGGGCGGTTCGGCCATGGGGTTAGCGGCCGCCTACGGCCTTTACCTAGGGGCGACCGAGATTCACACCGACGACCCGATCGCCTTTTGGGAACGCTTGGAGGCGATCGGCGACCAGTTTAAGCAGACCCGGCCAGACAAGGCCCACCTGCAGTGGGCGGTAGACAGAATGCTGGCGGTGGCCCACCACTCCAGCGACGCCATTGAGGTGGTCAGGGGTCAGCTCTTGGCCGAGGCCCAGGCGATGCAGGCAGAGGATTTTAGCCTGTGTCACGCCATCGGCGACTACGGCATTGCGGTGTTGCCCCAGAGCCCGGATAAGCTAACTCTGTTGACCCACTGTAACCATGGAGCGCTGGCGACTTCGGGCTATGGCACGTCGCTGGGCATTATGCGATCGCTGTGGCAAGCAGGCCGCCTAGAGCGCATTTACGCTGCCGAAACCCGCCCCACCTTTCAAGGCTCGCGCCTCACCGCCTGGGAATGTGTGCAGGAAGGCATTCCGGTAACTGTAGTAACTGACAGCATGGCGGCCCACTGCATGCAGCGGGGGCTGATCCACGGGGTGCTGGCCGGCGCCGATCGCATTGCCGCCAACGGCGACACCCTCAGCAAAATTGGCACCTATAGCCTAGCCCTGGTGGCCAAGGCCCACAACATTCCGTTTGTGGTGGCAGCCTCGGCATCGACCATTGATCTCATGATCGCCAGTGGGGAAGGGATGGCGATCGCAGAACACCCCCCTGAGGAGATTTACGAACTGGGCGATCGCGTCACATCTCCCAACGGCGCAGAATTTTACAACCCCGCCTCAGACGTTACTCCAGCTGGTTTAATTACCGCGATCGTGACCGAAAAAGGAGCCTTTGCGTCTCATCAACTGGAGAGAGTCAGCCAGCTTTAGTACCATCTAGATAACTAACTTTTCTTCTCGATTAAAAGCCAGATATCGAATCACCATTATGATTAAGGGCATTATTTGCCCCCGCCCTGTTTTCGTCATTCCTAACCATGCCCATCCCGCGCCCCTCAGCCAATGTGTCTCGGTATTTGCTGACGGTTGTTGCCATTACTGCGGCTGTCTTGGCAGCACGGTTTTTTATTACTTGGGCAGCGGAGGCATTTTTGCACCCCATTCCCATTTTGGGTGGTTGGCTCAAAAGCCTTGAGATTGTCGAGCTGAGCGTCATTATATTATTTGCTTTTTTGGGTTTTGGGCTGGGGGCAGCCTCGCGTCACCTGGCCGCCAAAACCTCTGTGGTGATTAAGTCTATTGCCCTGGTTATAGTGCTGCCGCTGGTGTTTTTTAGCAGCTACTGGCTACGGCATCACCTATGGCTCAGTCAGCTTACCGCCGAGTCAGGCCTGTCTCGCCAAGAAATTACGGCGCTGGCCAACCAAGCGCTCTCCAGCGAAGGCGGCAGCCAGGGCTTTTGGGGCTATTACACCACAACGACCCGGATGCCCATTCTGCCTGCCACCGTGGCTGAGCTCAAGCGCATGGTTGAAGACCAAAAGTGGTTTCGCTCCGAGCTCACCCGCTTCAGCGGCATTGAGCCAGGCGTGTTCTCCATGATTTTTGACGGGGCTGGCTGGGGTATTCGTCTGTTTTATATGGTTTTAGCCTTTCTCACCGGCATCATCTACTTCTTTAAGGGGCTGGTTTGGGCCGATGCCGCCCGGCTGCGCAAGGTTGCCCAGGGTGCCATAGCCCAGAACAAAGCATGACGGTGCTGACGGTGCGGGTGAAACCCAACGCCAAGCAGCAAAAAGCCGTCCATCTCGACGATGGCAGCTGGCTACTCCACCTCAAAGCCCCACCCCAGGATGGTAGGGCCAACCAAGAGCTAATTGTCCTGCTGGCCCAAGGCTTGGATATTCCCAAAACTCAGGTACACATTAGGTCGGGACACACGGCCCGCATTAAGCGAGTCGAAATTGATGCGTAGGGCCTCGATGACATGACCTTCCTGGCTACCGTGATTTTGGCGGGGGGCCGCAGCTCGCGGATGGGGCGCGACAAAGGCCTGATTCCAATTGGTGAAGAAACGCTGATTCAGCGCACCTGCCGGATTGCGCTGCAGTGTACCGATCGCGTGTCTGTCGTTACTCCCTGGCCCGATCGCTATCGCCCTACCTTGCCCAATGCGATCGGTTTTATCGTAGAAACTCCTAGTCCAGGCCAAGCCGGCACGTTTCAGGGGCCGCTGATGGCGCTCATAACAGCCCTAAACGTTCTAAAAACCCAACCAGAGCCACCCAAATGGGTGCTGGTCTTGGCCTGCGATATGCCCAACCTATCGGCAGCAGTACTGACGGCTTGGCGCAATCAATTGGCCAAACTGGAACTACAATACCTGGCCTATCTGCCCAAACGTCAGCACCGCTGGGAACCGCTGTGTGGGTTTTACCGGGTCGCCGCGCTGGATGCCTTAGAGCAGTATGCGGCGACCGGCGAGCGATCGCTGCAAGCCTGGCTCGATCAGCAGGCGATCGCCCCCATCCCCGACATTGATGAAGCTATGTTCGTCAACGTCAACACGCCCAGCGAGCTGGCCGAGTGGCAAAAAACCAAGGATTCCTAGCGCTGTCCCACGGTGGTTACTCTCCTGGTGGAGACGAATTGTCAGAGCTTTCCGTCTCAGCTTCAGTTGGGGTATCGGCCTCGTCAGGCGACTCGGCTTGGGGCCAGGGAATGCGGCGCTCGGCGGCTAGCAGTCGGGCCATCTCCCGCGCCCCGTAGCGGTTGACATGGCTGGGGTCAGCAAATAGGTGAGACTGCCAGCGCCACTCCTCTAACCGATCCACCAAAGTAAAGGCACCTCGGTTAGCCCAGGTCTGCAAAAACCGTTGAAACTGGCGCTCGTAAGGCGTACGTGCCTCGTCTAGGTAGTCGTTGCTGAGGGGCAAGTTCACAAACACCAATGGAATGCCTTGACTCTCCAAAAATTGGGTCATCGCTGCCAAAGATAATGTCTGCACCCCCTCCAAGCGAAAGGCACGGTAGGCATCGTCGTACTGGCCGCGCACCCGAGGAAAGCGACGGTAATACACCGCTGGGTTGAACTGATCGTTAACAGCTAAAAAACCTTGAGAATTAATTGCGGTCAGCGGTACCGTTCCATAGCTGGCGACGGCTGTTTCAGATGAAGTTTCTGAAGCGTTGTCGGGGGTTTTAGTAGATTCTTCAGCGGCTTCCTCAGACTCTTCAGCGGGCTCAGTCCCATCTTCAAAGATTGGTTCAGACACTTCAGCTTCAGAATCCTCGTTGTCTTCAGAGGACGCGCCAGCTTCAGCGGACGCCTCGGTGAGATCCTCGGGGGCAGAGGCAGAAGGGGTTTGGGCTTGCAGAGTCAGCTTCGCGCCCTCCTGCACGGCGGCATAGCCTGGAGACGCCAAAATTTCGGCAAAGGTGCGGTCAAGCCGGCCGCTGTTGAAAGCGCGGGAGCCCTCAGCCCAGACAATTAGCCGAGGGTGCAGGTCGGTGGCCAACAGCTGCCGGGTGACAAAGCTCACCACCTGGGCTGTGGCGCCGTTAACGCTAAAGTTGTAAACCCTTAAGCCAGGGTAGCCCTCCACCGCCAGCGCCTGTTGCAATACCTGGGGGTCAATGCCTTGCAGCGATCGCGAACTGCCTACAATCAGCACATCTGGCGGTCCCTGCGCCGCAACGTAGGCCCGGTAAAGGCTGGCTTGCTCATCGAGCACATCGCTGCCTAAGGCCGGAAAGGCGCGGGGCAGCCCCTGCTGATCGGCTTTTTGGTAAGCCAGCAGCAAGTTTTGTTGATATTCGCGGGCCTTGCGCTGGCTAAAGACATGGCGGGGGTCATCGGCAGGGATGGTTTGCAGCAGGGTCAGCGATCGCCCCCAGGCCCCGGCCACCTGCTGCCATTGGGCAGCGGTCGCAGCGGTTGCCGCTAGCTGGCTGGCTCGGTTGGCTTCACCAATGGCCCCATGCCAGGGGTCAGCGGGCACCGCTGCCGCCGCTTCGCCGTTGCCAGCCTTGGGCATGCCTTGAGGGCCAGGAGGGCCAATGCAGCAGGAGAGCAGCGTGCCCAACGACAGCGATATCACTAACCCAGCGCGAGAAGTGAAGAGTTTAGTCATGGCTGTTCGAGGGCGTGGTGACGAATGGTAGTTCCTAGAAATAGTGCTGTGCCCCAGCCCCTCATCCCAGTGTAGAAAATTGTGTCGCTGAGCAGACAGCATTCCCATTGGATCTTCACCTCCATACCCTTGCCCAAAACGGATAGTGAGAGCAGGTTTCATGCTCCTTCTGAGTTTAGCTATCTGTGTCGGTCGCCAGCGATCGCATTCTCAAACCCCGCATTCAAAATCCAGGTGGCTTTCAGGCGCAACGACAATTGCCTCACGAGCACCACATACCGAGTTCATTCTGCTACCGGCAGGCCGCTAGCTCTGGCGCAAAGGCCAACCAGAGACAGATTTTCATTTTTTGAACACTCTGTAATAGTGTCTTTGTCTCCAGCACTATTTGCGAGGTCACTGGTGGTACCCCTAAAAGACTACAACCCAGGTCAGCGTACGCCCTACGTCACCTACGGGCTGATTGCGCTCAACATAGCCATTTTTGTCTATGAGCTCAGCTTGCCCGCCTACGGATTAACCGATTTTTTCCACAGCTGGGCCTTAGTGCCCGACGAACTTTCCACTAGCTTCACTACGGGAGTCTCAGCCCCCAACGCTGAAGAATGGGTGACCATATTCACCAGCCAGTTTCTCCACGGTGGCTTTTTGCATGTGGCCGGCAACATGCTCTACCTGTGGATCTTTGGCAATAACGTCGAAGACCAAATGGGGCACGGGCGGTTTTTGGTGTTTTACCTGCTGTGCGGCGTGCTGGCTAACCTAGCTCAGTGGTTCTTTGCCATGGGTTCAGAGATTCCGTCTTTGGGGGCCAGCGGCGCGATCGCGGGCGTCATGGGGGCCTACATCTTCCGTTTCCCAGAGGTGCGCATTCTCACCCTGGTACCCCTAGGGCCTTTTCCTCTACCGCTGAGAATTCCGGCGTTATTTTATCTGGGCATTTGGTTTGTGCAGCAGGCATTCTACGGCTTCGCCAGCCTTGGGGCTCCGGCCATGATCGGTATGGAAAGCGGCGGTATTGCCTATTGGGCCCACGCCGGCGGCTTTGCCATTGGGGCGCTGGTGGGCCCCGTATTTGGTCTGTTTAGCCAGCCTAGTCTAGAGGTTGGCGCTGAGACACCAAGCGCCGAGTAGTTGCTTAGCGGAGGTAGAAAAGCATCAGTTGGGCAAGCCCCGTGAACTTGGCAAAGTCGGCCTTCTCACCCTTTGGCCCAAGGCTCCAACACAGGAAGAGTGCCCTGCCGAGCAACTGCCCCTAAAGCTTCTGCCAAAGCCGAAGGCCACTAAAGACCACAGCAATAATTTTGGCTGATTGATTCCTTCAGCCGGGTTAGTCTGCCTGTGGGCATTTAGATATGCAGACAAGCAAAGTGGATTAAAGCGCTTTGCAGATTTCAAGTTGCCGACAGCTTTTGTAGCCAAGGTCGGCATCTATTGCTGCGCTTGCCACGAGGACAAGAAGTTGTTACATTAGTTTACAAATGTGTAGCAATTAGCAACGTGTTGAGGTCATCCGAAAGCGGGTGAGCGATCATCTGCCCGAACGGCAGAACCGGCTGGAGTAGTGTCGATGGGTAGTAACAGTCCTATGGATTCTCAATCCATCCCCGTAACCATGGACCAAGTATTAGACCTGTATGCCGCTGGTCGCCGCGATTTTAGCCACCTCGATTTCCACGAAGCATGGATGCCTGGACTAGAGTTGCCCGGTATCAATTTGGGCCAGGCCAATCTGGCATCGATCAATCTACACCGGGCCATGCTGGCCGGGGCTAAACTGGGCGGCTGCAATCTGTGGCGCGCCAATTTAGAAAATGCCGATCTCGAAGGTGCCGACCTGGCTCGTGCGGTTTTGATTCGAGCTGAACTCAGCCGGGTCAACCTAACGGGGGCTAACCTGCGCTGTAGCGACTTACGCCTGGCCACCCTGCACTACAGCACTCTCATTGGCGCTGACCTGCGCAACGCCAACCTCAGCTACGCCGATTTGCGCGGTGCCGACCTCACAGACGCCGATCTGCGCGGTGCCGACCTCACTGGCGCCAACCTGCGGAATACAACTCTAGGGCTTGCCCAGCTTGAGGGCACTCGCCTCGATCGCGCCTGGCTAGACGAAGCCGAACCACCTCACCCCGAGCTGTCCTCCAAGGTTTAGGCCTCTCCCTCGGCTCTGTCAGTCAAAGCCTGCCGCAGCTGCCCCTGGTGCTGAGCTAAGCGCTCAGCCGCCGCCTGGGCATCGAGGTTGCCTAGGTGCATCATCAGAGCCAGTTTGACCTGCTGGTGGCTGCGATCGAGTAGGCCAGCGGCGGCCTCACGGTCGAGATCGGTCAGATCACAGAGAATGCGCAGGGCGCGATCGCGCAGTTTGGTATTAGTCACCGCCACATCGACCATGCGGTTGCCGTAAACCTTGCCCAGGCGCACCATCACCCCCGTCGAGAGAATGTTGAGGGCCATTTTGGTGGCTGTGCCCGCCTTGAGCCGGGTCGAGCCTGCCAGCAGCTCTGGGCCAACCAGCAGACGAATGTCAATGTCGGCTTCGGTGGGCACCTGGTCAGCGGGCACGCAGGCCATAAACACGGTGGTGGCACCGCGTTGATTCGCAGCGGCGATCGCCCCCTGGACGTAGGGCGTCGTGCCCCCAGCGGTGATGCCCACCACCACATCGTGGGACTGCACGTCGCGCTCGGCGATCGCCGCTGCCCCGTCTTCAGCAATATCCTCCAGCCCCTCCGAGCTTTTCACTAGCGCCCCAGATCCTCCGGCGATAATGCCTTGCACTAGCTCAGGCGGGGTGCAAAAGGTGGGCGGGCACTCTGCCGCATCGAGCACCCCCAGACGACCGCTGGTGCCTGCGCCCACATAAAACAGCCGCCCCCCCTGGCGCAGCGCCTCGCTAGCGGCATCGATCGCTGCTGCCAGCGCTTCCCTAGCCCCAGCAATCGCCGCTAGGGTACGTTGGTCTTCACCGTTAAACAAATCAACGAGTTCCAGCGCGCTGAGCCGATCGAGCTGGGCACTGCGGGGGTTGGCTTGCTCAGTCAGCAGGTGGCCGCGATCGGCGGGGTCGGCAGGGTTAGCAAGGGAAGAATTAGCGGTCACAGGCAGCATCCAGAAGGCATATACAATGCCGCTAATGTAAGGGATGGCGGGTCTAGCGCACAAACCGAATGGCGATCGCATATCGGACGGGCTTGCCCTCAGCGGCCTGAGTCGTTGCCACAATGCAGCTGACGATTTCGATCAGGGCCAGGGGCACTACCAGCAAAAAGCCTACCAAAACAAACATCAGCGCAATGGTCACGATCCAAGCAATGAGCATCGTTAGCTGAAAGTTCAGAGCCGCTTTGGCTTGACTCTGAACGAAGGCAGCATTGGGATTTGCCCCAGATCCCGCGCCTTTAGCTAACAGCAGCGCTAGGGGTGCCACTAACCGCCAGGGCAGCAAAAACGAACTTCCCCAAAACAGCGGCCATCCCCCTAGCCACTGGCCACCAACCGCCAGATAGCTCACCAGCGGCACCAAGTGAGTCAGCGCGACTAGGGTCGCGTTTGGCATCCCCTCCCTGTCCTTGTCTGAAGCGGAATGCGCTGGCGGCGTGCTGACGACCGGCGGGGGATCCGACTCCTCAGTCGAAAAATCCTGTAGCAGTGCTGTTGACTCAGCGTTCTCCGCGGCAGCAGGCGGACTTGCACTGATAGCATCCTCAGCCGCTCCAGCCGCCTGAGCATCCGCTGGGTTGAACGCACCCGTGAGACTGAAGCATTCTTGCCAGTCGGCGGTGTCAGCACCGGTTTGTCGCCCGCTGACCCACACGCCATCTATGGGGCAAGTTAACCCCAGGCGCATCAGCCCACGGCGAATATGGGGCACCACCAGGTTTTGAGGGATAGCCGTCTCAGCTTCTAAATCGAGGTGGAGCATGGTGCCCCGCCACTGGCCACGAGCGACCACACCGGCGGACAAAGAAGGAGTCAGTAACTGGGCGATCGCGTGGGCATCGCCCTGGCGGGCTCGGGCAATCAGGGTTGAGGTAGGCGTTGACATTGCTCGTGACCCTAGAGCAGTTTCTCAAGCTGCTGGCGCATGCGGTCTAGCTCGGCTTGAGAAAGGCCGCCATCGTCGGTGGGCGGAGCACTGTCGGCCAGCGGAGCAACGGCATCGGGATCGTCGGGGTCCCAGGTAATTTCCTCGAGGGTTTGATCGGGGGGTACCGCCAGGGTGCCCTCAGGTACCAGGCGATAGCCGTACTCAGCAGATTCGCAAAATTCTTCAATTTCAGCCTGGTCGAACCCCTCCACGGTGGCCTCTGGAAAGTCTTGAGCCTCCAGCATCAGGGCATAGCGGATGGCGTCGTCCTCATGCTCAAACATCAAGATTATGTTCTGCCCGTTAATGGTTTCGGCATGAATACCCTCGTTGTCGGTGCGGGCATTAAACAACAGCACGTACACCACCATGGCCCTATCTCGCTAACAGCATTACTTATTTACTGTACCGGGCCGCTGCCCCGCGAACAAAGCTGCCTCAGTGGTCGTCTATGGCTTGAAGATCCCAGTTAGGTGACTGAAGCTGGGCGATTCAGGTTTCTTCGCGATCGAGCCCAGTAGTTTCACTACAGATAGCACCGACCATTAAGTTCATCGGAAGTGGTAGGCAGAAAGCGGGGAGTTCATTACTATTGGTGGGTGTTCTGCGGTGGCGTAAACGGGTATGACCCCTTCTCAAGAACCAGAGCCTTCTCGAGAACCAGAAACTTCTCAAGAACCGGAGACCTTTCAAGAGCCGGAGGCGGGCGGCAGCGGCCGTTGGCTTACAGCGGGCCTGTTGCTGGGCGCGCTGCTGGTGTTGGGAGGTGCAGCGGCGCTCGGGGGCTGGTTGTGGAGCCGAAATAATCTCGTGCCCTTACTGGCCAGAGAGCTATCGGAGGCCCTTGAACGCCCAGTGGAACTGGGACCGGTGGAACGGGTAGGTCTATCGGGGGTGCGGCTGGGGCCATCTAAAATTCCACCAACACCAACGGATCCCGATAGTCTGTCACTGGCAGCGGTAGAGGTGCAGTTTAAGCTGTGGGATTTGTGGCGGCGAGAACTGCCCCTCACGGTGACCCTAGAGCAGGGAGAGCTTTACCTGGAGCAGAATGCCGAACGCGAGTGGTTTGACCTAGACCTAGAGCTATCTGAACGCGATCCGGAGCGCGATCCCTTCATCAACGTGAATCTCGATCGGCTCTACGTCAAAGATTCTCAGTTGACCATGGTGCCCTACGTCCAGGGGGATGTTGAGCCGGTGCGGGTGGCGATCGAAAACTTGCAGGGCCAGCTCGACTTCAACGAAACTTTCATTGAGGTACCCGAGGCTCCTGATTCACCGATCGAAACTCGGCAGCTTGACTTAAAACTTAGCGGTGAATCCATCCAGGGGGGCAACCTGGATCTCACCGGGTCGGTGCTACTGCCACCGCCTAAAGAGACCCCCAGCGAAACCGCCGATTCTCCGGTCGACCCAACCGAGGCGCCTGGCCCTGGCCTACGGGCCAATATTAGTTTGCGCACCCAGAAGGCTCGGACCACCGACATCATGCCCCTGGTTGACTCCTTTCTGGAGGAGCCCCTACCGGTGCAGTTTCCCGCTGGCGTAATCAGTGGGCAGGCCGATATTGAAAGCGGTCGCGGCATCCCTACCAACGTCGTAGGCACGGCTCGGATAGAGGAGGGCAGCGTAGTCCACCCCATTCTGCCCGAGCCCCTGCAAAATGCTCAGGGCGACGTGCGCTTTCGGGGCCGCACCTTCGAATTTGAGAATGCTACCGCCAGCATGGGCGATCTGACCGCCCGCGCTGGGGGCAGCCTCAACTTAGATGAGGGCTACAACCTCAGCGGCCAGGTCAACCCGTTTACCGTAGCTCAGGCCTCTGAACTGCTGGACAGAAGTCTGCCAGTAGAGGCCAGCGGCACCTTTGGGGCCGACGTTACCATGACTGGGCCTTTGGGCAAGCCGGTGCTGACTACCGAGCTGATCTCCCAGGACCGAGTCACTGTTGACCGGGTGGCCTTTAGCGAAGTCAGGGCCACAGGCATTCTGCGATCGCCCAACCTAGCAATTGATAACATTCTGGCGGTGCCCGTCGGGGGCGGTGCCCTGACCGGCAGCGGCGTTTTTACCTTCGGCGATCCGGGGCGGTTGACGCTGGCGCTAGCGGGCGATCGCATTCCCGCCGACACCATCGGCCAAGCCTACGGACTGTCTGACCGGGTGGCCCTAGGGTCGGTATTTTTTGACGCTGAGATCGCTGGCCCCGTCAACCAGCTCGTCGGCACGGCCAGCTGGCGCGCCCCCATGGGCAACTACCCAGCCCAGGGCAACCTTAGACTGGCGGGCAACCAGGTCCGCTTCACCAATACCTTTGTGCAAGTGGCGGGGGGCACCATAGCGGGCGATGGCCTGCTCGCCAATGGGCAGTGGAACGCTGACCTACGGGGCCAGGGGGTGCAGCTCAGCCGCTTGGGGGCTGGGCTCGATGGGGTGGCTAGCGGCACCGCTCAGCTTTCAGGCACCCTAGACAATCCTGGTCTGTCAGGGGTGCGGGGTCAGGGCAATGGCGCGATCGCCCTGGCCAGGGGCGGCACCTTGCTCACTAACGCAAGTCTGGCGGGCGGCCAGTGGAGCGCTAACCTGCAGGGCCAAGATCTGCAAATGGCGGCCTTTGCCCCCGACCTCCAGGGCACCGCTGACGGCAATTTTCGCTTTACCGGCAGCACCGACAACTTCACCCTGGCCGGGGCGAGGGGACAGGGGCAGCTCGTGCTCTCAGACGGCTTGGCTACGGCGGCAGCCCGCTCGCCCCAGCTCGCCCAGGTGCGCGGCCCGCTCACCGCCGACCTAGCTTGGAACGGGCAGTCGATCCTGGTGCGGCAGGCTAACACTACAGGAATTCAGGCCAATGGATTTATTACCCCGCGGCTCAGTGGCCCGGGAGCACCAGCGATCGCCAACCTCGATCTCAACCTCAACGCCGATAACTTCAGCCTGGCGGCGCTGCCCGTGCCCCAGGTAATTCCCCTGACGGGCAATGCCTTTTTTAACGGACGGTTACGCGGTCGTCCCGGTGCTCTAGCCCTTAGCGGCGATGCCTCTCTAGTGGGGCTACAGGCGGGCGATCTGGCCTTTGCCTCTCCCCTCAGCGGCCCAGTTAGCTACAACCAGGGCGGCGCACTGGCGGTTGATTTGACAGGCGGCGGCGATCGCGTCTATGTAGCCAGCGCTGGGGGCGAACGCGATCTAGCCTTCGAGATCCGCAGCGGCGAGGCCTTGGCCGAGGGCTACACCCGAGGCGACAACCTCTACGCCACCGTCGAAAATCTGCCCCTGAGCGACCTCCGCCTGCCCCAGGCTGGCGTGAACGGCATCGGCACCGTGAGCGGTCTGATCAGCCGGGCCGAAATTGTCGCCAACCTGCGGCAGCCCACCCTACAGGCCACCTTCGATGTGGAAGACCCCAGCATTGGCTACCTGAGGCTGCCCAACGAAACCACCACCGTCGCCATTGACCCCACAGCCCCCGAGCGTCCGGCTGAGTTTACTCGCTATGGTCGTCTGCGAGGCAGCGTTACTTACGCCAACAACGTCATTGGTCTAGCCGGGGTCGTGCTCGAATCGGCCTCAGGGCTCAGCCGCTACCTGGCCAGCGGCACCTACACCCTAGGCGACCAGCCCCAGATCAACGGCGAGCTCGTGGTTGACAATGGTCAAATTCAAGACCTGCTCAAAACCTTGCTGATTTTTGAGCAGGCCGATTTTCGCTTTAACGTGTTGCAGCCCCCCGAGTGGTATCGCCCGGCTACTGAGGCCGATTTGGCGTCGCTAGAGGAGGTGCAGACCGTGGGCGATCGCAACGCCAGCCTGCTCGATCAGCTCCGCCGTCTAGCCGAAGTGCAAGAGCTCAAAGATATGCTGGCGGCCCAGGGCGAAACCGCCACCCTGCCTCCCCTCGACGAGTTTGTCGGCAATTTTTCGGGCAAAGTGACCGCCAATGGCATCGTGCCTGACAGCCTCAACATCACCTTCGACCTGGCCGGCGCTGATTGGGTCTGGGGCAATGCTGACGGCAGCAACGGTGCCACCTATCGCATCGACGAAGTTATTGCTAAGGGCAGCTACCAAGACAGCATCATTCGCCTCGAGCCGGTCAGCCTGCGCTCCAACTTCACCGACTTTTCAGAGACCACCCAGCAGGGTGTAGGGCTGGCTACCCTCAACGGCGACTTTAGCCTGCGTCCTGATGACCCCGTGGCCCGCACGCTGCGTCTGGAGGTGAGTAATGTGCCCATCAACGCGCTGCGCCAGCCTTTACGCCTGCCCGACAACCTCGACGGTCTAGTCAACCTGGGGGCCACCCTCACTGGCACCCTGGCTGCCCCCCAAGTGCGCGGTCAGCTGGCGGTTAACGAAGCCACCATCAACCGCAACGCCATTGATTTAGCCACCGCCAACTTCCGGTACGAAGACGCCCGCCTCAACCTGATCAGCCGAGTCGCCATTGACGAACAAGTCGACCCGCTGCGGCTGGTGGCCACTGTGCCCCTGCCTCTGCCCGGTCTTCGGCAACAGCCTGAAACCGATACGGTCGATATTTCCCTGCGAGTGCGCGACGAGGGCTTTGCCTTGGTTAATCTGTTCACCCGCGCCATCACCTGGGAGTCAGGCCCAGCCAGCCTCGACCTAGCCGTTCAAGGGCGCTGGCCCGTCAACCAGCCTGTTCAGGAAGCCCTCACCACCCTCAATGTGACCGGCAATGCCAACCTTGATGGCGTCACCATCAGCTCCCGCAGCCTGTCCGAGCCCCTCACCAATATCCAGGGCCGCATTGACGTGCTCGAAGGCCTTGATACCATCCGCGGCAACTCTGTCTACACCAACGGCCTCGTGCTCGCGTTCCAGAACCTAGAGGGCGACTTTAGCAACGGCAAGGTAACGGCTGAGGGCAACCTCAAGCTGCTGCCCTCAGTGCAAGATTTGGCCCCTGGGCTATTTGACACCCGCACGGCCCAAGAGAATGACGGTACGCCAGTGCCGACGGGTGAAAACCCCTTCCGCGTTACCCTCGACAACATTGCTCTTGACCTGCGCAACCCTGCTGGCACCTATCGGGGCCGCGTCGATGGCAACGTTGTTGTCGATGGCAGCGTCTTTTTGTTGCCGCCCCTGGTCTATGGCGAAGTGAAACTATCAAACGGGCTGCTCACCCTGCCCGATACCAGTGTCGGGGGAGGCACCTCCACCACCTTTGCATCTACTGCAGAGCCCAGCATCTTTGACCCCATTCCGCCGGTGTTAGAAGACCTTAAGCTGGTGCTGGCTGAGAATGTGCGGTTGGCCGTCCCCGGCATTGTGGATGTGAGGGCCGAAGGTACGCTAGACCTGATGGGTACTGTCCCCAACATCAGACCCGATGGCCGGATCAATCTACCTTCGGGCCGCATTAACCTACTGACCACCGAGTTTCGCCTCACAGGTGATGAGAACTACGCCGAGTTCAGCGATCTCGACGAAACCATCGACCCCTACTTAGTAGCCAACCTATCAGCAGCAGTGCCCGATAGCGCTGCGGCTGGCAATGCCTTAGCTGTAGCCACCCCCTTCCCCCGCAACGAGATTAGCGTGTCTCGCATCGACCAGCTGGGTCTCACCCAGGCTGGGGTGCAGACTGTACGCATTCGCGCCAGCGTCAACGGCCGCGTTAGCCGCGTAGTGAATTTGCAGGGGGTAGAGCTATCCAGTACTCCACCCCGCTCCGAGGGTGAGATTGTTGCCTTGCTCAGCGGTGGGCTACTGGCGGCGCTTGAATCCACATTGGGTAGCGTGTCAGGCGGCGGCGATGGGTTCCAAGGCCTGCTGGCTTTTGCGGGATCGGCTCTGCTCAACAACCTGCAAAATCTGCTGGGATCGGGGCTAGATCGCACCGAGCTACGCCTGTTTTCGGCCTCGCCACCCGGGGGGCAGCAGACAGGTACGATCGATATTGGCGGCGAGATTGGCTTTAATTTTTCACCCAGTATCTCGGTATCAGTGCAAAAAGTATTTACTAATGTTACCCCCGCCGTGTTTAGCGTGCGCTATCGCATCAACGACCAGATCACGGTGCGGGGTATTACTAGCTACGAGCAGTTCAATGAAAACACCGGCGCAGTTGTAGAATTTCGATTTCAGCCTTGAGCTCAAGGGCAACGCTGGGCTTTAAGGTGAAAGGAAAAAGCATTGCTGCCCCATACCGCGACAACGACAACCTGATGAATCCTAAGCTGCCGCAACCTGCCCCACCTAATCCCCCCACTGAAGATAAAGCACCGCCAGCGGAGGTTTCAGCTTGGGCCCGCTGGCGATCGCTGTGGACCGGGCAGTGGAGTAATATCCGGGTACTGGCGATCGCCCTAGCAATAGCCCTCACGGTGCGGGTGCTAATCGCTGAACCTCGCTACATTCCCTCCAACTCGATGGATCCGACGCTGCACATCGGCGATCGCCTACTGGTCGAAAAAATCAGCTACCGCTGGCAGTCTCCTCACCGGGGCGACATCGTGGTGTTTGCGCCACCGCCGCAGCTTGCCCAGCTGGGATACGAGACTCGTCAGGCCTTTATCAAACGAGTGATTGGCGAACCCGGTCAGACCATCGCCGTCCGCCAAGGACAGGTGATCGTTGACGGCGAACCGCTGCAAGAGGACTACACCCTTGAAGCACCGGCCTACACGTTAGAGCCCGTCACCGTCCCCTCAGGGCAGGTGTTTGTCATGGGCGACAACCGCAACGACAGCAACGACTCCCACGTATGGGGCGGGCTCCCTCAGCAAAACATCATTGGCCGCGCCCGGTTCCGGTTTTGGCCCCTCGATCGCCTTGGCCCCGTCAGCTAAGGAGCAGGCATCCTTCCTGTCGTGACTCAGACCGCTAGTTCGCTACCCAATGGCATACTGCATTACCACCACAGCTCAAGGGGTTGTGTAAGATCAAAGCGGCTTCAGATCACGCGATCGCGAGGAAAGCTCCATGCTTGTACAGCTTGTTCGCCCCCTGGTGCGTACCCAAGTGCAAATGCTGGCCCAAGCCCAGTCGGCCAACAGCAAGCTAGTGGGCATGGTGTCGCAGTGGCTAGGCTATCTGGGCATTCACGCCGAGGTAACTCAGTTGCAAACCAACGGCAACTGCATTCAGGTATCGCTCTGCGTCGGCAAGCCAGAGCAGTGTAGC
This sequence comes from Nodosilinea sp. FACHB-141, assembly GCF_014696135.1. NCBI lineage: Bacteria > Bacillati > Cyanobacteriota > Cyanophyceae > Nodosilineales > Nodosilineaceae > Nodosilinea > Nodosilinea sp. FACHB-141. Next base: position 929,995 of record NZ_JACJPP010000007.1, on the reverse strand, counting down.
GAGGCTGAGTGGCAGCAAATTCTCGACAACCTCAACCGAGATGTAGACGCTACCCCCGCCGTCGATACCCTTGCCTACAGCGCTATGCCCCCGGCCCAACAGAGTAAGGTGCAGCGGCTGTTGGCCTCCATTCTCCATGCCAGCGGACAAGACCCCCTCGCAGACTGGCCTGCCCTGCGTCCCAGACTAGTGGCCATGGGCATGGAAGAATCGTTGCTGATGGGCATTCACTCAGCCCTAAAGGTGCCCATGCCGATGGCTCTCTTGGTGGAGCAACTCGAACCTGAAGTAGCTGCCTTTGTGCTGTCAAAGGCTATTCAAATCGCTCTGCTAGACCAGCAAATTAGTCAAGCTGAAGACACTGCCCTCAAGGCCCTGCTCAAGGCGGTCGATTCCGGCACGGATCCTGGTGCCGAGTCGGTTCCCGTTTCTGGGATGCCGTAGGCTGCGCGCAGCAAAAATGGCGACGCTGTAGCTGGACTCGGGGCGATCGCGGCCCATCACCTCAAATTGCACCCGCTAACCCTATGGACTCTGCTGCCGTTCTGTTTCACCTGGCCTTTCCAGTGACCAACATTGCCACAGCAAAAGACTTTTACGTCACCGGGTTGGGCTGCCAGCCAGGACGAGAAACGGCCAGCTCCCTCATTCTCAACCTCCGTGGTCACCAGCTGGTGGCCCACACCACCGCCGATCTGGCTCCACAAAAGGGAATTTATCCTCGCCACTTTGGCCTAGTCTTTTTGGCCGAGTCCGATTGGGAAGCCCTGCTGCACCAGGCTAAGGATAAGCAGCTCAACTTCTATCAGGGCGAAAAGCGTCGCTTTGCAGGCAGCACCCTAGAGCACCGCACCTTCTTTTTACAGGATCCATTTTTTAACCTGCTGGAGTTTAAATACTACTGCCACCCCAGCGCCATCTTTGGCGAGGTTGACCAAAAGCAGGTGGGGGATGCCGAATAATCCGATCCACTGCTGAACCACGATATAAGTTGTTCTCTCTACCCGGCTGTTGCCGTGATAGCTTGAGAATCGGCGCAATGTAAAGGCTATGCATAAAATTCCAGTCACCATCATTACCGGCTTTTTGGGGGCAGGCAAAACCACCCTAATCCGCCAACTGCTGCAAAACCCTGAGGGTCGGCGCATTGCCGTGCTGGTCAACGAGTTCGGCGAAGTCGGCATCGACGGCGACCTGCTGCGCAGCTGCCAGGTGTGTGACGAAGATGGGGAAGCGATCGCCCCCGAAACCAACATTCTCGAACTCACCAACGGCTGCCTCTGCTGCACCGTGCAGGAGGAGTTCTTGCCCACCATGCAGCAGCTGATGACCCGCCGCGACCAGATCGACTGCATTGTGATCGAAACCTCTGGCCTCGCCCTGCCCAAGCCCCTGGTGCAGGCCTTTCGCTGGCCCGAAATTCGCACCGCCGCCACCGTTGACAGCGTCATTACCCTAGTCGACTGCGAAGCCCTAGCTGCAGGCGACCTAGTGGGCGACCTACCCGCCCTTGAGGCTCAGCGCCAGGCCGACGACAGCCTCGACCACGAAACGCCTTTAGAAGAATTGTTTGAAGACCAGCTCAACTGCGCTGACCTAGTGCTGTTGACCAAGGTAGATAAGGTGAGTGAGAGCGACCGCACCCGCATTGAAACCTGGCTCACCCAGCAGCTACCCCACTCCGTTAAAGTACTGGGTCTAGCCGGAGGCGAGGGCAGCAGCCCCGTCAGCCCCAACCTGCTGCTGGGCTTTAACTCCGCCGTCGAAGACAACCTCGACAGCCGCCCCAGCCACCACGACCACGAACATGATCACGACCACGACGACGACATCATCGCCATCCCCATCGTGCTCGATCAAAGTTTTGACCCCAAGGCTTTAGTCAAGCGGTTAGAAACCCTCGCCGCCACCCATGAGATCTACCGCATCAAGGGCTTCGTTGACGTTCCTAACAAAGCCATGCGTCTGGTAGTCCACGGCGTTGGTCAGCGGTTTGACTCCTTCTTTGACCGGGCCTGGCAACCCAGTGAGCCTCGCCAAACCCGGCTGGTCGTGATTGGTAAGGATCTGGACGAAGAGGTGATTCGGGCTGCGATCGCCGCCTAACCCCTTACCCATACAGCTCTGCCACATACTCCCTATAGCCGTTGTAGATCACCGTGGGCTGCTGCTCCCAGGTAAACATTGCCGTCGATTCTCCAATCAACCGCTCTTTAGCCTGCGACCAGCGTGGGTGAGGCACATCGGGCTCCACATTAGCCTCAAACTTATACTCATCGGGGGCTAGCGTATTCCAGTAGGTGGCGGGCTGCTCGGCCACAAACTCAATTTTGACAATCGATTTGGCCCCCTTAAAGCCATACTTCCAGGGCACCACCATGCGAATTGGAGCGCCGTGTTGCTTAGGCAGGGTGCGCCCATAGACACCGACCGCAAAGAAGGCCAAATCGTTAGCCATTTCCTCCACGGTCAGCCCTTCGGTGTAGGGCCAAGGCAGGTTGCGGGCAAAGCCCAGGCTGGGGCCAGGGCACACCGCCGAATCATAGTAGGAAGTAAACCGCACGTACCTAGCCGCTGAGGTTGGCTCCACGGCCGCCATCAGCGATCGCATGGGGAAACCAATCCAGGGCACAACCATAGCCCAGGCCTCTACACAGCGAAATCGGTAGATGCGCTCTTCTAAAGCAAAGCGCTGGGTTAAGTCATCCAGGCTAAAGGTTTGAGGATTTTTGACCAATCCTGTTACCTCTACGCTCCACGGGTCAGTTGGCAGAGCCTGGGCACTCGCCCAAATATCTTTGCTGCCGCCAAACTCGTAGAAATTGTTGTAGCGGCTGGCATACACCTGTGGCGTCGGCTCTCGTCCAGCATCGGCAAAGGCACCGTTGAGCCTCGCCCCATTTAGGGGTTCTCCTAGGGTATTAGCTAGGTCTGCATCCATGGTGGGCGATCGCTGACAGGCCCCTGCTGAAGCAGCTGCAAACCCGACTCCGGCGCCAATCAGCGACTTCATAAACCGTCGTCGCTGCCAAAACACCCCCTCAGCAGTCACTCGCGACTCTGGTAGCTGCCAGCCGGGGCGAGACCGAAAGAAAACCATAGCGATGAGCCCTAGGATTACAAACTGGCGATCGCCAGCCTAAAGCCTATTTTGACATCGCCTTTCCGGACCTAGATGAATTTGGAGTGAGAAAGGCATCGCTGCACCGAACCTAAACTAAGCATTGACTCCGAACTTATGTAACGCTTCGAGACCCACCCCAGGGAAAACACGGGTCTTTGTTTTAATTATCCAGGCATAAGTTCAAGACTCAAATTTTAACCAACGACTAGACTTGCCTAGCCACCTCCGTAAGATCTGGCAGACTTTGCCAAAAGTTCACAGAGCCGTAGAAATTATGTAAACGAGGCTGAAACCATTGGGGAGCAAGGCTTGGCGACCAACAAAATTTGAGGGTAGCACCCCAAATCGGCCCATTAAAGCCTTGGCAAGAAGTACTCAAGCAGGAAGACTTTAGAACAGAATCGCCAGCTCTTATACTGATGAGGCGAGTCCATAGGTATCCGTAGTTACGCCATTGTGGTCGCCTCCGTCGGCCCTTAGGCTTATATCACGAGCACACGATCCTGTGATGCACTGCCTTGTCGTTAACAGAGAGCAGCTGGTCGAGAGTAGCAAGGTTTTCTTTGCCGCCTTCCCAACTACCTTTGCTACCGTTTAGGGCCTTACCGTCAGGCAGCATAGTTCTCGGTTTACCCAACTGGATTCACCACTTCCTGAGATCGCCATGGTCGCCACTTCCCGATTTCAAGCTAAAGGCAGCACCCTAGAACTGCTGCGGCTCTATCAAAGCAATCCCGATCTCAATTTGCGCAATCAACTGGTGCAGCTCAACATTGGGTTAGTCCGCCGTGAGGCCTACCGTTGGCTGCAACAATCTAACGAAACCTTTGACGACCTCATGCAGGTGGGTAGCCTGGGGCTGATTCGCGCCATCGAACGCTTCGACATGGGCAAGGGCTATGCCTTTAGTTCCTTTGCAATTCCCTACATTCGTGGCGAAATTCAGCACTACCTGCGCGACAAAAGCACCTCTATGCGCATCCCACGGCGGTGGCAGGCACTGCAAAGCCAGTCGGCCCGTGTTATTCGCCAACTGCAAGCCGATCTGGGTCGTCTGCCCAACGATGCCGAAATTTCTGCAGCCCTCGATATCTCGATAGCCGAGTGGCAAGATGTCAAGCTGGCCACTCGCAATCGATCGCTGCTGAGCCTCGACGCCCCAGTACAAGATGAAGAATCAGGCTGTCTAGGCGACCTGTTGCCCGACCTCAAATACAGAAGTTTTCAGCTGGCTCAAGAAGATCAACTTCGCCTTCAGCAGGCTCTGCACCAGCTTGAGAACCGCACCCGCGAAGTGCTGGAATTTGTCTTTCTCTACGACCTTACCCAAAAAGAAACCGCCGAGCGCATGGGGATTAGCGCCGTTACCGTATCGCGCCGGGTGAAGCAAGGGCTCAAGCATTTACAGGTGCTTATGGTGTCTAACGAAGATGAAACCGCCTAAAACGCTCTGCATCCTCGGAATTGAGCTATCGTTTAGGAACATCGGCTCAGGAAGCAAGGAGGCTCAGCCATGGGGGCGATCGCGTTTTTAGTCTTGTTTATTCTTGGCGCTGTGCTGGCTACTGTGGGCAGCCTTGTTGGCGTTGTAGACGCGTTTAAGGTCAGCCCCGTGTGGGGTTTGCTGTCACTGTTTATCCCCTTTGCGCTGCTAGTCTTTTGGGCTAAGTTTCGAGGCCGCAAGTGGGCCCGCAACAGCCTCATGATATTTCTAGGTGGTCTGCTGGCCATGCTGGCGTCAATTCCCTTCTTGGGTAGTTTTATTGCCCAGCGAACCCAGCAGGCTGGTACCCCTGCCGAAGAGAGCATTCCCGCTGAAGAAGTTCCGGTGGAGTCGGTGCCCGTACCTGAGGAGCCGGTAGCTACCCAAGAAGCCTTTGCCGAGCCGCTGGTGCCCGTTGCACCTCAGCTCTCGCCCATTGCTCGGGCTGATTTGATTCAGTCTACCGACCCCAACGAGCGCCTTCAGCAAATTAACAACAGCCGTACCGACCCCTTCGCCATAGTGCCCATACCACCGCCGCCGCCTCGGGTAATTGCCCCACCACCGCCAGTAGGAGGCGCGACCCGTGGCACAGCTACGGCTGGTGCTACTGCGGGTGGTGGGACTGGTGCTACTGCGGCTGGTGGCAGGGCAGGTACTGGTGCTGGTGGCGGCGCTGGGTCCGCTGTGGCTAGAGCTGGTGGCGCTGGTGGCGCAGCTGGTACGACGTCAGGCGGGTCAGGAGCCGCTGCAGGCAACGCTGGTGCTAGACGTTCTGCAACCCCTGCGGCCTTAGCACCTCTGCCTCAACTTCCAAAGCCCGCCCTCGCGGAAGCCGTGCTGGTGACCGGCGTGATGACCATCGGCAACGAAAACTTTGCTGTGGTACAAACCTCGGCTGGTAGTCAGTATGTCAAGGCAGGTCAGCGAGTTTCTAACGGTCAGGTGCTGGTCAAGCGCATTGACATGCGCGGTAGCGATCCAGTGGTGGTGCTAGAAGAAAACGGCATTGAAGTATCGCGCCCAGTTGGTGCTCCGACTGCTACAGCCGAAGAACCTGCGGCTTAGCTGTTTGATTAAATCCCAAGCAATAGCAAAGCCCGGAGGGTCGCCTCTGGGCTTTGCTATTGTTCAGAGGCCTGCACCCCGGAGCAAGTCGTGTCAGAATGTGAATTGCTCGATGTGGTGTGGATTTTTATATGCCGCTTGAAACGGTGATTTGGCAGGGATTGTGGGGCGCGATCGCGATCCTAATAGCAGAGGCGGTGCGCGATATTTATCATATGGTCAGCCACTACTGGCCGCCCCTCATGCGCCTCCACAACTGGCATCATCGGGCCTATAAAAAAGACTTTAGCCCCGTTAGCCCCGACCTTTACCGCCAGGCTCAGCTCTATAACGACACTCCCGAAGCCATTGTTATGACTGGGGCACTGGCGGGTCTAGCGATCTCTACGGGCATCGCTGGGCTGTGGCTAGGGTCATTGTATGGGCTGGGATTTTTGCTGGCGGCGATCGCGCGATCCCAGGGCTGGCTACTCACCACCGACCTCACCCACGAACCCGGCGAACTCACCACGATTCCTGGCAACTGGCGAGTCAACCGCACTTATCACTGGCGGCATCACTTCGACGACACCAATGCCTACTTCGCCGGCTACTTTACCGGTCTAGACAAGCTGATGGGCACTGCTGTTTCTCTCAAAGGCAAAACCGTGGCGGTAACCGGCGCGTCGGGCACTATGGGCCGTGCTTTGCTCAACGAACTCGTTCGTCAGAAAGCCCGGCCCATTGCCCTAACGACCTCTGCCAACGCCACCTTTGAGGAGGGCATTCCCTGCTGGCAGTGGCAGCCTGGGGCTGAAGCCGACCTGCGCGAGGCGCTCAAGAAGGTAGACATTCTGATTCTGAACCACGGGCTAAATGTGCACGGCGATCGCACCCCAGAGGCCATTCAAACCTCCCTGGAGGCTAACGCCCTCTCTGGCTGGCGACTGATGGAAGTCTTCTTCAGCACGGTGGAAACGTCACCCCAACGGGCTACTAAGGAAGTCTGGGTCAACACCTCCGAAGCCGAGGTCAACCCAGCCTTTAGCCCACTGTACGAAACGTCTAAACGACTGATGGGCGACCTGGTTAGTCTGCGACGGCTCGATGCCCCCTGCGTAGTGCGCAAGGTGATTCTGGGGCCGTTCAAGAGCAACCTCAACCCAACTGGGGTGATGTCTGCTGATTGGGTAGCTTGGGCGGTAGTGGCCTTAGCCAAGCGCAACGTGCGCAACATCATCGTCACTATCAACCCGATAACCTACCTGTTGTTTCCCATAAAGGAATTGAGTCAGGGACTCTACTTCAGGCTCTTTACTCGCCACGGGGGAAGCTGACAGCTACAGAAGCGCCAGTTCTGCATGGGTTCTAATCGGCTGACATAATCTGCCACGGCTGCTGTCTCCACCCTAGCTGTCGCTTGGCAAAAGTGGTATCTATCCGAGGCATGTGAGCCTCGACTAGCGCTACAGTTTCTTGTACCAAGGATTCCAGGTTAAGCGCTGCGATAGGTTCCTCTTGGTAAAACAAACCCTTTAGACGAACTGCAAGATTCTGAGGGGCGATCTCCATTTGCTCGATCAAGGTGCCCATGCGCTTGAATTGAAACGTTGAGAAGTACAGACGATTTAAGCCCGACAGCACGCCGAGAATATTTTGGGCAGACTCAACCAGAATTTGGTAATACCAGAGGGTGGCATCGCGCCGAGCAAGCTTGGGCTGCATGCCCCAAAGGGCGAAAAACCTGAGATGGTGCTCTACCATAGCCTGGGCGAGTTGGTCAGGATACTTAGCGATGTTGTCTTTCCACTGCTGAATGAGGGCTTCCCCGTAGAGCGGCATGCCAATTAGGGTGCCGTGCAGCATTTTCATGATGCCGGGTTGAATCTCAAACTTCTCCAGAACGGTGGCCATTTCTGCTTCCCACTGGACGATCGCAGTATGGGCAAACTGGCATTCAACCCCATGTACCCGAAAGGTTTCACCAAACGCACCCGACTGGCGATCGCCCAAAAATTCAATTAATTCTGCACCTTGATTGTGCTGCCGTGCCAGAGCCAACTCACCATCGGTAGGCAGCTCATCGTAGTACAGCATCACATCGCAATCTGAATACTCATCACACCGTCCCTCTGCCACTGAACCTGTGACCATAACGGCTTTGGTCTTTGGGTTAGCGATGTACGGTTTAACGTTGCGACGGACTAATTCCAGCAGGTATTGCGTTCTATTGGCCATGGCTGCTATGGCTGGAATGGGGGGTATCAGCTATTGATCTATTGTGCCGCGATGACTTTTTCTTGGTTTTGAGGAAGCCCTGGTTAGCTGCGGTTAAAGAACTCGACCTGGGGCAGGCGGGGGTCATTGACCATGCCCAAACCTTGAAAATCCCAGCGGTTGAGCAAGGGTTTGAGGCTGGAGGCGGTGATGGTCTCGATCGCAAATTTGTCGCTCAGCTCGGGGGCATGGGCGTTGAGATAGCTGAGGGCATCGTAGTCGGCGGTAAACACTAGCAGAAACCCCGTAGGAAGCGGCTGATCGGGGCTACCACCACCGTGGGGACGGGCCACTAGGTAGCTGCCGTCGGCGCGCGATCGCAGCAAATAGTAGAGCTGAGACACCATATTTTCTTGCCGCCTAGTTAATATCCGACAGGCGAATACGAGGGTCGACAAAGCTCAGCGCCAAATCGGCCAGCAGATTGCCCACAATCAGCAACACCGCCCCCATAATCAGACTCGCCATTACCAGATACAAATCCTGGGCCTGCACCGCTTCGAGGGTCAGTTTCCCCAGACCAGGCCAGTTGAAATAGGTTTCAGTGATGAATGCGCCCCCCAGCAAACCCGCAAACTCAAAGCCTAGGAGCGTAATCAGTGGATTGACCGCATTGCGTAGGGCGTGGACGTAGACCACCCGATTTTCCGACAGCCCTTTAGCCCGGGCGGTTTGAATGTAGTTTTGGCGCAGCACGTCGAGCAGCTGACCACGAGTAACTCGCTGAAGTCCAGCAAAGCTGGTGATGCTAAGGGCCAGAGTCGGCAAGATCAGGTGCCAGCCCACATCGACGATCTTGCCAAACCAGTTGAGGTCGTCATAGATGATGCTGGTGCGCCCGCCAATGGGGAACAGCGGTGCCACACTCTGGGCAAAAAACAGCAGCAGCAGGCCGGTCACAATACTGGGCATGCCCTGCCCCAGATAACTCAGCACCCGCAACACGCGATCAGCAGGACGGTTTTGGTTGACCGCGCTGACGATGCCCATGGGAATGGCGATTAGCCAGGTAACCAGAAAAGCCGCGAAGGCGAGCAACAGAGTATTGGGTACCCGCTCCCACAGCAGGTCGACCACCGGGCGCTGGTAGGCAAAGCTGAGGCCAAAGTTGCCGTGGAAGATCACCTGGTAGAGCCAGTTGAGGTACTGCCGCCAAGCTGGCTGATCGAGGCCAAACTGGGCCTCTAGCTGTGCCAAGGTCTCGGGCGAAAACTGCGGGCTCTGGCGATACTGATCGAGAAAATTGCCCGGTGCTAGCTGAATTACAAAAAAGCTTAGGGCCGAGGCCAGCAGCAGCGTTAGGGCAGCCTGCAAGATGCGCTTCAGCACATAGAGGACGGTTTCACTGTTGGCAAAGACCACCAGACGTTCCCAGGGGCTGATTGAAGGGCGGCGAGGAGTAGAAGACTGGGCCATTCCCAAATGCACAGAGATTAAAGGGTTATCTGTGGTGATTCTAAACCAATCGCGCCCAGCCTTATCGATGCTGACGGTGCTAGGCGCGATCGCACCTAACAAAACCGATACTTACCCGACTACTTTGCAACGTTAGATTGCTGAATTGAACCCACTAGGGTGGCCATCATCTTTGATGTTTATATTCCCCCTCAAAAGGCAACGCTCAACACCATGCCTTTGACCGGCTCAGACCGAATTTTGCTACACCCCAAAATCATTTGGCAGTCCCGAAATTGAACTCCGATCAAAACTAATCTTTTCTCAGGACCTACCTATGACAGCCCTTGAAGCCCCCCCAACCAAAACTAACAGTCTGGTTTTAACGGCCCCGCTGTCGGGGCTGGTGGTTCCGATAGACACCGTGCCTGACCCAGTATTTGCGCAAAAGATGGTGGGCGATGGCGTGTCTATTGATCCAACCAGTCAGGTGCTGCTAGCCCCCTGCGATGGGGATATTTTGCAAATTCATAGCGCTAGTCATGCAGTCACGGTGAAGACCGCCGGGGGCATTGAGATTTTGATGCACATTGGGCTAGATACCGTAGCTCTAAAGGGTGAGGGGTTTACGGCCAGGGTAAAGGTGGGCGATCGCGTTAAATCCGGCGACATCCTAATTGAGTTCGACGCCGACTATATAGCGCTCCACGCCCGCAGCCTGCTGACCCAAATTGTGGTGACCAACAGCGATCGCGTGGCCGAGTTTAGACCCGCTAACGGTATGGTCAACGCCGCCCGCAATATGGTGCTGGAGCTGGTGCTAGTGGGGGAAACAACCGCTAGCAAGGCCGAGACCGGGGACACGATGACCTCCGAAGCCATTGTCATTCCCAACCCGGTGGGGCTGCATGCCCGACCGGCGGCGGTGCTGGCTCAGCTAGCGAAAAAGTATCAGTCGGCTATTCGCCTGCATCGGGGCAGCGACAGCGCCAACGTCCGCAGCGTGGTCGCAATTATGGGGTTGGAGATCGGTCGGGGTGAGACGGTGACGCTGGAGGCGACCGGGGCCGACGCAGCCACGGCGATCGCAGACCTGTCCACAGCCCTGCGGGATGGCCTGGGCGAAGAGGGTGCTGCACCCGTGACCACCGCTGCCGCCAGTGTTGCCCAAGCCGATATTTCCGCCCCGGCCCCGCGACCCAAGAGCGACGACCCCAATATTATTCTGGGCGTAGCCGCCTCGCCTGGGGTAGCGGTGGGCAACACCTACCGTCAGCAGCGACAGGCCCTGCGCATTGACGAAACCGCAGACAGCCCTAAGGATGAGCACCGCAAGCTTGCCAGAGCGATCGACCAAGCGGCGCTCGAAATTGAGAGCCTGCGCGCCAAGGTGCATGGCCAGGGCGACCCCAGCAAAGCCGCCATCTTCGCCGCCCACCAAGAACTGCTGGAAGACCCAGAACTGATTGACAGCACCACCAGCGCTATCGACCAGGGCAAGAGCGCCGCTTTTGCCTGGCAGCAGACCTACACGACCCAGGCTGATACCCTAGCCCGGCTCAAGAGCGAGCTGCTAGCCCAGCGGGCCAACGATTTGCGCGATGTGGGCGATCGCGTGCTGCGCATTCTCACAGGCGTCAAGGCAGAGGCTTTGGTGTTGCCCGCCAACAGCATTTTGCTGGCCGAAGACCTCACCCCCTCGGATATGGCCAACCTTGACCCAGCCCGAGTGGTGGGCTTTGCCACGGTGGCGGGCGGGGCTACTTCTCACGTAGCGATTTTGGCCAGGTCGATGGGCATACCGGCGATCGCCGGTATCGAACCCCGCATTCTAGACTTAGCTGACGGCACTCCAGTAATTCTCGACGGCACCAAGGGCCGGGTGAGGCTCAACGCCTCTGTAGACGAACTGGAGCAAACCCAAAATCGCATTGCCCGCCAAAAGGCCAAGCAGGCGAAGGATCTGGAGCATGCCTTTGCGCCCGCCATCACCCAGGATGGGCAGCAGATTGAGGTGGTCGCCAACATTGGCAGCCAAAAAGACGCTGAGGCATCGCTCAATGTGGGCGGCGAAGGCGTCGGTCTTCTGAGAACAGAGTTTGTGTTTATGGAGGCCAGCTCGGCCCCCACAGAGGATGAGCAAGAGGCGATCTACGCCGGCATTTTGCGGGTGTTGGGCGATCGCCCCATGATCATTCGCACCCTGGATGTGGGCGGCGACAAACCTCTGCCCTACCTACCTATGGCCCACGAGGAAAATCCCTTCCTGGGCGAGCGGGGCATTCGCCTGGGCTTCGATCGCCCCGAGCTGATGCGTACCCAGTTTCGCGCCATCCTCAGAGCCTCTACCGCTGGCAAAGCGCGGGTGATGTTCCCCATGATTGCCCGCATGGAGGAGTTGGAGATGGCCAAAGCGGTGATGGAAGAGGAGCGTCAAAAGCTGGGCGTTCCGCCCATTGAGATTGGCATTATGGTCGAGGTGCCCGCCGCCGCTGTGTCAGCGGAGCGCTTTGCTCAGCACGTCGATTTCTTCTCCATCGGCACCAACGACCTCACCCAATACACCCTGGCCATGGATCGCGGTCACCCCAAGCTGGCTCCCTATGTCGATGCCCTCAACCCCAGCGTGCTGCGGATGATTGACCTGACGGTGCGGGGGGCTGACAAGCACGGCAAATGGGTAGGTATCTGCGGCGGCATGGCAGGCGACCCCCAAGCCGTTCCTATTCTGATGGGCCTGGGGGTGAAGGAACTGAGCGTCAGCGTGCCCGTGATTCCGGCGGTGAAGGCCCAGGTACGGGCTTTGAGCTATTCCCACTGTCAGGAGTTGGCGCAGCAGGCGTTAAATTTGGATTCTGCCGCCCAAGTGCGCGATCTGGTGCCCTTAGAAGAGGTGTAGAGTGCATTCGGCGGCCTGGGTCCTCTCAATGCCATTCCACATTGCCCCGCCGCACCATCTTCGAGAACTCGCACCGTAGGGTGGGCACCGCCCACCATGAGCTACGCAGTATTCAGATCAACTACTTGCAGGAAAGCGTGGCGCACGATTAATGACGAAAGCCAAGCCTGCCGCTGGGGCCATTTCGCTGGCCCCAGGCCCCCTTCTCGAAGGGCGTTCCGCCGCCCTTCACCTCGCGGAAAGGAGCGGCTGATCATCGGTTTAAACCTCTGTTCTGCCAACGGATCGGTGAGAAACATAAACCCTGTGTTGCCCCCTTCACCTCGACTCCATCACCCATCCACCCCCTACCCTCCCACCCCCTACCTCTACACCCCCCACCCCTATGAAAATCAAAGAAACCTGGAACCACGCCTTCGGGCTGCTGCAAAAAATGGGAAAGTCGCTCATGCTTCCCGTGTCGGTGCTGCCGGTGGCGGGCCTACTGCTGGGCCTAGGCAGCGCTCGCCTGATCGAGCTTCAGCAGATTGAGCAGGGCGTTCTCAGCGATCCGAAGTTTTGGTGGCTGCCGGAGTGGCTGGCCGCCATTATGAAAACGTCTGGAGACGCAATTTTTGCCAGTTTGCCGCTGATTTTTGCGATCGCCGTGGCGATCGGCTACACCGGCAACGACGGCGTCTCGGCGCTGGCCGCCACCGTCGGCTTCGTGGTGTTTCTCGCCACCCTGGGTACCGTCGCCCTCGGCATGGGCTTGGAGACCAAGACAGTGCTGGGCATTCCCACGCTAGATACGGGGGTGTTTGGCGGCTTGATTATGGGCTGCATCGCCGCCTACATGTTCAACAAATTCTTTCGCATCAGCCTGCCGCGCTACCTGGGCTTTTTTGCGGGCAAGCGGTTTGTGCCGATCATCACCGCCTTTGCTGCCATTTTGACGGGCTTGGTGATGAGCGTGATTTGGCCGCCCATTGGGGCTGGCATCAACAGCTTTGCCCAAGCGGCAGCGGAGGGCGGCAACGTGCCACTGACCGTTGCTCTCTACGGCTTTATCGAGCGCTTGCTAATTCCCTTTGGTCTGCACCACGTCTGGAACGTGCCGTTCTTCTTCGAGATTGGCTCATTCCAAGACCCGATTACTGGAGAGACCGTGCGGGGCGACATTGCGCGCTTCTTTGCAGGCGACCCAACGGCAGGAATTTTGGGTGGGGCCTACTGGTTCAAGATGTTTGGGCTGCCGGCAGCGGCGATCGCCATTTGGCACAGTGCCAAACCCAAGAACCGCAAGCAGGTCGGCGGTCTGATGATTTCTGCCGCTCTGACCTCCTTCTTAACCGGCATTACCGAGCCGATTGAGTTCTCATTCCTATTTGTCGCCCCCCAGCTATTCGCCATTCACGCCGTGCTGGCAGGGTTCGCCGACTGGCTATTTGTCACCCTGGGCGGGCGCATGGGCTTCACCTTCTCCCACGGGCTGATCGACTTTGTGTTATTCAACAGTTTGGGGACGCGGGTCTGGCTGATCCCAGCCCTGGCTCCGGTATTTGTCGCCCTGTATTACTTCATCTTCCGCTTTGCCATTCGCCAGTTCAACCTCATGACCCCAGGCCGCGAAGAGGATGTGGAGGTGGATGAATCCACCGCCGCCATCACTGGCGACAAAGCTGAAATGGCAAAGGCCTTGGTGCTGGCCTTTGGCGGTCGCAGCAATATCAAAAACTTGGATGCCTGCATTACCCGTTTGCGGATCAGCGTGGATGATATGGCGAAGGTCAACGTCCCCCGCCTAAAGGCCCTAGGAGCCTCTGGGGTTTTGCAAATGGGGCAAAATGCCCAGGCTATTTTTGGCCCTCAGTCTGACAACCTCAAGACCGACATGGCCGACTACCTCAAAACCGCTGGCCCTGAAGCCGACATTGTGGAAGTACCTGCCACAGGCTTTGTGAATGAAACCACTCCCGATCCGGTCAAAATTTCCTTTGACCCCCAAGCGGCCCAAAAAGCCGAGGCCACGATCGCAGCCTTAGGCGGTGCCAACAACATTCGCACCGTTGACTCCGTTGCCCTGACCCGCCTGCGGGTAGAAGTCACCGACCCCGCTGCCATTGACGAAACTGCGCTTCAGGCCGCTGGGGTGCAAGGCATCATGCGGCTACAGGATGACGTGCTGCACTTGGTAACTGGGCTCAACGCCGACCAGTACGCCGATGAAATCGCCCAGCGACTAGCGGCCAAGGTGTAGGTTCATCTGTTGGACCATTAGGGCGTAGGGGATTGCGATCGCTCCTACGCCCTACAAAATTCATAGCGAATGAGCGTTTCATCAACCGCAATAGCGCTAGGGCTATGTGACTGGCGCAGCACAAATCGCCACAAAAAACCCCAGCCGTCCAAAGCTGAGGTTATTAGGTTAAATGGCTGATTCAACGATTTGATTTAAGGTTTTGATTTAACGGTTTGATTTATGGAAATGCGTTAGTGGTGCTTTTGTTCTAGTCATGAACGTTATCTTTTGGGCTTAACCCGCCAGCATCAGTTAGTGAACTATGACATTGTCAACACTGCATAAAGTTTATGTTAGCTCAACATTGACCGCCGTTACACAGACTACGTTTAAGTAAATTGTGGAGCAGCGTTACCGTGCTCCGTTTAGCCTCCACCGAGCGCAAAGAAACCGGCCTGTCTCAACCTTTTTAGGGGCTATAGAGTAGTGGTCTGCCAGTTTTTTATCGGTAGATTGTTACAGCTTAGAGTGAGTAAAACTCCTAACCAATTTCGCGAGCGGCATTGTAAATCGCTTCGTTAGCCTGCACCGATTTCTGCAAATTTACCACCGGGCGCGGATAGTCAACACCGAGGATAACCCCAAAGCGCTTTTGCTCCACCGGTTGAAGTTTCCACGGCTCGTGCACCTTGGCCGCAGGGACGTTGGTTAGTTCTGGCAACCAGTGCTTCACGTAGAGGCCGTCGGGGTCATAGTCCTTCGCTTGCTTGGGAATGTTGAAATAGCGAAAGCCCCGCGCGTCGTTGCCAACTCCGGCTGTGTAATTCCAGTTGCCGTAGTTACTGCATGGGTCGTGATCGACCAGCAGCGACTCAAACCACTCGGCCCCCATACGCCAATCAATGCCTAGGTTTTTGGTGAGGAAGCTGGCCACATTCTGCCGCCCTCGGTTCGACATAAACCCAGAGTGGGCCAGCTCGCGCATGTTGGCATCCACCAGGGGAAAGCCGGTTTCACCGTTGCGCCAAGCGTCAAAGCGAGGCCAGTCCTGCTTCCAGTCGATCAACAGCCCCCGCAGACCAGAGGGGTAAAACACTTTATTGCCGTGCTTGGCACAGATCAAGCGAAAGTAGTCGCGCCACAGCAGCTCGAAAACCAGCCAGTAGGTGGAGTCGTTGCGAATGCGCTCCGCTTCATAATCTTGCACCGTCTCGTACACCCGCCGGGGCGAGAGACAGCCCATCGCCAGCCAGGCCGACAGCTTTGAGGAATAGTCGGCTCCCACCATGCCGTTGCGGGTCTGCTTATAAGTCTTGAGGCAGTCGGCATCCCACACGTAGTGGTTGAGGCGTGCCAGACCAGCCGTTTCGCCTCCCTCGAAGGTGAGCACGGCGCGGTTGTCATGGATTGGGGCCTCCATGCCAAGGTCCGCTAGGGTGGGCAGGGCGCCGGGATTAACTTGGGGCAGGGGTAACAGTTTCGGGGGCGTAGGTAGAGCCACATCCACCTTGCTGTGCTGCTCCACTTTTTTACGAAACTGAGTAAATACCTCTGGCAGGCGGTCAATGGCAAAGGGCAGGTTGTCGGGATGGTAGAGGGTGGCCCCCCAGTACACCTCTGTTTTGCAGCCCATGGCCGCCAGCTTGGTTTCCACCGCCTGCTCCACCCGCAGTTCTTCAGCAGTAACTTCCTCATGCCAGTAGACGGCCTCAACGCCGTGGGCCTTCACCAGCTCTGGAATCACGTCTTCGGGCTGGCCCACGCGCACAACGAGGTCGCTGCCCAGGGATTGAAGCGATCGCCGCAAATCGGCCACACTCTCTAGCAAAAACTGCGCCCGGTAGGCTCCTGTTTTAGGAAAACCAAAGGCGGTCTGGCCAAACTGACGCGGGTCAAAACAGTAGAGGGAAATGATCGGCTGTCCGGCCCGCAACGCCTCGTCGCGAGGCTGGTGGTCATGGAGGCGGAGGTCGTTGCGAAACCAGACAAGGGTGGGCATGGAAGAGTGGGAGTGATGGGGTGGGGAGTGATGGGGAAGGGAGGGTACAGTCGGCGGTTGAGGATTGAGCTAAAACCTCTGGCCTTAGTTCCGCCAATGCCCACTGATGAGTTAGTCGGCAGTTATTCGCTGAGCGAAGAATTCCTTTATTAAGTATTCTAAAGAACTATCAATTGCCGTGCAGGAGATTTGCATCTATGGCCATCAAAGTAGGTGATGTTGCCCCTGACTTTACGCTGCCCAATCAGGCGGGCGAGACCGTCACCCTAAGCAGCTTTCGGGGGCAGCGGGCGGTGGTGCTGTACTTTTATCCCAAAGATGACACCCCTGGCTGCACTGTAGAATCTTGCTCGTTTCGCGACAGCTATGAAGACTTTGTCGCCGTGGGGGCTGAGGTAATCGGCATCAGCAGCGACTCGCCCGACTCGCACAAAGCCTTTGCCAATAAGCACAATCTGCCTTTTACTCTGGTCAGCGATCGCGGCTCTGCGGTGCGCAAGGCCTACGGCGTACCCGCCACCTTGGGGCTACTGCCCGGTCGAGTCACCTACATCATCGACAAAGACGGCAAGGTACGGCATATTTTTAATTCCCAATTCAACCCTAAGGGCCATGTAGACCAGGCCATGGGCACGCTCAAAACCCTACAAACCGCCTGATATGGAACTTCAACCCGAGCACTACGAATTGGCGATCTCCCTATCGGCTATCGAAGCGGCGATGGCCGGTCTCTGGTATCCCAGCGAAAGCGATGCCCTAGTCTCCCTGGTGATCTACGCCGACCCTCTGCCCAGTACTGAGGCTTTGGCTCAAAAGCTGGCGGGCGAGGAGAGTCTCGAAATTCGGCCCGCTGAAACGTTTTTTCGGCCAGTGCTCAACAACCCCTACTGGGCCAGTGAGCAGGGCGGCCACCTGGCGCAAAAATTTGCCAATCTCCGCGATGTGCTAGAAACCCACCTGGAAGACCTCCAGAGCATTCGCGTAGGCCAGGGCAATGTGACGGTATACCTACTAGGGCGGCATTCTAGCGGTTGCTTCCTAGGGGCATGCACCCACGTTGTAGAGACGTAGCCACTCCGGTCAGATGACGGTAGCCTAACGGTAGCAACCAAGGCAAGGCATCTATGGCTTTTCAAACCCCAGACTGGGTGAAGCACGCGGTCTTCTACCAGATTTTTCCCGACCGGTTTGCCCGGACCCAGCAGCATCTCGATGACCCGGCGATGGCCGTGACGCTAGAGCCGTGGGAATCGCCGCCGACACCCTTTGGCTACAAGGGCGGAGACCTCTGGGGGGTAGCCGAAAAACTCGACTATTTGGCAGATCTGGGAGTTACCGCCATCTACATGACGCCGATTTTCCAGTCGGCCTGCAACCACCGCTACCACACCCACGACTATTACCAGGTCGATCCGCTGCTGGGAGGCAATCCGGCTTTTTTTGATCTGCTAGAAGCCGCCCACGCCAAAGACATCAAGGTGGTGTTAGACGGGGTGTTTAACCACTGTAGCCGGGGCTTTTTCTTCTTTAACGACATTCTTGAAAATGGCCCCAACTCCCCCTGGCTGGAATGGTTTGAGGTGGGGGGCTGGCCGCTGTCGGCCTACGATGGATCGCAGCCCGCGAACTACCGCAGCTGGGTAGACAACCGAGCCCTGCCGGCCTTTAAGCACGACCACCCAGCGGTGCGCGAATACCTAATGCGGGTGGGTGAGCACTGGGTGCGCCAGGGCATTGATGGCTGGCGGCTCGATGTGCCCTTTGAGATCAAAACCGAGGGCTTTTGGCAAGAATTTCGCGATCGCATCAAGGCCATTAACCCTGAGGCCTACATTGTGGGCGAGGTGTGGACCGATGCCAGCCAGTGGCTCGACGGCACCCAGTTTGACGGGGTGATGAACTACTTGTTTACGGGGCCAACGATGGCGTTTACGGCGGGCGATCGCATCCGCATGGATCTAGTCGAAAAGCCCCACTACTATCCCTACCCTGCCCTGGATGCGGCAGGCTATGCCGACAAAATTCAGCAGCTGCTCAAGCTCTACCCCTGGGAGATTCAGCTGACCCAGCTCAACCTGCTCTCCAGCCACGATGTCGCCCGCATCCACTCGGTGGTCAACGGGGATGACGCCGGCATGGTGCTCTCCACGCTGCTGTTGTTTACTTTTCCGGGAGCGCCGAGCGTTTACTACGGCGATGAGGTAGGTCTACCGGGCGAGCTAGACCCCGACTGTCGCCGCACCTTTCCCCCTGAAAAAGAGTGGCACCTCGATCTGTTGACCATTCACCGAGAGCTGATTGCGCTGCGCCACCGGCACGCCGCCCTGCGCACCGGTACCTACGACGTGCTGCACGCCGAGGGTCAGGTTTATGGGTTTAGCCGCACGCTGGGAAGCGATCGCATCATCGTTGTCCTCAACGCTGGTGAAGGGAGCGCACCCCCGATCTCGACCGATACCTTAATCTCTGAGGGGCAGACCGTCCATGAAGTCTTTACCTACCACGGAGCCACTTGGACCCAGGACAGCCTAACACTGCCCTCGCGATCGGCGGTGGTGGTGACAGTGGAGTAAGGCAAAAGAAATCCTATCGGCTCTGGATAAGGCAATTGTCTTATCCAGAGCCACCGCTCCGAGGGTTTACCCGCCCCGCCGCTGGCGAATTTGGGCGATAAAAAACTCTTCTAGCGTTGGGCGGGTCTGCTGCAGGGCAATCAGGTGCCCGTCTACTAAGGAAATCTGCTTGGCGAACTCGTAGGGATTGCCTTTGACATGGCCTTGCCAAAGATCACCCTGAACCGTCATCTGATCGAGCCAGGGTTCTAGCTCGGCCAGGCGACCGCCGCGACCCTTTGCTACATATTGGTCGGCGGTGCCCAGCAGCTGGTCTAGGCTACCGTTGGCGATCAGCTCACCCTGATCAAGAATGGCGATGCGATCGCAAATCACCTCCACATCCGACAAAATGTGGCTGTTAAAAAAAATCGTCTTGCCCTCCCGCTTCAGGGCCAAAATAATTTCTCGCACCTGGAAGCGCCCGGTGGGGTCAAGCCCTGACATCGGCTCATCGAGAAACACCACGTCTGGGTCGTTCATCAAGGCCTGGGCCATGCCCACTCGCTGGAGCATCCCTTTCGAGTACTGGCGCAGCTGCTTTTTCTTCGCCGCTTCTTGGGGTAAACCCACCAGATCGAGCAGCTCCACAATGCGGCGCTGCTGGGCTGCCCGCGACAGACCAAATAGTCCAGCGGTATACTGCAGAAACTCCCAGCCGGTCAAAAAGTCGTAAAAGTAAGCATTTTCAGGCAGATAGCCGATGCGCTGTTTTACAGCGCTGTCGCCCAAAGCATGACCCAGCAGCGTGGCCTGACCCGCCGTTGGGCGAATAATGCCTAGCAAAATCTTCAAGAGCGTAGTCTTACCCGCCCCGTTAGGGCCCAGCAGACCAAAGGTCTCACCCTGGTAAACCGTGAGAGAACACTGCTTGAGGGAAGTCACTCGCTGGTTAAGCCAAAACCCAGTGCGATAGGTTTTACCTAGCCCCTCGGTCTGCACCACAGCGGCGCGATTGTCTGGCAGACGGTTGTCTAGCTGGATAGGATCAATCGGTAACAATGGAGCGCTCATAGAAACCGTGCGAAGACCAAATAGACGACAATCATTAAAGGACTCATCCTTAGAATACCCTTCGAAAACCTCTCCCTTGCCAGGGGTCGATTCAGCTCCCGTTGTGTCAGGCTGAACACATGAGGCCAGTACCTTACGGCCTGTAGCGTCAAGACAGGCTTCGCAGGGAATACGCTGAGCTGAGGTCTCATTTACTCCTTAAATTGATAAATTGCTCCTAAGTTACTCTATGGATCGCTTTAAGATAGATCGTTCAAAACTGGTAGCGGTGATCACCGGGGTAATCTCCCTGCTGCTAGCGGTTGGTTACCTTGTGCTAGTTCAAATTCTGGACTTTCGCGGCGACATGGTGCCCGCTCCCCTGTCTACCCTGATAGGGGTGGTAGAGCCAGCTCTGGAACTCATCACCTAGGGCTTTGCAGAGGTTATAGCAATGGTTGAGCGGTCTGTCGGGTCCAAAGCTGAGAGCGGCAGGGCGATCGTTGCTGGGTTAAGCCTAGGTAATCGGATACCTCTCTTGGTATTCTATAGGGCGCCTAGGCAGTCCTCGTCTACCGCTGGCAGGGGTACTCCTCCTTTAAGTTTCTCAGGGCTGTGGATATGTTGAAACGAACACTGAATCAGACGTCGCTACAGCCCTTAACAACGATCGCAACCTTTGTGGAGCTATTGGCCTTACGGGCTGAGCAGACTCCCCAGGGCACAGCCTACCGTTTTTTGGCGGAGGGCACCCCTGAGACCGCTGAGACGATTACCTACAGCGCTCTGCAGCAGCGGGCCCAGGCCATTGCAGTGTTGCTCCAAGACCTTAACTGCCTAAACCAGCCGGTGCTGCTGCTCTATCCCGCTGGATTAGACTACATTGCCGCATTTTTTGGTTGCCTTTACGCCGGGGCGATCGCGGTTCCAGCCTACCCCCCGCGCCCCAACCGCTCTTTAGATCGCATCCAGGCCATGGTGCAGGATGCCGGGGCCACCGTAGCCCTGACCGATAGCGCCACCCTGCAAAAGCTAGAGCGGCGATTGGCCGAGACCCCCCAGCTGCGATCGCTCTACTGCCTCAGCACCGACGGATTACAAGCTGACCTGGCCCAGCAGTGGCGGCCTCCGACCATCCAAGCCGACACCCTGGCCCTGTTGCAATACACCTCGGGGTCAACGGCCTTGCCCAAGGGGGTGATGATCAGCCACGACAACCTATTGCACAACTCTGAGCTGATTGGCCGCTGCTTTGGCAATACCGCTGCCAGTCGAGGGGTCTCCTGGCTGCCGCCCTATCACGACATGGGGCTAGTGGGGGGTATTTTGCAGCCGCTGTACGTCGGCGCCGAGATGACCCTGATGGCCCCGGTTTCGTTTTTACAGCGACCTGTGCGCTGGCTAGAGGCGATTTCTCACTATCAAGCTACGACCAGCGGCGGGCCAAACTTTGCCTACGACCTGTGCGTCCGCAAAACCACTCCCGAGCAGCGGCGCGCCCTTGACCTCAGCCCTTGGCAGCTGGCCTTTAGCGGAGCCGAACCAGTACACCAGGCTACTCTGGCCCAATTTGCGGCGGCCTTTGTCCCCAGCGGCTTTCGTCCCCAAGCCTTTTATCCCTGCTACGGTATGGCCGAAACCACCCTGCTGGTCACTGGCGAGGCGGTGCAGGGCGAGCCTAAGCACCTCATTCTCAAGGCCGCCGACCTGCAGCAAAATCAGGTCACGTTGGTCTCTGCCGCCGATGCCGACGCAGCTCGCCCCATTGTCAGCTGTGGCCCCCCGGCCATCCCCAATCAGGTGACTATTGTGGATCCCGACAGCCACCGGCCCTGCCCCCCCAACACCATCGGCGAAATTTGGGTGCGCTGGTCGCGCAGTATTGCCCAGGGCTATTGGCGGCGAGAGGTTGCTACCCAAGAAGCCTTCCAAGCTACCCTGGCCGATGGGTCTGAGGGACCGTTTTTGCGCACGGGCGACCTAGGGTTTCTCCATGGCGATGACCTCTACGTCACCGGTCGGTTAAAGGATTTGATCATCATTCGGGGCCGTAACCACTATCCCCAGGATATTGAGGCTACGGCAGAACAAGCCCATCGAGCTCTGCGCCAGGGCAGCGGAGCCGCGTTCTCAGTTATGGAGCATGACACTGAACATTTGGTGATCGTCCATGAACTGGAGCGCAGTGCCCTGCGTACTGCTGACCCCGAGGCGATTTTTGCCGCCCTGCGCCGCCGGGTGGCCGAAGACCACGAGTTGCAGGTGGGGGCGATCGCCCTGCTCAAGCCCAACGCCCTGCCCAAAACCTCTAGCGGCAAGGTGCAGCGCCACCTGTGCCGGTCGATGTTTTTAGCCGGTCAGTTTGACGTAGTCTACGGCTGGCCTACGGCAGAGACCAGTCAGGCCTTGGCGATCGCTGAAGCCCCGGTCGACGGTGATGACGAGGCGATCGCTGCGGAAAACTCAAATCAGCCTGAGGTAGACGCCAAGGCACTCGCCGTAGCCAGCCCAGCCAGCCCGGCAGCATCGCCTTTGAATAGCCCCGATGCGATCGCCGATTGGATGCTGAGCTGGCTAGCCAACGCCCTAAACGTGCCCAAGCACACCCTAAATGTGCGCCAACCCCTGGCTGAGCACGGGCTTGACTCCCTGGCGGCAGTTGAGCTAGCCGAAGCTTTGGAATCGACCTTAGGAGTGTCTCTATCACCTACCTTGGCCTATGAATACCCGACCATAGAGGCGCTGTCGATTTATCTGGCCACGGCCCAGGACCGTGCTACTGTAGCCACTCCACTGGTCGAGGCCGTCGACCATAGAGAATTGGAACAAATCGTAAGAGAATTAGAATTGTTGTCTGATGCAGAGGTGCAAACCCTGCTGGGCAGACAGAGTCATTAATTAGTGGAGCGTGGGAGTTAGCCCGTGGAGGATCTCGCAAGGCGAATTAGCAGCCTTTCCCCAGAGAAACGGCTGCTGTTGGAGCTACAGTTGCAGCGCAAACGAGGGCTACCAGAACCCATTGCCATAGTGGGGATGGCCTGTCGGTTGCCGGCGGCGCCCAATCTCCAGGCCTATTGGCGGTTGTTGACCGAGGGGCAAGACGCCATTCGGGAGGTGCCTGCGGATCGCTGGGATGTCGATGCGCTCTACGATGCCGACCCCCAGGCCTCGGGTAAAACCTACTGTCGCTGGGGCGGTTTTTTAGATGGAGTTGATCAGTTCGACCCGGCGTTTTTTGGCATTACCCCTCGTGAAGCCCCCTACATTGACCCCCAGCAGCGGCTGTTTTTAGAAAGCGTCTGGGAGGCCCTAGAGGATGCCGGAATTGTGCCCCAAACCCTGAGCGGGCAACCAGTGGGGGTGTTTGCGGCGGCCTCGACCTTAGACTACGGCCAGATGCTGTTGCAGGGGCCAGAGGTGGTGGGCACCTATACCGCCACAGGTTTAGCCTCGACGATGGTGGCCAATCGGGTATCCTACCTGCTCAACCTGCAAGGCCCGAGTCTGACCGTTGATACGGCCTGCTCGTCATCGCTGGTGGCGGTGCATTTGGCCTGCCAGAGTCTGTGGAATGGGGAAAGTAACTTGGCCCTGGCCGGGGGCGTCAACCTCATGCTGACCCCCACCGTTACTGTAGGCTTCAGCAAACTGACGGCGCTGTCTCCCGAGGGACGGTGCAAAGCCTTTGATGCGGCGGCCAACGGCTTTGTGCGCTCAGAAGGGGTGGGCTCCGTGGTGCTCAAACGCCTGGGTCAAGCCCTGGCGGATGGCGATCGCATTTATGCCCTGATCCGCGGCAGCGCCACCAATCAGGATGGCCGCACCAATGGCCTCACTGCTCCCAACCCAGCCGCGCAGGAAGCGGTGGTCAAGACCGCCTACGAGCGGGCAGGCATTCCCCTTAACCAAGTGGACTACATTGAGGCCCACGGCACTGGCACCCTGCTGGGTGACCCTATTGAAGCCAAGGCCTTAGGGAATGTGTTTGGCCCCTTTCGGCAACTGGAGCAGCCGGTGCGGCTCGGCTCAGTGAAAAGCAATATTGGCCATACCGAGGCGGCAGCGGGCATAGCCAGCTTGATCAAGGTCGCCCTGTGCCTGAGGCATCGCACCCTGGTGCCCAGCCTGCACTTCCACACCCCCAACCCATACATTCCCTTTGACCAACTGCCCCTGCGGGTGCAGCAACAGCGCGAATCCTGGGTCGAGGCCGAAAACATGGCGATCGCCGGGGTAAGTTCCTTTGGCTTTGGCGGCACCAATGCCCACGTCGCCCTCCAGGCTGCCCCCATTTTCGCCGCCGACTCAGTGACCGATCGGCCCCTGCACCTGTTTTGCCTATCGGCGCGATCGCAGCCAGCCCTGCAAGCCTACGCCCAAACCATGGCCACGACCCTCGCCCAGATGCCCCAGGCCAACCTGGGCGACCTTTGCCACACCGTTAATGCTGGCCGCACCGCCTTCGATCATCGTCTCGCCCTCCTCGTCAAAGATTTCCCCTCCCTAGTTACGGCTCTCGAGCAATACTCTCCCCCGATCTCCCACCCTACCCATCCCTCCACCTCCCCCGGCGTCGTCTTCCTCTTCACCGGCCAAGGCTCGCAATATGTCGGCATGGGTCGGCAGCTCTACGACACCCAGCCGGTGTTTAAAGCCGCCATTGACCTCTGCGACGAACTGCTGCAACCTTACCTAGACCTGTCGCTCCAGAGTGTTTTGTTTGGCGAAGACGGTCCTGAGGAAGACTCCCCCACGGTTCCCCTGCACCAAACTGGCTACACCCAGCCCGCCCTGTTTGCCTTGGAATATGCTCTGGCCCAGCTCTGGCTATCCTGGGGCATTCGTCCGGCAGCGGTGATGGGGCACAGCGTTGGAGAATATGTGGCCGCCTGCGTGGCCGGAGTCTTTAGCTTAGAAGACGGCCTGCGGCTGATGGCCTTGCGGGGTCGGCTGATGCAGACCCTACCCGCCAACGGCGGCATGGTGGCGGTGTTTGCCGATGCCGATACGGTAGCAGCAGCTCTGCCTCCCACAGTTTCTTTAGCCACCCTCAATGGCCCTGACAACACCGTTATTGCCGGGCTCCAGAGCGATCTAGAGACCGTAGTAGAGGACCTCCACGCCCAGGGCATTCGCACCAAACCCCTGCAGGTGTCTCATGCCTTCCACTCAGCTTTGATGGATCCTATCCTCAATGTGTTTGAGCAGAGCGCCCAGGGCATTCGCTTCCGCGCCCCAACCATACCCCTGGTTTCTAACCTGACCGGGGAGTTTGTCGGCTCCGATTTGCCGCTAGATGCCCGCTACTGGCGACGCCATGCTCGTCAGCCCGTGCGGTTTGCCGATGCGATCGCCACCCTGCACCAGGCGGGCTACACCCAGTTCTTAGAAGTTGGCCCCCACCCGGTGCTCAGCGCCATGGGCAAACGCTGTGTGGCCCACAGCCATCACACCTGGCTGCCCTCCCTGCGCCGAGGGCAGTCCGACTGGCATACCCTGCTCACCACCCTGGGCCACCTTTACCAAACGGGACTCGCCATTGACTGGGCCAATTTCGATTGCCCTTACCAGCGCCAGTGGCTGTCCTTGCCCACCTATCCCTTCCAGCGCCAGCGCTATTGGATTGATCTGGCGTTGCCCAACCGTACCGCCGCCGCACCAGTGATCGACAGCGCTCCTGAGCCTGTCCCTAGTGCCGCCTACAGCTTGACCTGGCAGCCCCAAGCGATCGCCTCAGCCCCTCGTGCCGATGGAGACCATTGGCTAATCTGGGGAGCCAGCGATGCCCTGTGGGCCAACCTCAGCCAGGCCCTACAGAAGCGAGGAATTACGCCAATTCAGGTCTCAGCGGGCGATCGCTTTGCCACGCTTCAGCCCGACCATTACCAAGTCTTGCTGGGCGCAGAGCAACCCTTCCATCCCCTGTTGGAGGCGTTAAAGCCCCAGGCTATTACCACCCTGCTGGTGCTGGCCCCGGAAGGTGATTTAGACCCTGAGGCCGTGACTGGGCCAGTGCTGCACTGGGTAAAAGCGCTGGCTCACCAGTCTGGCCCCGCTATGCCCAAGCTCTGGTTAGTGACCCAAGGAGCCCAGACGGTAGATACCACCGATGTCGTCACCTCCCCCCACCAAGCATTGCTATGGGGTCTAGGACGCAGTTTGCGCCTAGAGCATCCAGAGTTTTGGGGCGGTTTAGTAGATCTGCCCAGCCAGGGAGCCGCGTCAGAGCAGGATGTGGCCCCCTGGCTAGACCACCTGGTGGCCCATGTAAATAACCCCCAAGGAGAAGATGAGGTGGCGCTCCGCCAGCAGCAGAGCTGGGTGCCCCGGTTACAGACGATGGAGGTGGCTTCTGAACCGGTCTTAGAATCTGGGGCACCGCCCATCCAGGCGGAGGCAACCTATTTGATTACCGGCGGTACCGGCGCTCTGGGCCAGCAATTGGCTGGGTGGTTGGTAAAGCAGGGTGCCCGTCACTTGGTGCTCACAAGCCGTCGGGGCAGCGATCTAGACTTGGAGAAAACCCTGGCTCCTCTGCGCCAAGCTGGAGCTACGGTGTGGGTGGAAGCGGTGGATGGGGGCGATCGCGCCGCCCTGAGCACCCTACTCAATCGCATTCAGCAACAGTTGCCCCCGTTGCGAGGGGTGTTTCACGCGGCGGGTGTCTTGGCGGATGGCTTTGTGGCCAACCAGTCCACCGAGCACTTCCACCAGGTAATGCCCGGTAAACTCCAGGCAGCCTGGCACCTGCACCAGCTCACCCAAACCTTTGCCTTGGACTGGTTTGTGCTGTTTTCGTCAATTACGTCCGTGTTGGGTTCTCCCGGCCAGGGCAACTACGGGGCCGCCAACGCTGGGCTAGATGCGCTGGCCCACTACCGCCGCCAGCGAGGGTTCCCTGCCCTCAGCATTAACTGGGGCCCCTGGCAGGGAGCAGGAATGGCTACCCGCCAAAGTGCCACTGCTCTGACTCAGCGGGGTATGCCCCCTCTGGCAGCATCCGAGGGATTACAGTGGTTGGGGCGACTGTTGGCAGCTAAGACGCCTGCAACGGTAGCGATCGCCCACCTAGACTGGCCTCGCCTGCTCCGATATCTGCCTATCGATCGCCCCCCGGCCATTGTCTCGGCTTTTGGGACAAAGGAAACGACAGCTCCAGCCAAGTCGGATAAGGAAGCTGGCCTAGTTTCCAACGCTCAGAAGGCTCTGCCATCCCTGAAGCAGATTTTGGCCCTGCCCGAGGCCCAGCAGATTGCCACTGTGCAAACCTACTTGCAGGCCCAGGTGGCAACAGTGATGGGGCTATCCGAGCAAGTACCGCTGGATGCACCCCTGATGGAGCTAGGCATCGACTCACTAATGACCATGGAACTGCTGGCCTTGTGCAAGCAAGACCTGGATTTGGTGCTATACCCCCGGGAGGTGCTGGCCCATCCCACGGTAGCGGCGCTGTCGTCCTACATCGCTCGGGAACTGGTGCGGGTGCATCGTCCTGCTGCCAGCGTTGAGGCTAGCCCAAGTCTAGCGCCGGCAGAGTTCCCAGAAGAAACAGTCACGGAACTGCCTAAGAGCCCCTGGCAGTCGCCGGCTCCGCTAGAACCGCTGCCGACGCGCCGCAACCCGCCCATGGTCTTTTTGCTATCGGCGCCCCGGTCAGGATCTACCCTGCTGCGGGTGATGCTAGCGGGCCATCCTGGGTTGTTTTGCCCCCCTGAGCTACACCTGCTGCCGTTTAACACCTTAGAGGCTCAGGGTGCGGCCTTGGGCTACAGCTATCTACAAGAGGGTCTGCAACGGGCTGTGATGGAGTTGTTACAGGTGAATGCTGAGCAGGCCGAAACCCTGCTGAGCGAATGGCGACAGCATCACACCACTGTGCCAGCGGTGTATGACAAACTTCAGCAGATGGCCGGGGGGCGGCTATTGGTCGACAAATCTCCCACCTATAGCCTCAGTCTAGAAACCCTGGAACGAGCCGAGCAGATATTTGAGGGGGCCAAATACATTCATCTGGTGCGTCATCCCTACTCGGTCATCAGTTCTTTTGTGCATAACCGCATGTACAAGATCTTTGATCTGGAGCCCGATGATCCCTATCGGCTGGCGGAGCAGGTGTGGCAGGCCTGTAACCAAAACATTCGCACCTTTGCCAGCTCCTTAGATCCGGAGCGGCACTACACCCTGCGCTACGAAGACCTGGTCGTCGATCCAGAACCGGCGATGCGAGGATTGTGCACCTTTCTAGACCTGCCCTTTGACCCGGCGGTGCTCACCCCCTACGAGGGGCGACGCATGACAGACGGGGTCACGGCCCAGTCGATGGCGGTGGATGACCCCAATTTCCGTCAGCGCAGCCGGATCGAGGCCCATTTGGCCAAGATTTGGCAGGGCATTCAACTGCCCCATCGCCTGAGCACCACTAGTCAAACCCTGGCAGCGCAGTTTGACTATCCTCTGCCCCAAGAACAGGCGGTAGTCCCAGCCTCCGCTCCATTGCTGGCAGAGCCAGCCCCTCTGTCTACCAACTACGTTCCCTTGGGGGCAATGCGAGAGGAAGAGATCCTGCTCAGAGGTCGCCCGTGCTGCCTGTGCCATTGGGGACCAGAGAATGGGCCACAGGTGGTCTGCCTCCACGGTATTTTGGAGCACGGAGCAGCCTGGGATGGGGTAGCGACTACCCTGGCTGACCAGGGGTACCATGTCATCGCCCCCGATCTGCGGGGCCATGGCCGTTCGGCCCATGCTGGCTCCGATGGCGGCTACCAACTGCTCGATTTTCTCAGTGATCTCGACAGTTTGACCGCAACGCTAGGTACCCAACCCTTTGTGCTGGTAGGGCATTCTATGGGGGCAGTGCTGGGGGCTATTTTGACCAGTCTGCGGCCTGAACGGGTACAGCGCTTAGTGTTGATCGAGCCAGTGGTGCCCGCCCCTGGCCCATCGCTCGAACCCGCCACCCAGTTGATGGCCCATCTCGATGCCCTAGCAAACTCTTCCCAACCCACCGTGATCGCTTCAGTGGCTACCGCCACCCAGCGGTTGCTGGCCCTAAAGCCCTATCTGTCGCAGCCTATGGCCGAGGCTATGGCTCAGCGTCTAACTCAGACGGTGGCAGGGGGGGTGATTTGGCGCAGCGATCCTCGACTGAAAAGCCGCACGACCTTGAGTTTGAGCGGTGGTCTGCTCGATCGCCAAGGCTATGGACAGATTTTGCAGGGAATTCAGCGGCCCACTACGGTAATATTTGGCCAGAGCAGCCAGTTCAACCGCCCTGAAGATCTGGCGTTTCTGCAAGAAAATCTGCCCCAGGCCGATCAGGTCTCTCTGGCCGGGGGGCATGACCTGCCCCTAGAAACCCCTGGGGGGCTAGCCCGTATCATCCACGCCACCCTTGCCTCTGAGGGCCAGGTGTCGGTTACCTTATCTGAGCCCTCTTCATGACCCTAATTCGCCAGATGGCTGCACTGTGGGAAGTTCCTTTAGGGCTACTGTCCTATGGCTTTTCGCGAGTGGTAAAGGCGACTCTGACGTTGATCAGCCGCTACTACAATCCCACCGATACCAAGGTTGAGGCCGACTGGCAGGTCATATCGGCAGACTTCTTAAAGTCGCCCCTCAAGTTGCTGTGGACCATGAGCCGGGCCCGGTGGAATCTACATTCGCTGATTGCGATCGCAGGTCCTTTTACCGTGCAGTCTGAAATCACGCTGGATGTGCGATCGCTCTGGCAGTCGGCCCCCACTTGGACGGCGGTAGTCTACACCCTCAAGGGCTACAAAACCCTGACCAGCATCAGCTCCCTCACGGTGCCCCCCGACCAAGACACCGCTACCATTACCCTGCCCCCAGGGCGCTATCTGGTGGGGCTGCGCCACTACGACTGGCGCAACCCGGTGCAGCTGCCCGCGATCGCCGTCGATGGCAACCCCGCCCTGGCGTCAGAAACGCGATCGGCCCCGCCTGACTTCAACCAGTTCTATCGCGGGCTGGCCTCCCGTCGAGGCCTGTTGTTTAGCGCCCTAAACTTCTACGTCTACCCCCTGCTGCGCTGGATGCAGTGGTTGCCGCGATCGGTGGTCAAACCGATTTTTCTGCCCGTTCCTAACCCAGAAACCCACTTTTTCTACGGCGCACTGGATCGGGGGGAACAGCTCACTATCGACCTACCCCCGACGCTGCGAGATACCCACAGCCTCTATTTCAGCCTCTACAGCCGCGACTGCTTCCCCATGGATTGGTACCCCCTTGTCACTGACAACCACACCACCAAGCCCCTGCCCGAACAGGGGGTCTACATCCTGCGGGTGCACCCGAAAACCCCAGCGGCCATGGCCATGTCCAAACCCGCCATTCAATTTTCAGTAACCTAGAATATGTTGGTGCCTGCCAAGTGGCAGCGTTTAGGCAAACCAGTCTGCTCTACCAGAGCGGCAAACGCCAATTCTCTGCTCCAGTCTGAGCTAATCTAAGCCAGTCTGAGGTCGAGGGAAATCTCCCTTGGCTGCGCTCAGTACGAATCTGGCTTGAGTCTGACCCAGCCGCCGATGCCCAGCACAGACCTTTCAAACACCTGTTTTACCTAATAAACAACAGGACAATTACAGCCTGGATGCTCAGTATTTTCCAGGTTGATTAAACGCTAGGGCAAGCCTGTAGCAGAGGCTCGCGTTCCACTACTCCCTGGCTCCACAGATTTTCAACTACACCTTTAGGCAAATAAGGAACTAATGAGGCCATACTCTCAACTTACGCTGGCGTCCTATCTTGTTGGGCCGCTCCAACTGACCATTTATCACCTAGGAGCACTACTCGTTTTTGTAACGGGTCTTTCCTGGGGCTCGGTGCTATGGATAGCAGTCCTGTATGGCATCCGCATGCTGGCAACAACCGGCATTTACCATCGCCTGATCACCCACAAATCCTATCAGGCACCGGTTTGGGTGAAATGGGTAGGCAGTGTGGTGGCGGCATCAGCTGGGCAGATGGGGCCTAGCTGGTGGAAAGCTCACCACCTCGCTCACCATCTACACACCGATCAGGTGCTAGATTCCCATTCTCCCCATACTGCGCCCCGGGGCGTTGGCGGCTTTTTGTGGTCTCACGGCATTTGGCTACTGTCGCGTCGGTGCTTTCCCACCAGGCTGCCCAGCGACGTGGAGAATGATCGGGTCTTGCGGATGATTGATCGACTGCACTTCATTCCTCTCATCGCCCTAGGGGCAATTTCCTATGGCATTGGCGGGCTTGAGTATCTAGGGGCTTTCTTTCTTAGCACTACGCTCCTGTTCCACGGCGTGCAAACGGTCAACTCATTGGCCCATATTTTTGGGGCCCAGCCCTTTGCCACCGACGATCAAAGCCGCAACAACAGTCTGGTGGCCCTGCTCACTCTAGGCGAAGGCTGGCACAATCTTCACCATGCCTTTCAGGCCTCTAGCCGCCAGGGCATTACTATTCGCGATGGCCAGGTCGTCTATTTACCTGACCCCACCTTCAGGTTCGTAAAACTGATGGAGTTCTTTGGGTTGGCCTCAAAACTTAGAGTGCCAGCTGAAACCGACCTGCTGGCCCGTGCCAAGCACCAAGAGCCTGCCTACGTCAGTTCGTCCCTTTGAGGTTTGGGTAAGACCTCCCTTTGACGGTGCCCAGGGCTTCAGCCCTAAGCCTACGTAGCCTTGGTAGTGGTTCCACAGGTCGTCTAGGCCAGGACTGAAGCCAATGAGTTCCTGCACATAGCCTGAATAGGGGCCATCGTAGTTGTCGGCCATTAGGAGCCAGGGACCAAAGTCGCGGTCAGTTATAATCCCCAGGCGCAGAAGTGGAGGCGCTGGCTTTCGGCGATTTGAAAGTAGGAGGTGGCAGCCAGGTTAGCGGCGATCGCATCTAGCAGCCGTCGCAGCGAGTCCTCCTGCCCTGGCTTCAGGAGCCCAGGCCCACGGCACAAAATGCTGATCTCTTCAACAAGCGATGGAAAATCGTCTGTTCTCTAGCCATCCTGCCGATTTGTAAAACCCAGTAGGACTGGCGCTCTGCCGATGCAGACGAAATGCCTGCCCTCCGATCGAGAATTAATTCAAATTGCTGTGCAAATCCTTAGAGAGCTGGAAATAAAGAATTGCACAGTTATTCCCTCTTCAACCAGGGCGTTTTAATCCGGCTGGGGGCAGTTTATCGTAGTGGAATTGTTGACCTGCACTCAGGTTTTATAACGCACAACTTTTGTTAACTAGATCTGCAATGTTTGGCCTCATTGGACATTTGACCAGCCTTGATCATGCCCAGACAGTAGCCCAAGACCTGGGCTATCCCAAATACGCTACCCAGGGTCTAGACTTTTGGTGCAGCGCTCCACCCCAAATCTTTGACCCCATTAAGGTCACCAGCATCACTGGCCAGCAGATCGAAGGCCGCTATATCGAGTCGTGCTTTTTACCTGAGATGCTGGCCGCCAAGCGTATCAAAGCGGCCACGCGCAAAATCATTAACGCTATGGCCCACGCCCAAAAGCACGGCCTCAACATCACGGCTCTAGGCGGATTCTCGTCCATTGTTTTTGAGAATTTCAACCTCAACCAAATTCAGCAGGTGCGCAACGTCACCCTAGAGTTTGAGCGGTTTACCACGGGCAATACCCACACGGCCTACATTATTTGCCAACAGGTAGTCACCGCAGCCCAAAAGCTGGGCATCAACCTCTCTGACGCCACCGTGGCGGTGTGCGGTGCCACAGGGGATATTGGCAGCGCCGTCTGCCGTTGGCTCACCGTTCGCACCGACATTAAAGAGCTGCTGCTGATTGCCCGCAACCAAGAGCGGATTCAGCGGCTGCAAAAAGAGCTGGGCTGCGGCTTGGCCATGGATCTCGATACCGCCCTGCCCAAGGCCGACATTGTGGTGTGGGTGACCAGCATGGCCAAGGGGGTCGAGGTTGACCCCAACCGCCTAAAACGCCCCTGCCTGATGATTGACGGCGGCTATCCCAAAAACCTCGAGCAGCACTTTAACTTTGATGGCGTCTATGTGCTCAAGGGGGGCATTGTCGAGCACTCCCTCGACATCGACTGGCGGATTATGCAAATCGTGAACCTGGACGTGCCCGAACGCCAGCTATTTGCCTGTTTTGCCGAAGCCATGCTGCTGGAGTTTGAGAAGTGGTACACCAATTTTTCGTGGGGGCGCAACCAAATCACCCTTGAGAAGATGGACTTAATCGGCCAGGCATCGCGGCGGCATGGGTTTCACCCCTTGCTCGACCTCAACACGGCTCTTTTAGTCACTGAGACCTCCTGATTGGAATCGCTCACCTGATCGGGTCGGAGGTATACCCTCAGCAGAGGGGCTGCGGCTTGGTATTCTAGATAGCAGACGGGCAAGAATTTTCTGGGTGACCAGGGCGTTCCTAGCCCAATTTGGCCTGTTAAATAATTTGTTTCTTCCCTGGCTATGGCCCCACCTGAGCGCAAGTCGATTTTGTTGTCCTTTGAAAAGCCCCTGGTTGAACTAGAGGCCCGTATTACCCAGATTCGAGAACTGGCGGAAGAAAACGATGTGGATGTGTCGACCCAGCTGCGGCAGCTGGAGGCCCGCGCCACCCACCTTCGTCAAGAGATTTTCTCTAACCTAACGCCGGCCCAGCGGCTACAGGTGGCCCGCCATCCCCGTCGGCCCAGCACCCTTGACTACATTCAGGCGATTACTGACGATTGGCTTGAGCTGCACGGCGATCGCGGCTCGGGCAAAGATGACCCAGCGCTGGTGGGAGGGGTTGCCCGGCTTGAGGGCAGACCCGTGGTGATCTTGGGCCATCAGAAGGGGCGCGACACCAAAGACAATGTGGTGCGAAACTTTGGCATGGCTTCTCCCGGCGGCTACCGCAAGGCCATGCGGCTGATGCGTCACGCCGATCGCTTTTCTATGCCGATTATTACTTTTATTGATACCCCAGGTGCCTACCCCGGCTATGAGGCCGAGGAGATGGGGCAGGGTGAGGCGATCGCCTACAACCTGCGAGAAATGTTTGGCCTCACGGTGCCGATTGTCTGCACCATCATTGGGGAAGGGGGATCTGGCGGTGCCCTGGGGATTGGCGTGGGCGATCGCCTGATGATGTTTGAGCACTCGGTCTACACCGTAGCCAGTCCCGAAGCCTGCGCCGCCATTCTGTGGAAAGACGCGGGTCGCTCCGGCGAGGCGGCCGAAGCTCTCAAAATCACCTCCTGGGATCTCAAGCAGCTGGGCATACTAGACGAGCTCCTGCCCGAGCCTGTGGGTGGGGCCCACGCCAACCCCATTCAGGCGGCAGACATTCTAAAGCAGGCGCTGGTGAAGCAAGTCACCGAGCTATCTCAGCTAACGCCAGCGGCCCTACAGCAGTTGCGCTATCAGAAGTATCGCCAGATTGGGGTCTTTGCTGAGGCTGCTTAAGGTGCTAAGGCCTAGGCTTCAAAAGGCCTGCCTCGCTTATCAAATTCTCGGTGCTTTATGGCTCGAGCCCTATTCCCCCGGCAAGGAGTTAATGCCTGTTCATTTTCTTGGTTGAGGTCAGCGACAGGTTAGGCAAAGACTTAGACGCTTGTCGACGCTGCCTGCGCTCATAAAGTGTTTACATTTGTTAACATGGGAAAAGTGCCTAGCCCACGGGCCGTTCCCTGAGGGCAGTCTGCCCTGGCTCTCTGGCGATTCTAGGGCGTTAGCTGTTCTGAGTTCCTTGTTGATTGGTAATTACCATTGCAGAATCCTGTATCTTCTGACCTGCCGCGCCGTGCCCTGGTAACTGGGGCTAGCCGTGGCATTGGCAAAGCGATTGCTCAAGCCCTGGCGTTAGCTGGGTATGACGTCGCCCTGCTCGGTCGCTCCCTAGAGACTTTGCAGCCGGTGCAGGAAGAGTTGAGCACCCACGGCGTTTTGGCAAAAGCCTATGCCGTTGACTTAGCTCAGGTGGAGGGTTTGCAGGCCCAACTAGCCGCGGTGCTTGCCGACTTTGGCCCCCTCAGCGTAGTGGTTAACAACGCTGGCATGGGCTACACGGGGGCGTTAGCCACCATGCCTTTAGCCGACTGGCAACAGGTGATGGATTTGAACGTTACCAGCGTTTTTCAATGCATCCAGGTGGTGCTGCCCGTGCTGCGGCAGGGCGGTGGCGGCACTATCGTCAACATCGCTTCCATTGCAGCCCGGTCGGCTTTTCCTGACTGGGGAGCGTATACCGTGAGCAAAGCCGCCATTGTGGCCCTGTCGCGGGTTCTAGCCGCAGAAGAGCGCACCCACGGCATCCGGGTGGTAACGGTATCACCGGGGGCGGTTAACACCCCGATTTGGGATACCGATACGGTGCAGGCCGATTTTGATCGGTCGTCCATGCTAACGCCAGAGATCGTGGCTCAGACCGTTTTGCACACCATTCTCTTGCCCCCCGAGGCGGTGATCGAAGACCTCACCCTAATGCCCGCAGGCGGTGCCCTGTAACTAGTTTTTTACCCTGTTGTGACCTGGCCAGCTCAGCGAGTGGCCTCAATTTTGTTGAACCTCTAGAGTATTTAGAAACCCTATGACTATCGCATCCTCAAATAGCCTGAACGACAAAGCTGCTAGCAGCACTGGCACTAACGGTGGTGAACTCAAAGGTAAGACCCCCGAAATCCGGCCCGATCGCACCCACAGCTACCGGAAAGAGGTCGAGCAATACCCCATTCCCGAGACTAGCCAGGAAGACATGAGCGATGCGGTGCGCACCATGCTGCTGTCGGTGGGCGAAGACCCTGAGCGGGAGGGGCTGCTCAAAACTCCTAAGCGCGTCGCCGAGGCCATGCGATTTCTCACCAGCGGTTATCAGCAGTCGCTAGAGGAACTCGTCAACGGAGCCATCTTTGACGAAGGCCACAATGAAATGGTGCTGGTACGCGATATCAATTTGTTTAGCCTGTGTGAGCACCACATGCTGCCGTTTATGGGTCGTGCCCACGTGGCCTATATTCCCAACCAGCGGGTTGTGGGGTTGAGCAAGCTGGCCCGCATTGTAGAGATGTATTCGCGCCGCCTTCAAGTGCAGGAGCGCCTCAACCGCCAGATTGCCGAAGCGGTGCAGGAAATTTTAGACCCTAAGGGCGTAGCCGTGGTGGTGGAAGCTAGCCACATGTGCATGGTGATGCGAGGGGTACAAAAGCCCGGCTCCTGGACGGTGACCAGCGCCATGCTGGGGTCTTTTCAAGAAGATTCTAAGACCCGCGAAGAGTTTCTTAGCCTGATCCGTCACCAGCCCTCGTTCTTCTAAACTGACCGGCTCCTATTGCAGCAGTTGGATTTAGTCAGGACACCTTGACAGGCGGAATCCTCTGGTAGGGGCATTGCAGTGCAATGCCCCTACGTCGAACCTGTCCTAATCCAATGGACACTTGCAATAGCTCGCAGACTAACCAAGGCGATAGTTCTTAAAAACCGGGCTTTTGTACGCTGGATCCAGTAATTGGATCGCGAACAAAAACCCGGTTTTTTAATACCTATTTTGAGGCTGAGCGTCCCGCTAGGTAGCCCCACGCGTAGGCTGTGTCGCCCATACTCTGCATGACCGTGAATTCGTTGATATTGGGCACGTAGTAGATGTCGAAGTAGGTCTCCACCGAAGGCCACTGCCGAGCTGGGGGGACCGCCACCGACTCTAGCACATCAAAAAACCATTCAGAGCCGTAAAAGTCGTTGTCAATGGGGCCGTAGAGGGTGATGCCTGGCAGCAGGTCGCCGGTAATACGCTGATCAAGAATTAGGGGATTTTGGGGCGACTTGTGGCCCAGGCCGGTGGTATAGGTCATGTTGTCGGGGTTGGCCCCGGCGGAAAACTGGCAGGCTAGCAGAGCAGCATTGAGGTAACGATCGCTACCAGTCAGCGCATGGGCCCGCAGCAAGATTTGCGCCTTGGGAGCCCCAAGTCCGTCGCCCCAGCCGACGGGGGTTGTCGGGAGCACCTTAGTCCAGCCAAAAGCCGTGGTTTCTCCCGTCTCCACTGCGGCGTCAGCCTCAGCCAAAAGCGAGGCCCGCAGCTCGGCCTGGAGTGCTGCGTCGACCTGGTCAGCGGGTAGGCGGCTGTAGAGAAAGTTGAATTCTCGCTCGGGGGTGGCAATCCGGTAGTCGCCGCGAGCCTCAGCAGGAATGGCCGATCGCGCGGCAACAAAGCGATCGTGCCAGAGGCGATCGCCTGTGAGGTTATAAAGCTCTAGGGCCGCCAGGGCGCGATCGGTCTCTATACGGTGGCGGGGCCATTCCTGGGCCTGAATTCCAGCTTGATGACGAGCCTCGGCCCAGGCCATGGCCGCCAGGGCGCTGTCGCGATAGCCCCCGGCCTGGTCGGGGACATAGGTTTCCAGCAGTCTAGCCGTGCGGGCCGCCACCCCAGCGTAAATATAGCTGCTCCACGGGTCGGGGGCATAGGCCATGACCGGCAGCGACTCTTGCCAGCTGGTTTCACCCCGCTTGGGGTGCTCTGCCGACTCAATGCCGCCGCGTACACCGCCCTCGGGAGTTTGCAGACGGCGATAGAAGTCGACTCCCCACAGCGCCTCATCTAGCAGATCGGGGCGATCGTTGGCCGATTCTGGAATATTGAGCGTCATATCGCCTAAGGGCGCAGGGAATAGTTCGAGCAGTTCGAGCAGCCAGCGAGCTACATCCAGGTGCTGAATGCGGCGGTCCCAGTCGCCGGCATCGAAGTAGCCGCCCCAAGCGTTGGCTACTACCTGATCGGTCTTGCCCTTTACCAGATTGGCAAAGTTGCCCTCGTCAGTGCCCTGGGCGTTGAGGCCGTTGCCCGTATCTATCAGCCCAGTGGTGGATTGGTAGACCTTAACTCCATCATCAGGGTGGAAGGGACGAGGGCGCTCAATATCGGTGTAGGGCGGCTCTAGGGCAATGCCGCTGCGCTGGTGATAGAACCCGCGGGCCGCTACATAAAAGGCCTGCTGCCAACTATTTTCAGCCACCGCAAAGGAGTTAGAGCAGCCGACTGTGTCTACGCAGAGCCGATACTGCCCGGGCTGGGTGAGGGCGCTAAAGTCGAGTTGGTCAACATCGGTGAGGGTATAGGTGCGATCGCGGCCATCTTCTACCTCTTCACGGCGATAGCGGCGGCTAGCCTTTCCGCTCAACGCCACCTGGTTCGTCGCTTCGTCAATGACTTGAAACGATAGGCCTTCGGGATAGCTCAGCCCACCGCCCGTACCCATCCATGTCGACAGAAACCCTACTTTAAGCGAGTCATCGGGGCGAAACCCCAGGGCGGATACGTGGACGGCCTCGCTGATTTGGCGATCGGGCTGGTAGACCAGAGCTAAGGGCGGTAGCTCCTGCCCCGTGATCTGAAGCTGGTAGGTTTGCCCTAGGGTCAGAGGCGTGGGCAACCGCAGGTAGAACCGATGCTCCATAGCCCAGCGGCGATTGTCTCGGCTGACCTGGGCCGTGTCTATAGGCTTGCTTTTGCGATATACCTCTGTCGGCATTACGGGCTGCCGGTAGCTAGGATCACCCTGGGACTGAATGCGATAGCCGTGTGGTTGGCTGGCGCGATTGGCATTAAAAGGCTCCTCGCTATAGCTGTCGAAGCCGTAGAGCACAGATTGATCAGCGCTAACCAAGGTACCTAGAACCTGCCCCTGCCGCAGCACCCAAGTGTCGTTACCCGAAGTTTCTAGCTTGTCTTGGGGCTGAGGACGGTAGGGCTCCTGGCGAGCGTGGGTTATGGCACCCTGGCGCAGGGAAACCACAATCACCTCAGGGCTAACCACGGCTACCGTCACAGCGGGCTGCGCCGAATTAGCGCTGGGCAACCAGTTACTACCGGCTGTGCAGGCCATCAGAAATGTCAGCAGCCCAAGCAAAAACGCAGCCCGGCGGGGCCAGCGACGTACAGTAGTAAACAACATTTTCAGCAGCTCTCCTGGGCAAGTGACCACAGCAACGAGGCGAGCAACGGCTCACTACGCCCTGCCAAACCCTAGGGCCATAGTACAAACTGCGCCAGTGAGTGTGAAGTCTCATCTTCAAGCGGTACCAAAGTTTTATCCCAGCTAAACAATTGGGCTATTGCTTTATTGAAAGTGAGCTAATATCTAAGCCGATTCAGCCTTTTCCTTTGAAGGACCACTGCTTGCGGACTAGAACCTACAGCCCATGAGCAGAATGGGTAGCGCCGCAAACGGTTTGCGATCGCTCAGAGGCGCGGCTGAATTCTGTGGTGTGTGGGAGATCGGCCCGATTGCGGCTAAGGCAGCTTTTTACTGGAGTAGTTGGGGTGGCTGGGGTATGCCTGTTTGGCAGCCTACCGGCCAAAGCCAGCGCACGGCTTCAAGCTTGGGAGTTTGACACCAGCCAAAACCGTTTGGTGTTTTCTACCGAAAGCGGAGTAGAGCCTCAAGTGAGCTGGCTCAGCGATCCTCAGCGGTTGGTCATCGATCTACCGGGCATTTTGACTGAAGAAGCCTTAGGCAATCAGTTCGTGGGCGGAGCGGTCGCGGCGGTACGCGTAACCCAGGCCGACGCCCAAACCACCCGCATGGTACTCGAGCTCAACCCCAACTACAGCCTCGACCCCAAGCAGGTGAAGGTGTGGGGCCTGACTAGCCAGCAGTGGGTGGTGCAGCTCCCGGGTTCGACGCCGGCGATCGCAGCCGCTGACGGCCTGAGCATTCCAGATTTTTCTAAAGCAGCCAGACCCCGCCCGCTGACAGCAACTGGGGCCGAACCGCTACCGCCGCTGATCAGCCGCAACCAAGTCAACACCGTCGCCGTCAGGGCAACGGCCACCGTACTGCGCGGCGTTCAAACTACCGCAGAGGGCTTTTTCATTCCCACCGCTGGGGCTACACCTCAGGTGCGTGTGTACCGCACTCGCGATGCTAGTCAGGCGCGCCAGATTGTCATTGACCTGCTAGACGCGGCCATTGCCCCTGGCCTTACCCCCGAGGCACTGCCCCAGGGGCGCTACGGCATTCATCGCTGGAGCATCAGTCAGTTTGCCACCGCCCCACCCGCCATTCGCCTCACCCTCACCCTCGATGGCTTTAGCCCCGATTGGCAAATCACGCCCGTAGCCAACGGTGGCATTTGGGTGACCCCCATCGGCGTTGCCCCCAATCAAATTGCGGCCCCGCCCACCACGGTCGTGCTGCCCGTGCTGAACCCGGTGACGACACCGCCGCCGATCGCACAATCCCGCCCACCCGCAGCGGCGGTTCCCGCGCCGGTCGTTGCTCCAACGCCTACTCCCAACCCCGCCGCTCGAGGTCAGGTGTTGGTCGTGCTCGACCCAGGCCACGGCGGCGTTGACCCTGGGGCAGTGGGCATTGGCGGCCTGCAAGAAAAAGGGGTGGTGCTAGCGGTGGCCCAGCACACAGCAGCCATGCTGCAGGCCCAGGGTATTGCCGTGCAGATGACTCGCCAGAGTGATCAAACCGTCGATTTGCAGCCCCGGGCCGATATGGCGACAGCGGCTCGGGCCACGGTGTTTGTCAGCATCCACGCCAACGCGGTGAATATGCAGCGCCCAGAGGTGAATGGGCTCGAAACCTACTACTACTCCGATACAGGGCAAGTGCTGGCAGCCGCTCTCCAGCGCCAGGTGCTGAGCACCATGGCCATGAACGATCGCGGCGTCCGCCAGGCGCGGTTTCTAGTGCTACGCCGCACCGCTATGCCCGCGGCCCTAATTGAAATTGGTTTTGTGACCGGTGCCCTTGATGCCCCCAAACTCAACGATCCGCGCTGGCAGGCGCAGATGGGGCAGTCCATTGCCCAAGGGATTCTTAACTATTTAGGTAGCCAGCCTTGAGGCCACGGTGAATGATGCTCGGTTAGGCACGGCCGCTCTACAGCAACAGAGCCACCAACCCACAGGCTAAAGCCCTCACTCTGCCTAGGTACATAGATAAACCGGAGGGCGCGGGCCCCTGGAAGGCAGTGATAAAATCCTGGTCTTTGAACGCTAGATTCGCCCATAGGGCAAATTTTCGCGTTGGTTTGTCCAAAACTTTTTGTACAGTACCGCCTCCCCTAGTCCAACCAGGAGAAGGATCATGGCCAAGGCCCCGCGATCGCCCGACCACCACAACCGCAATGTCTATTGCCTGATTGTGCTGATGCTAACCCTGAGCTGCCTAGGATTTTTTGTTGAGCGGCGCAGCGAAACGGCTCGCCTTGCCGAAGCCCAGGGGCTTTTGTCTACCGGCACTACGCCTCAGGGAGTATCGGGCGGCCGGGCTCGCGGTGGTGACTTTGGCAGCCCCTCCGGCGGCTCACCTGGAGGAGGTTTTTCCGGCGGCGGTGGTGCGCTACCCCCTGCAGGGGGTCCGAGCTATGGCGGCCCAGGCTATGGTGGTGGCTATCCCTCCTACCCTAGCGGCGGTCCAGTGATTGTGCCGGTGCCCGGCGGTTATGTGGGTGGTTACCCCGGTGGCTATGTGGGCGGCTACCCTGGCGGCGGCATTGCAATCGGTGGCGATGTAAGTCTATTGTTTTTGCTGGCGGTGCTGGGCTTTACGGTTCTGCCCTTGATCACAAATTTAATGCGGTTGGGGGCTAGTGGATTTGGTCGGGGCATCCAAGTTGTAGACAGCGGCAACGAGCTGACCAACGATGTCGTCACTATCACTCAGCTCGAGGTGGCGCTGCTCGCCCAGGCCCGCGATCTTCAGACTGAGTTAGAGACTATCGCCGCCCGTAGCGACATTGGCACTAAACCAGGGCTGAATCGGCTGCTGCAAGAGACGGTGCTAGCCCTGCTGCGATCGCCCGAATACTGGTCCCATGCCAAGGTTACCAACCAAACCGTTCGCTCCCGCGCCCAGGCCTCCCAGGTCTTTGAGCAGCTCTCT
This sequence comes from Nodosilinea sp. FACHB-141, assembly GCF_014696135.1. NCBI lineage: Bacteria > Bacillati > Cyanobacteriota > Cyanophyceae > Nodosilineales > Nodosilineaceae > Nodosilinea > Nodosilinea sp. FACHB-141. Next base: position 888,091 of record NZ_JACJPP010000007.1, on the reverse strand, counting down.
GTTACCGAGCGCAGCAAATTCAGCCGCGAAACCTTAGTTAATGTCGGTGGCCAGGTCAGCCGCCAAACCTACCAGCCTAAGCCTGATGCCGACTCAGCGGCTTACATCGTGGTAACGCTAATCGTGGGCACCGCCGATGATCAGCCCCTTGTCACTCAGCCAATCCATTCTGCCAGCGATCTCCAGGCAGCTCTGAGACGGCTCGGCGGCGTCACTCCCGACTATCTGCTGGTCTACGAACTGCTCTGGACGCCCCAGGATGCCAGCGATAGCCTCAGCTATGACCAAATGCTGGCCGCCTACCCCGACCTCACCCAAATCAGCTAACTGAAGCCTCAGCTAATTTGGCCTCGTTAGAATCGGCAGAGACAGCTTCTAGCAGGGAAAGTAACTCGCGCTCAAAGGCTACCTGGGCGCGGTTCGTCCTGCCACCCACGTACACCGTGCCCTCCTGCGCCAGCGCCCACACCTGGGAGTGCGACACGTAGCTCATGATCACCCCCAGCATCAGCAGGCCAAAGCCACCGTAAACCAGAGGGATGCCTGGATCGGCCTTAATTTGCAGGCCCGTGCTGCCCACCACATCTACCAGTGAGAGCCTAACGCCATTGACCTCTGCCACCATGCCTTTACGAACCGTGGAAATCAGCTGTCCAGCGTTGTCGTAAATCAGCACAGAACCTTGAAGATCGCTGGCCAGCAAAGTCACTCCTTCGCTCATATCGGGTTTCGTCGGTAGCCAAGTACCCCAAAAGCGCGGGCCGTCGTTCTCGAGCTGCTGCATCGGCAGTTGCAGCACCGGGCTGTTATTGAGCTTCACCTGCACCGCCGCCACACCCCAGTCGGCTTGGTAGAGGGTCACGCCCTTGTGGCGCAGGGGCTGATTGACAAAGATGGTCTTGCGATCGATCTCATTGCCCGTCCGGTCTAGCACCGATAAATCGGAATAGAACTGATCGATATTGCCTTCAGGACTGTAGTCAATCCAAAATCGGTTCACCCGCACCGACCAGTCTTTGGGGATTTGGGCCTCAGCCCAGGGGCCAGCATCAAAAATATTGCGAATTTGAAAGGTCTCGCCGCTGGGCACGATCTCCTGGGCAAAAAACCCGGTCATGGCCCCTAAAATAGCCCCTACCAAAATCAGCAGCATGCTGGCGTGCACCACAATGGGGCCAATGCGGCCCACAATGCCCTTACGTCCGTAGAGCTGATTGCCGTCCTGAAACACCCGATAGCGCTTTTGGGACAATCTGTTTCCCAAGGAGGCGAGGTCAGTTTCAGCTAGCTCAGCGCTCAGAGCCAGCTTTTGAAACTGGCGGGGCTGAGTATAATACTTCCACTTTTGAGCCGCCCCTAGAGCCGGGAACTGGCGAGTAAACGTGCAGGCGGTTAGGCTGGCGCCAAACACAATCAGCAGCGCCAAAAACCACCAGGTGCGATAGACGTGATCTAAACCAAGGGTAAGAATTACCTTCCAACTCAAGAACCCAAACAGAGCCGGATCTTGGGAATAGTTGGTCTGGTAAAACTCCAGAGTCTGGCCCTGCTCAATGACCGTACCGCTGATGCTAAAGGCGGCGATCGCCAGCAGCAGCACAATTGCCAACCGCAGATCTGCCAGCAGCGGCAGCAGATCTTGTCTAAAGTAGTCGCGCACCCCATCCCAGAAAGTCGGTTGAGGAGCTTCAGACGGAGCCATAGTATCCCTCAGAGACGGGTGACATAGTTTTCAGACAATTACACCAAACTGGTCGGCAGCAGCCGAGACAGCAGCGAAAATACTCCAAACCCCAGTAGCAGAGCCCCACTTGCCGGTGTCACCCAACTCGACCACTGACGCAAATCCAGCAGTCGCTTTAGAGAAGCAGTGAAGGTGCCCGCCAGCACTAGCGGCGTTACATAGCCCACGGCGTAGGCCAGCAGCAGGGCACCGCCCAATACCGGATCCTTCGTAGTTGAAATCCAGGCTAGGAGGGTAGCCAGCACTGGGGTGCTACAGGGCGACGCCACAATGCCAAAGGTGAGACCCAATGCATAGGCCCGCAGCCAGGGCGGTAAGTTCAAATTTTCAAAGGTGGGGCCAACGCCAGCGGGCAGAGCTAAGGGAATGACTCCCAACAGATTTAGCCCCATCACGATCGCCACCAGGCTCACTACAATTGGTAGTCCCCAGGCCACCTGACCATAGACGTAGCCAAAGAGCCCAGCAATCAGGCCCAACAGAGCCAGGGTGGTGGCGAGACCCAGGGCGAAGGAGAGCGATCGCGCGATCGCACCACCCCGCTCACCTTCCTCATAGCCGCCCATATAGCCCACCATGATCGGCAGCATCGATAACAGACAGGGAGATAGGCTGGTTAAGAGCCCCGCTAGCCCTACCACTGATAGGCTCACCCAAGACACCTGAGTGAGCTGATCACTCACCAGCTGATTGGCCCACTGGGCGATTTCGTATAAATAAATTTGCAGACTCTCAAACATCAGCGGGGTAATGAGACGCAAAGGCACTCACTATTGTAACAATCCTGCAACCCGCTCTCAGATTTTTGCGTCAAGAAAGCGTACTGCCGCTATCCAACACTCACAGGGGCAGAGGCTCCTGAGAGCCTGCCTTAGACCAGCGTCGTCGTAAAGGTACCGGCGTATCCAGATTAATCTCCCGCGCCGCCCGCACCAACAGCGCCGCCGTTGCCAAGCTAGCCACCATCGAGCTACCGCCGTAGCTCAGCAGCGGAAAGGGCAATCCTGTCGTCGGCAGCAGCCCTGTAGCCACACCCATGTTGAGCAGCGCTTGCCCTACCAACAGCACCATCGCACCCACCGCTACCAGACGGTGCAGGGGTTGCTTCAGACGTAGCGCTACCAACAGGGCTAAAGAAGCATAAACACCCAAAACCGTTAGCAACACTAGGCAACCCACAAAGCCAAACTCCTCAGCAAATACCGAAAAAATAAAGTCAGTGTATTGAATAGGTAGGGAGTACAGCTTTTGCTGAGACAGCCCAAAACCCTGACCCCAAAACCCGCCAGAGCCAACAGCTAACAGACTCTGCACTAGCTGATACCCCTGATTACCTGGATCAGCCCAGGGGTCCAAAAACGAGATTATTCGCTGGCGCTGATAGGTCTTGAGGCTAACACTTACCGTTGCAGTTAGCAGGCCCCCTCCCGCCGTTAGCAGCAGATACAGATAGGGTAGCCCCGCCGCTAGAGCAATTAGCCAAAGCGTTAAACCGCAAATAGCCGCTGTACTCAGGTTGGGCTGCAACAAAATCAGTCCCAAAATAGCGACAAAAATGCTCAACCAGGTAAGCCGCGTTTGCCAAGTGAGCTGTGGCCATCGCCCAAACAGTCGCGCCCCCTGTAACACCAAGCAGGGCTTGAGCAGCTCCGAAGGCTGAATCATGAACGGGCCTAAAGGCAACCAGCGAGTAGCCCCATTCACCGTTACACCCAAGGAGGGCACCAGCGTTAGGCTCACCAAACCAACCAGCACCAGCAACACAATACCTGACCCCTGAATAAGCCGATCCAGGGAGGTATGAACAATACGGTTAAAAATTACCAAACCAATCGCAACCCACAGCAGCTGCACCATCACATAGTGCAGTCCATAGCCATGCTCCGTCACGGACACTGCATAGGAAGCCGAAAACAATATCAGTAGACCGCTGCCTAGCCAGACAAAGGTCAACCAACGCAGCCAGCGCGCTTCCGCTGACCACTGGCCTACCGTGGGGTCAATCCATGGAACCAACTGAGCAATGTTCACCCTATTACCCCACGTGCCTAAGGGCCAAGTCTTTCAAGGGCCCAGTATAGCTGAGGGGATCGAAAGCCGCTCAAGATTCTGAGTATATTTTCGAGTCTGTAGAGCATGTCCTAGAGACGTGAAAGTACCCCCAAAAACACAACGGCAGGGCTGACCCCTAGGCCGACCCTGCACGTATCGCAGCATGAAAAAAGCAGTAAATATTTTTATCAGACGCTTTGCTGAAGTAGGCGCGTTAGAGCAAACCGGTATTGGCACCCTGCCGACCAGTAGCCAGTTCAACCTTAACGATTTTGCCGCCCATTTTTTGAATGCGCTGCTGCTCTTTGAACCAATTCTCGTAGGGCACCAGCTTGGTAAAGAAAGTATTTTGCAGCTCCCGTTGGGTGCGAATCCTGGTTTGACTGGGAACGCAAGCGGTGACTTTAAACATGCGCATGGTCGAAAACTCTCCTGTTAATCACTGGACAGATGTAAACCAAAGCCAAGTCCAAAAATGAAGTTTTACCGTTAGGAAAACACAGCTTCCAAGCTGGACTTGGTATGAACACTGAAAAGCCAGAGTCGAAAGCCAATGCTATGGACAGCAGGAAGACAATACAGCACAACCTAGTGTCCTCAACACTCGCCCCTGACTCTGGCCTAGGTTCGCTCTGGCCTACGGCCAAAGCGCAATGGATGAGCCTGGACTAGCTCAAGCCAGAGGAGATGTAGTCGAAGTAAACGCCCATTTCCTTACCAGCATCAGCACCCACTAGGCTAGCGGTTACTTCTTTCATGGCTTGGATGGAGTTGACGGTAGCGCCGATGGGTACACCCAGGGAGTTGTAGGTCTCCTTAAGGCCGTTGAGCACACGCTCATCCAGGATGGAGGGGTCCCCAGCCAGCATGGCGTAGGTGGCGTAGCGCAGGTAGTAGTCCAGGTCGCGGATGCAGGCAGCATAGCGACGGGTGGTGTACATGTTGCCGCCGGGACGGGTGATATCGGAGTACAGCAGGGACTTGGCCACGGCTTCTTTCACGATTTCAGCAGCGTTAGCGCTGATGGTGCTAGCGGCACGAACGCGCAGCTCACCGGTTTGGAAGTAAGCCTTGAGCTTGTCGAGAGCGGAACCGTCCAGGTACTTGCCCTGCACGTCGGAGGAATTGATAACAGAGGTAATTGCGTCTTGCATTGGTGAAGCTTCCTTAGAACTGACGTAATCTCAACAACGAATCGACGGAGTAGCGCAGCTGCGACTACTGCATAGCGCCGACAACATAGTCGAAGTAGGATGCGGCTTCAGCAGCATCTTCGCTGGATAGCAGCCCAGTTGCGACAGCCTTCATGGAGCGCACAGACTCAGCCACAGCGGGGATAGGGGTGCCCAGGGAGTTGTACATTTCACGCACGCCCACCAGACCGATTTCTTCGATGGGGGTAACGTCACCAGCGACCACACCGTAGGTGACGAGACGCAGGTAGTAGTCCATGTCGCGCAGGCAGGTGGCGGTCATCTCTTCACCGTAGGCGTTGCCACCGGGAGAAACAATGTCAGGGCGCTTCTGGAACAGCTGATTGCCGGCTTCCTTGACGATGCGCTCGCGGGATTCGGTTAGCACCTGAGCAATCCGCAGACGACGCTCACCAGAGGTGACAAATCCCTTGATGCGATCCAGCTCACCGGGGCTGAGGTAACGAGCCTCGGCATCGGCATTCACGATTGACTTCGTGACAATACTCATTGATGGATTCCTCCGAAAAATATGACCAGATGTATGAAACTGGCATTTAAGGGTGCGGAGCCAGAGCTAACTCTATTAAAGAACCTCAGTTCTGGCGGCCTTCCCGATTAATTGTCCGGTATTGCGTAAGCCTTCTTCAAAGCCGCGAAATATTTTGTAACAGTTTTCCTCAGTTTCTTGAAGCCAGACGGCAACAGCACTTTAGAGGCTCAGGGAAAACCCTAAATCCTCAAAAACTATAAACCGGGTGCAAATTATCACCCGGTTTTAATATTTCGTAACAGAGTTAAGAAGAACTACTGACGAGACAATGCCTTTGCCAAAAAACCGCTAATTAGCAAGTTGTTGATCAATAGGTGGGGAGATTGAGACCACCCCCACCTATTGGATAACGGTCTAGACGCGACGGTAGGGCACACCCTGCTCACCAAAGTAGCGCAGGTACTCAGCCGAGCCGAGCATAGCTTCGGCGACAGCCATAGCGCCCTGTTGGGCTGCAATAGCACTGTACTCAGCGGCATCCTCTAAGTTCCGCCCCAGCAGTTGACGGCCCATAATGGCTACGAGCTTGGGTGCTGGGTAGGCAGCGACAAACCGGGTTTGATAGGCAGGGGACTGAATTAGCTGGCGAATAAACTCGCGCAGGGTAATGCGATCGCCCTTCACCAACGCCTCAGCCTCAGGCAGTCGCCAATCAGCTGGGATCTCTCCCTCGGGCAGCACCATCACCTGGCGGTAAACGGCAGTGAGCACCTGGTCTATCTGCTCAGGGCTAGCCCCAGCTTGTAGACGGTAGAGGCGAGCCGCAGGGGCGACGGAAACCACGTCAGCCTCTACGGAGGAGCGTCCTACCGTTGCAGCTAGTTCCGCAGCATTGGCCGCCTGGGAGGCCACCGCATCTGCCATCAAAGGCATATCGGCCACATTGACAGTGTTTTTGGAACTGACAAAGCTAGGCACAATAAGGTCGCGATTTTGCTTGGTGAGCCGGTTGTACAGCTTCTCCGTATTGGGGAAGTTGGCCGCTGGCAGAGTGGGATAGCGGCGATAGGGCACGGTATCTTCCCCAAAGCTTTCGGCGTATTCAGGGGTGTTGAGCATCGAGCGAATAAACCCACGAATGCCTTCGCTAGCTAGCACCTGGTTGTACTTGCGAATTTCCGCCTGATCCTGCGGGGCACGACCCAAGAAGTGCTTGGTACCAAACTCAATCACTTGGGTGTTGGGGTAGGGCGCGTAGAACTCTTTGATGTATAGAGTTGAGGTGCCTAACCCCTCAATGAACTCCTTCATGCTGATCTCGCCGTTGCCCAGCTTGCTCTCTAGGGCGGTGAACTCGCTCTTAACAATATAAGGAGCAATGTCTCGCTCAAAGATTTGTCGGTAGGCAGCAGCGGTAACCAGCTTGAGGTTGGGCTTATCAGCCAGAGAGGTGAGCTTGAACACCTTAGTCTGCTGACGCTGGCGATTAACACCCTGGTTTAGACGACGCTGCACCTCAGGGATGGCGCGATCCTCGGTGACTGTACCCAGTTCCACAAAGCGGGGAACGCTGGTATCGGCCACAGGCACCATGCCTTTCTCGGCCAGAGAACCGGCCCGCATGCTGCGTAGAGCCAGACCCTTGGGAGTTAGGTAACGCTCATAGGGTACGGTATCGTCTCCAAAAGCTTCGATATATTCCTGGCTGTCTATAATCGAGTCAACCAGAGCATAGAAGCCCTTCTTAGCGCAAATGTCGAAGTAGGCGTTGGTTTCCTTACGGCCATAGGTGGGGCGACCCAGCAGGCGACGGTGAATGTACTCCACTGCCTTCATTACGTACAGCGACGACCAATAGGTCTTGCGGAACGCTTCGGACTTGGCAATCGCCCGAATGAATTCCTTCATGGAAATTTCGCCGTTCTCCAGCTTGATCTCAGCAACCTTAGAGCGCTGACCCGAGTAGACCTCACGGCCAAATACCTGACGGTAAGCCGCGCTAATGATCGTCTGGGTCGAGCTTTCGGAGTAACGTACGCTGTTTTGGGTGTTGCCGGTTCTAGGAACTTGATCCAGCTTGAACACCTTGGCCCCTAGCGAACCCGGATTCTCAGGCCGGGCAGCGGGATTGCTCAACTGGTTGTTGATGCCCGCGCCACGGTGAATCAGAATGCGGCGGGTGTCTTTATTGAAGAATGCAGGCGTCGCGCTAACATTGCGGGTCTCTTTCGGGAAGATTGCCCCAAACTGGATTTCCAGCGGGTCGTTGCCAGAACCATAGGGGTGCTGATCGGGCAGAGGCTGCTCGTAAGCTGCAAACAGCGTAATGAACTGCGGCTTTTTGCGGAAAGGAGCGCTGTAGTTAAACAGGTCAAACTGAGGACCCCAATTGCGGCACTCCTGGGCTTCTTGGCCCAGACCGCGCAGGTAGGGTACCGTCTCTTCCCCAAAGTAGTCGGAGTACTCTTTAGAGTCCACTAGGGCGTCGATCAGAGCTGCCAGACCACCGCTAGACACGATGGAGAAGTAGTCGCGCACTTCCTCGCGGGAGCTAGGCGCACGGCCGAGAATGTGGCGGAAAGCCAGTTCTAGGGCACGGCTATTGATGTATGGGTCGTAGAAATTCTTGCGGTATAGGGGCGACTTGGCCAAGCGGCGCACAAACTCCTTCATGGAGATTTCGCCGTTCTTCACCTTCGACTCCAGATCAGAGACCGACAGCGAGTAGGCTCGGGTGATATCGCGCTCGAAGATCTGACGGTACGCAGCTTTCACGACATCGTTCTTCTCACCCGCCGATAGCCCTGGCTTCATGGCGTACTTGGGCCGACGCTCAGCCGCGTTGAAGTAGATCTGAGGCAGCTCCAGACCTTGCAGGTCGCTGGAGGAGCGCTGGCGTACTTTGTTTGACGGGGTCGGGGCCTTAAACTCGCTCAGCAGTACATCAAAGTACTGGGTAACGATGTCTTTAGCCTCTGGATCGCTATTCACGTAGCGCAGAGACCCCGCCTTCATGGTTTGAATGGCGACGATCGTTGCCGCCGAAGAGCAGGCGTTCTCGATGATTTCGCGGAGGCCGCGTACGTTGACCGCAATGATGTTGGGGTCGCCCGCCACAATGGCGTAGGTCACGTAGCGCAGAAACCAGCTCATATCACGCAGAGACTTCTGCATGTTGCTGGGGCCATAGCGAGACACGCTAATGGGGCGAAACCCAGCGGGCACAGGCCCAGTGGGGGTGGAATTGAATAGGTTTTGGAACAGCCCACCACTGCTGCTCTCGATAAAGGTCGAGGTGCCCAGTCGGGAAGCCTCTGTTTCGTCTAAAACAGTGCCAGCCCGAGTTTTTTCAATAGGTGATTCGCTATCGACTCGCTCCAGGTAGGCCAGAGGAGACCCTCCGGTAAAGATGCGGTTGGCCGCCTGGGAGACAATCAATTCGGAGTAACGGGTCAAGGTTTCGGCAATCTGAACCCGCTTAAGACCAGAACCAAAAAAGCCTGATAGCTCATCTAGCTCTCCCCGGCCCATGTAGCGGTCTTGCTGCTCGGCCTGGGAAATCGTGGCCACTGGCAGAGTTTGGTAGAGCTGGGGCCGCGCCGGTGCACTTCCACCACTTGCTTTAACACTCATGCGTTTTCAAAGGCTCCCTATGCGGACAATGACGGCATCAAAAAAGAATCTATCAATCGGGTTGAAGGGCGTAGGACTAGGCAACGCTCAGGACTCCCTGAACCAGCGTAAAATCACTGAACCCACTTGAAGGTAAAGCGTTGTTAACCTCACCAGCCACGCATTCAAGCAGGGCACTGAATGCGGTATCTATGAATGGCGGGCTGTTTGCTGAACCTGGAATCAGATTAAACCGTTTCAGGACAGCAACACAGATTATTAAAAACTGTGTAACATCCAGCCGTTTAAATGTCTTTGGTCATCATAGATGACGGCCACTACACCCCTGAGAAGGCGGATAAGTTTTGTAACGTTTCGTGATAAAGCTGAGGCAACTGGAGCCCCAAAGCCTCTTTTGGGAAGGACTTGCTCTGCTGATCACCTGTAACGATCGCCGGTGATACAGCCCTAGCCCCTAGGACGAGTTTTTTCTAGGCACCTATCGCAGGACAGCGATTTTCTAGCGTTTGACCAAACCACGTGAATTGAACGACAGATTAGCTATGGATGACCCGACAAAGACCCAGGCGGTCAGCGATGCAGTGGCCAGCCTGTACAACACCTATCCTTTTCCGCCAGAACCTTTTTTGGATGAAGCTCCACCGGGGTACAACTGGCGCTGGTACTGGCCAACCGTGCATAGCTTTTGCACCGGGGCAGCCCCAAACACCAATCAGGTGCGGGTACTGGATGCAGGGTGTGGCACTGGGGTGAGTACTGAATACATTAGCCATCTCAACCCAGACACTGAGGTGCTGGGCATTGATCTAAGTGAGCGGGCGATCGCCACTGCCACCGAGCGCTGTAGCCGGTCGGGGGCCACCAACGTTCAGTTTCGCCAACTCAGCATTTACGACGTCGATCAAATCGGGGGCGAGTTCGACTGGATCAACTGCGTCGGCGTCATCCACCACATGCCCGATCCATTGCGAGGACTCCAAGCCTTAGCCACTAAGCTCGCTCCCGGCGGCTTTATTCATCTATTTGTATACGCCGCCATTGGTCGCTGGGAAATCTCGCTGATGCAGCGGGCGATCGCCCTGGTCCAAGGCAGCCAGCGCGGCGACTACCGCGACGGCGTACAGGTGGGGCGACAGATCTTCGCCAGCCTGCCCGAGGGAAATCGATTGAAGCAGCGAGAGCGCGATCGCTGGGCCATGGAAAACCACCGAGATGAATGCTTTGCCGACATGTACGTCCACCCGCAGGAGGTTGATTACACCCTAGATAGCCTATTTGAGCTAATTGACGCCTCGGGTCTAGAATTCGTCGGTTTTTCCAACCCTCAAGTTTGGCAGCTCGATCGCCTGCTGGCATCAGATCCAGCCCTGCTCGATCGCGCCAAGCAGCTGCCTGAGAAAGATCAGTATCGCCTAGTAGAGCTGCTGGATCCTGAGATCACTCACTTCGAGTGGTTCCTAGCTCGCCCCCCTTACTCACAATTCAGCTGGGACGAGGACGCCGCTCTACTGTCCGCTATTCCCACCCGCAACCCTTGCATGGAAGGCTGGCCCAGCCAAAGCATCTTTGACCACAACTACCAGATCATCTCCTTAGACCAGACAGAGTTTGAGTTTCTACAAGCCTGCGACAGTCACAATGGTCACGCTGCTGATCAGTCTCAGGCCAGCGTTGCCGATCTGCTATCCCAAAGCGGGGCAAGTCTTGAAGCAGTACGGCAGATGCAGCAGAGGCAGCTCATTTTACTAAAACCATCCCAGCAGACTTGATCAAGATTGGCTGAGGAAAGCGGATTTACTTTTGAGAAGCGTCTATTAAGTATTATTGCCGTGATATGATCATATGCGGCCTGCCCAAGCAGGCGAAACCCTTTAACGGCTAAGGATTAGGCGCTTTCGTGGCCCCATTGCCCTCCGAACACACTGACCCTGTCGAGCAGGTCGAGGCAGAAGTAGACCCCGGTCAAACCGAAGGTCAAAGTCTCCCTCCGGCTTCGGCGACAGCCATGGAAGAGTACTACCAGCTACAGCAAAATCTGCTGTTGACCACGCTGGCATTCACCGGCGTAATCTTTTTTAGCGTTTGGCTAGCCTACTCTCTTCCAATTGCTCTGAATTATTTAATAGGAGCGTGCGGCGGTGTGGTTTACTTGAGGATGTTGGCAAAAAGCGTGGCCAACATTGGGCGCGGAAGCTCAAGGCTAGGCAGCGGCCGACTAGCCCTAGTGGTTGGTTTGGTTTTAGTGGCTACTGAGTGGCAGCAGCTTCAGGTCGTACCCGTTTTTCTAGGGTTTTTGACCTACAAGGGGGCGTTAATTGCTTACACCCTCTGGACTGCGGTGCTGCCAAAATCACCATCGGGATCTTCCCAGGCGTCTGGTTAACCTAGATCGGTGGTTCCCAAGCATAGCATGCTTTTTCCTGGCAGGTCTTAAGGAGAAGTCGATTTAAGAGATGGCGCTCAATATGCTAATGATTCATCCCTTAGTCCTGGCAAAGCTAGAGGTTGGCCAGCATTTGTACTGGCAGCTCGGCGGCCTTAAACTCCACGGCCAGGTCTTTTTGACCTCCTGGTTTGTGATTGGCGCTCTGCTGTTGGTTTCATTCTTGGCCACCCGCAACATTCAGCGGGTACCTTCTGGCCTCCAGAACTTCATGGAGTACGCTCTAGAGTTTATCCGCGACCTAGCCAAAAACCAGATTGGCGAAAAAGAGTACCGGCCCTGGGTTCCCTTTGTGGGCACGCTGTTCCTGTTTATCTTTGTCTCCAACTGGTCAGGGGCGCTGATTCCTTGGAAGTTAATTCATCTGCCGTCGGGTGAGTTAGCCGCTCCAACTAACGACATCAATACCACCGTAGCCCTGGCGCTGTTGACGTCCTTAGCTTACTTTTATGCTGGGTTTAGCAATCGCGGGCTGGGGTACTTTGCCAAGTACATCGAACCCACTCCCATTCTGCTGCCCATCAACATTTTGGAAGATTTCACCAAGCCCCTCTCCCTAAGTTTCCGTCTGTTTGGAAACATCCTTGCTGATGAGCTGGTAGTTGCTGTACTGGTCTTGCTGGTGCCTCTCTTCGTGCCGCTACCAGTAATGGTCTTAGGTTTGTTTACCAGTGCCATTCAGGCGCTGATCTTTGCAACCCTAGCAGCGGCTTACATCGGCGAGGCGATCGAGGGGCATGGTGGTGAAGAGCATGGATGACCCTCAGTGATTTCCTCTTGAGGGCATTCAGTTTGATATTGGCTGGTAGGGCAGGTGCTGCCAGCCGACGTGGTCTTAGGGCCGCAGTATAAGAAACGCCTATCGAGCGTTGTCTACGACCTGTTTAACGAGTTGTTGATTCTCCAAATCGAGGTAAAGACATGGATCCTATTATCGCTGCCGCTTCCGTAATTGCAGCTGCTCTAGCCGTTGGTCTGGCAGCTATCGGCCCTGGTATTGGTCAAGGTAATGCAGCTGGTCAAGCGGTAGAAGGTATTGCTCGCCAACCCGAGGCTGAAGGCAAGATTCGCGGCACCCTGCTGCTGAGCTTGGCATTCATGGAAGCACTGACCATCTACGGTCTAGTGGTAGCTCTGGTGCTGCTGTTTGCCAACCCCTTCTCGTAGATTCGAAACGCTGGGCAGGGTAAGGGTCAATACTTTTCCCTGCCTGTCGAAGTTCAAATTCGCGATGTCACCTTGTAGTGCTGGCCCTGGGCCGAGTGAAAGGGCATATCCACAATGATGAATTTTGTTTGGTTACTGGCGGTTGAAACCGCCGAGGCAGTTGAGGAAGGCGGTGGTCTTTTTGACCTAGATGCTACTCTGCCGCTGATGGCCGTACAGTTTGTGCTGCTAGCGGTAGCGCTCAACGTATTGTTTTACAAGCCCCTGGGCAAAGTCTTAGACGAGCGCGACGGTTACATTAGTTCCAACCAAGTTGATGCGGCAGAGCGTTTGGCCAAAGCCGAGCAAATTGCCAAACAGTATCAGCAAGAACTGGCCGAAACCCGCCGCCAGGCCCAAGCGGTGATTGCCGAAGCCCAGGAAGAAGCGCAAAAGATTGCGGCTCAAACCGTTGCTACGGCTCAGCAAGAGGCCCAGGCCCAGCGAGAGCAAGTGCAGCGGGAACTAGATGAGCAGAAGAATCAGGCCATGGCTACCCTGGAGCAGCAGGTAGATGGGCTGAGCCAACAGATTTTGGACAAGCTGCTGGGTTCTTTAGCGGCCTAAGCTATCGGTGATGACGGGGTGATTTAACCCCTGGAATTGCCCGCGTCGTTGACGGAAAGTAGGGATATGACTATTGGTTGGTTATTAGCGGCGGAAGAAGGTGGGTTTGGTGTGGATTTCAACATCCTAGAAACTAACCTAATTAATCTGGTCATTATCATTGGCGTGCTGTATTACTTTGGCGGCAAGTTTCTAGGGAAGACCCTATCAACTCGCCAATCGGCTATTACTACGGCGATTGCAGAGGCTGAGCAGCGCAAGAAGGAAGCCGCTGCCGCTTTGGCAGAGCAGCAGCAAAAGCTGGCTCAGGCTCAGTCAGAAGCCAAGAAAATTTTGACCGAGGCTCAAACCTCGGCGGAGCGAACTCGAGAGGCCATTTTGGCTCAGTCTCAAACCGATGTAGAACGGATGCGGGCCACCGCCGCCCAAGATCTAACCTCTCAAGAGGCGCGGGTGATGCGAGAACTACAGCAGCGAATTGCGGCTCTGGCGATCGAGCGCAGTGAAGCCGCTCTACCCGGTCAGTTAAATGACGACTTGCAGCGGCGACTGGTCGATTCCAGCATTGCCCTGCTCCAAGGAGAATAGCTATGAACGACACTACGCTGAATTCTGAGATTGCGGCCCCCTATGCCAAGGCGCTGATGTCGGTTGCCGCCGACAACAACGCTATTGACCAGGTGGGTGTCGAGGTAGCTGACCTGCTGGAGGTGCTGGACAGCTCCAAAGAGCTAACCGGCTTTTTAATGAGTCCGTTGATGTCTGCCGACGCTAAAAAGGGCGTACTACGCCAGGTTTCGGAAGGCAAAGTGAGCGGTTTTCTGCTGAGTTTTTTGCTGCTGCTGGTTGACCGCAGCCGAGTAGCGTTCTTAAAGCCTATTCTTCAGCAGTACCAAGCCCTGCTGCGGGAGCGAAACAACACGGTTTTGGCCGATGTTACAGCGGCAGTTGAGCTGTCTGACGACCAGCAAAATGCTATTCGCGATCGCGTGAAGGCCATGACCGGTGCCAACAGTGTCGAGCTATCCGTAACTGTTGATCCATCTTTGATTGGTGGATTGATCATTAAGGTTGGCTCTCAGGTGATTGACGCTAGCCTGCGGGGCCAGCTACGCCGCATTGGCATGCAGCTAGCGACATCCGCCTAGCGGCAACCTGCCCCCTGATTGGGCAGTTTCTCTGACGTCTCGTGTTTATGTAGGTTTATCCAGAGCAAGTCCTATGGTTAGTATCAGACCTGACGAAATTAGCAGCATTATTAAGCAGCAGATCGAGCAGTACAACCAGGAGGTCAAGGTCTCCAATGTGGGTACAGTGCTGCAGGTGGGCGACGGGATCGCTCGCATCTATGGCCTCGAGAACGCCATGTCTGGCGAGTTGCTGGAGTTTGAAGACGGCACCGTAGGTATCGCCCTCAACCTAGAAGAAGACAACGTGGGCGCGGTACTGATGGGCGACGGCGTCAACATTAGAGAGGGTAGCGCCGTTACCGCTACCGGCAAAATTGCATCGGTGCCCGTTGGTGAGGCCATGCTAGGCCGCGTGGTCGATGCTCTGGGTCGTCCCATTGACGGCAAAGGCGATGTGCAGACCACCGAAACCCGCCTCATTGAGTCTCCGGCCCCCGGCATCATTGCCCGGAAGTCGGTGTACGAGCCAATGCAGACCGGCATTACCGCCATCGACGCCATGATTCCCATCGGACGGGGGCAGCGCGAGCTGATCATTGGCGACCGTCAGACCGGCAAAACCGCGATCGCCATCGACACCATCCTCAACCAAAAGTCTGAGGACGTGGTGTGCGTCTATGTGGCGATTGGTCAGAAGGCCTCTTCTGTTGCTCAAATTGTTGACGTGCTGCGCGATCGCGGTGCCCTTGACTACACCATTGTGGTCACCGCCAGCGCCAACGATCCGGCACCGCTTCAGTATCTGGCTCCCTACACTGGCGCCAGCCTAGCCGAGTACTTCATGTACAAGGGCAAAGCTACTCTGATCATCTACGATGACCTGACCAAGCAGGCTCAAGCCTACCGCCAGATGTCGCTGCTGCTGCGCCGTCCGCCCGGTCGTGAAGCCTACCCTGGCGACGTGTTCTACCTGCACTCTCGCCTGCTAGAGCGGGCCGCTAAGCTCAGCCCCGAGCTGGGCGAGGGCAGCATGACCGCCCTGCCCGTGATTGAAACCCAAGCGGGTGACGTATCGGCTTACATTCCCACCAACGTAATTTCGATTACCGACGGCCAGATCTTCCTGTCCTCTGACCTGTTTAACTCAGGTCTGCGCCCTGCAATCAACGCTGGTATTTCGGTGTCTCGGGTGGGGTCTGCGGCCCAGATCAAGGCCATGAAGCAGGTGGCCGGTAAGGTGAAGCTGGAGCTAGCTCAGTTCGACGAACTTCAAGCTTTCTCCCAATTTGCTTCTGACCTGGATGCTGCTACCCAGAAGCAGCTAGCGCGCGGTCAGCGCCTGCGGGAACTGCTGAAGCAGCCCCAGTACTCGCCCCTACCGGTGGAAGAGCAAGTGGCGATCATCTATGCCGGTATTAACGGCTTTATGGATGAGGTGCCTGTGGAGCAGGTGGTGGCCTTCTCGAAGTCTCTGCGTGACTATATCCGCAACAACAAGCCCAGGTTTGCGGAGCTGATTCGCAGCGAGAAGAAACTTGGCGACGAGAGCGAGACCCTGCTCAAAGAAGCGATCGCTGAAACTAAACAAGCCTTTTTGGCGGCAGTCTAACCTCCTGTTCTAGCCGGGGTGTTGCATGAGCCAACGCCCCGGCTCTCGACGACCCCTTAGGGATCCACTATGCCTAACTTAAAAGCGATTCGAGACCGCATTAAGTCTGTAAAAAATACCCGTAAGATTACCGAAGCTATGCGCCTGGTGGCGGCGGCTAAGGTACGCCGTGCCCAGGAGCAGGTGATTGCTACCCGCCCCTTCGCCGATCGCTTAGCTCAGGTGCTCTACGGTCTGCAAAGCCGCCTCAGATTCGAAGAGACCGACCTGCCGCTGCTAAAGCAGCGTGAGGTGAAGACAGTGGCACTGCTGGTGATCTCCGGCGATCGCGGCCTTTGCGGCGGCTACAACACCAACGTCATTCGCAAGGCTGAGATTCGAGCCCAGGAACTGGCTGCCGAAGGCTTAAACTACCGCTTTATTTTGGTGGGCCGCAAGGCCAGCCAGTACTTTAAGCGCCGCGACCAGCCTATCGAAGCTAGCTTCACTGGCCTAGAGCAAATTCCCATCGCGTCCGAAGCCTCGACCATTGCTGACGAGCTGCTGTCGCTATTTCTGTCCGACGAAGTCGATCGGGTAGAGCTAGTTTACACCCGTTTTGTGTCGCTGGTCAGCTCTCGCCCGGTGATTCAAACCCTGCTGCCCCTTGACCCCCAAGGGCTAGAGGTACCTGACGACGAAATCTTCCGGCTCACCACAAAAGGCGGTGTCTTTAAGGTAGAGCGGGAGAGGATGGCAGGGCCAGCTCCAGCAGAGTTTCCCCAGGACATGATCTTCGAACAAGATCCGGTGCAAATTTTGGACGCACTGTTGCCGCTGTACTTGAATAACCAAATTCTGCGAGCGCTGCAGGAGTCCGCTGCTAGCGAACTAGCGGCCCGTATGACCGCTATGAACAACGCCAGCGACAACGCCAAGGAGCTGGCTAAGACTCTGAACCTGACCTATAACAAGGCCCGTCAGGCCGCCATTACCCAGGAAATTCTGGAAGTAGTTGCTGGGGCTAACTCTCTCAACTAAGTCAATAAAACCTACATTCACGACTCTAGGCCCCTCACAATTGTGAGGGGCCTTTCTTGTACATCTGATAGCTTTCGCCTCTGGCAATACTGCAGGAATACCTTCGCGCAGCCACCGAGGCAGAAATCCTTAACCGTGGCGTTTTTGGTGCCAGGCCCAGGCGTGGGTCAAAATAGTGTCAATGTCAACGTACTGGGGGTTCCAGCCTAGAATGCTGCGGGCGCGATCGCTGCTGCCGACCAGCGCCGGTGGATCGCCAGGGCGACGTTCCACCTCGACCACCGGGATGGGTTTGCCGGTGATACGCGCTGCCGCGTCGATCACCTCTCGCACCGAGAAACCGCTGCCGTTACCGAGGTTAAAGACGGCGCTTTCACCGCCCTCCAACAAGTACTCCAATCCCAGAATGTGAGCATCGGCCAGGTCGCAGACGTGGATATAGTCGCGCACACAAGTGCCATCGGGGGTGGGGTAATCGGTACCAAAAACGCTGATCGACTCCCGCTTGCCCAAAGCCGTTTGCAGCACCAGGGGAATGAGGTGAGTTTCAGGGTTGTGGTCTTCGCCCAGCAGGCCGTTGGGATGGGCACCAGCAGCGTTGAAATAGCGAAACCGTACTGACTTGAAATCGTAGGCCTTATCGTAGTCGCTCAGAATCCGCTCCACCATCAGCTTAGTCATGCCATAGGGATTGATGGGGTTTTGGGGATGAGTCTCGGTGATCGGCATCTCCTGAGGTACACCGTAGGTAGCACAGGTAGACGAGAACACAAATGTCTTGACGCCCGCCTCAACCATGGCATCGAGCAGCGATAGAGTACCCACCACGTTGTTTTCGTAATATTTGCTGGGATCGCTTACCGACTCTCCAACGTAGGCGTAGGCTGAGAAATGCATAACTGCACTGATGTCGTAACGGTTAAAGACATCCTTGAGCAGCGCCTTGTCTAGGGTACTGCCGACAATTAGCTCAGCCTTCAGAGCCGTCTCTACTAGGTCCCGATGGCCATAGACCAGGTTGTCTAGAATCAGCACTCTGTAGCCAGCCTGCTGAAGTGCCATGACGGTATGGCTGCCAATGTAGCCAGCGCCTCCCGTAACCAAAATTGTTTTTAGATCCGTTGTCATAGGAAATTTCTCTAGATTGTTTGGTGCCGCTAGGGCATTAGCGTGTCGGGTATCCCGGTGAAGTCATTCTAAAGCGTGGCCCGATGCCTGTCCTTAGCTCTAGGCCCCGGTCATTAACTTTTTATCTCCGCAGTTTGCTTCCTTATGAAAATTCGGGTCGCTGAATATAGGTACGAATCAAAACTGCAACCTCTCTCCTAAGGGCAAACGGCCATTTATCCCTTCATACGCATACTTCAATTCAGCAACATCAAAAACTCAGCTGAGGACGCTTGAAAGGCTCGTCTGTTAAGCAATTTTTAATCAAAGCTTACTAGCCACTTAGCCTTGCCATTAAGTGCTGCCGTGAGTAATGGCCGAAGATAACTTCGTAGCATTGGCTACCCGATGTGCCCCCCAAGTGTTATCCATGGCTGACTTCACGCTCCAACTTTTCCACGCCGCTGATCAAGAGGGCAATATTACCGCCCTTGACGATGCTCCTCGGTTCTCAGCCGTATTAAATGCTCTAAAAAATCAAGATATTGATGGTGATGGCGTAGCAGGCTTTGCCAATACGCTGATTCTGTCGTCCGGGGATGCGTACATTCCTGGCGTATTTTTCAATGCCAGTACTGACGCGTTTGGCGGTGCCGGGCGTGGCGATATCTTAATTCAAAACGCCCTGGGGTTTCAGGCGATCGCTTTTGGCAACCACGAGTTTGACCAAGGTACTGCTCTGGTGGCCGATCTGATTGGTGGTAGCGAAGACGATCCAACTACAGAAATCGACGAATCATTTGCTGGAACAGCGTTTCCTTACCTAAGCGGCAATCTCGACTTCAGCACCGACGCCAACCTGGCCGATCTAGTCGTGCCCGATGCCGCCGCTCCCCAACCTAACGGCATCGCCGCCTCCACAGTAATTGAGGTCAATGGCGAGCGTATCGGCGTGGTGGGGGCCACAACTCCCACCATCAGCAACGTCAATGTGCGCATCTCTAACCCTGGTACTGTCACAGTGCTGCCCCAGCCCTTTGATAGCAGCCCCACACCCAAACAGCTCGACGCCCTGGCTGCCGAAATTCAGGCCGATGTCGATGCCCTGCTAGCCGCCAACTCCGACATTGACAAAGTTGTGCTGCTGGCCCACATGCAGCAGATTGCCATCGAGCAAGAGCTGGCCCAGCGGCTATCGAATGTCGATATCATCGTTGCCGGTGGCTCCAACACTCGTCTCTTTGACGAGAACGATCGCCCCCGCGCCAACGATACCAGCCAAGGTGCTTACCCTATTATTCAAACCGGTGCCGACGGCAACCCTATCGCCGTAGTCAACACCGACGGCAACTACAAGTATGTCGGTCGCCTGGTGATGGACTTCGACGAAAACGGCGTGCTTCTGCCCGAGAGCTACGACCCAACTGTCAGCGGAGCCTACGCCACCGACGAGGCAGGCGTTGCCGCCGTAGGCGGTGAAGGACTGGCGGATCCGGCGATCGCGGCTATCACCGCTGCCCTGCGCGAGACAATTATTGCCACCGAAAGCAACGTGTTTGGCGTTAGCGAAGTATTTCTCAACGGCAACCGGGGTGCGGTACGTACCCAGGAAACCAATCTCGGCAATCTCACCGCCGATGCCAACCTGGCGATCGCTAAGGAAGTTGACCCGGCGGCAGTCATTTCGCTCAAAAACGGCGGCGGCATCCGCAACAACATTGGCCAAACGCTGGTGCCCGCAGGCGGTACGGGCAACGCTGAGCTGTTGCCCAATGAAGAAATCCCTGGAGTAAAACCCGCCGGCGGTATTTCTCAAAACGACGTGGCCAATGCCCTGTCGTTTAACAACGCGCTCTCGCTGATCACAGTCACCGCAGAGGAACTGCTGGCGCTAGTTGAACACGGCGTTTCGGCCAGCAGCCTGAATGACAGCGCGTCTCCCGGTCAGTTCCCCCAAATTGGCGGGTTTTCTTTTAGCTTTGATGTTACGGCTGAGCCCGGTAACCGCGTTCAATCTTTGGCGATCGAGGCTGAAGACGGCACCGACATTGATGTAGTGGTGCAAAACGGCGAGATTGTGGGCGACCCTAGCCGCACCTTTCGCATGGTAACCCTCAGCTTCTTGGCTGACGGAGGCGATGGCTATCCTTTCCCCACGGGCGACACCACCAGCCGGGTTGACCTAGTGAATGAGACGGCCACGGCCACAGGCAACGCTACCTTCGCCCCCGATTTCAGCGAGCAGGATGCTCTAGCGGAGTATCTGTTCGACAATTTTGGTGCAGAAACGCCTTTTGCCGCCGCTGAGACAGGCCGCGAGCTAGACAGCCGTATTCAAAACCTGGCATTCCGCAGCGATGGCGTGGTTGACGATGCTGGCCCTGTCGATCCAACGGATCCTACTGAACCCACTGAACCCGGCGTCGATCCCGCATCGCTGCTGGTACCCTTGGGCACCTACAAGACTGGAGTGTTTGACGCCAGCGCCGCTGAAATCGTGGTCCACGATCCGGACTCCCAACGGCTGTTTGTAGTTAATGCCCAGGTTCCATCCGTGGAGGTTTTGGATATTAGCGATCCTACCAACCCCACCAAGCTGTTTGACATTGACCCCTCGGCCTACGGGGGTGGGGCCAACAGCGTGGCAATTAGCAACGGTATCGTAGCCGTAGCCATTGAAAGCGCTGAAAAAACCGACCCCGGCAGCGTGGTGTTCTTTGACATCGACGGCAATTTCTTGAACGCCGTTACCGTGGGTGCTTTGCCCGACATGCTGACTTTTACCCCCGATGGCACTAGGGTGCTGGTAGCCAATGAAGGGGAACCAAACGCTGATTACACCATTGACCCCGAGGGTTCGATCAGCATCATCGACCTGTCTGGAGGTGTCGATAACCTCACGCAGGCCAATGTCACCACCGCCGACTTCACCGTCTTCAACGCTCAGCGTGACGCCCTGGTGGCCGACGGCGTGCGGATTTTTGGCCCCAACGCCACCGTTGCCCAGGATGTTGAGCCTGAGTACATTGCGGTGACTGGCGACTCTAGCACAGCCTACGTGGCGCTGCAGGAGAACAATGCCTTGGCGGTAGTCGACACTGCATCGGGCACTATCACCGATATTCTGCCGCTGGGTGTGAAGAACCATAACCAGCCCACAGTGACCAAATTAGAGACCTACGAGTTCACCGATCTGCCGGTTTTAGGCACCACGGCTGCTGGCCAAGAGATTCCGCTAGGGGGCTTCTCTGGCCTCACCTTTGAGGGCTACGCTGACAACGGCAATCTCAAGTTCATTACCCATACCGACCGCGGCCCCAACGGCGAACCGACCGGCATCAACCGTCCTTTTCTGCTGCCCGACTTTGCACCGGAAATCATCCGGTTTGAGCTCGATCGCAGCACCGGCACCCTTGCCCTCACCGAGCGCATTCAGCTGCAAGCGGCACCGGGCGATTTGCTCACTGGTTTGCCCAACACCGCCATTAGCAACAATGCCAGCCAGCCATACAACGACGAAGTGCCGGTTGATCTCCAAGGCAACGTTCTGGAGCGCGATGCCCTAGGGGCAGACCTGGAGGGCATTGTTACGGCCCCGGATGGCACCTTCTGGATGGTGGATGAATACCGTCCAGCGATCTACCACTTTGACAGCAGCGGGGTCTTGATCGATCGCTTCGTGCCTGAAGGAACAGCGGCTGCCGCCGGAGAACCCGCAGGTACCTTTGGCACCGAGGCACTACCCGCAGTTTTGGCGCAACGCCGCCAGAACCGAGGGTTTGAAGGGGTTGCCTTCCAGGACGGTAAGGTGTACGCCTTTATGCAAAGTCCAATCCGTAACCCGGACACCCTGAGCAATGGCGTACTCAACGGCTCGACCAATATTCGAATTGTGGAGTTCGACCCCACCACCCAAACCACGCGCCAGTTTCTCTACCAGATGGACAACGGGCCAGCGGTGAGTGAGACGGATAGCCGGGCCGATAAAATCGGCGATGCTGTGGCGATCGGCAATGGAGAATTTCTGGTGCTAGAGCGGGATGATGATGCGATCGACAGCGACCCCTTGAGCGATATTCAGAAAAAGATCTATCGCTTTAGCCTGGGTGATGCCACCGATATTACCGGGCTGGATGACTCGATTGACGGCAAGACTGCAGATCAAATGACTGCGGCAGAACTAGCTGCAGCAGGGATTAAACCCATCAACAAAACCCTGCACGTCGACCTAGCGGCAGCGGGTTACAACACAGTGGAGAAGGTGGAGGGGTTGACCATTGTCGACAGCAACACCCTAGCTGTTGTCAATGACAACGACTTTACCGTTGCAGGTATTACTATCGACCCTGCCACAGGCACATTTACCCCCGATCCCAACGCGGAAACGCCAACTCTGGGGCTGCTCACCCTGCGAGGTAACGGTCTCGATGCCAGCGATCGCGACGATGCCATCAACATTCAGAACCTCCCTGTGTTTGGCCTGTATCTACCCGATGCCATTTCCCTCTATGAAGCTGGTGGCGAAACCTACATCGTCACCGCCAATGAGGGGGATGCCCGTGAGTACGACACCTTGGCCGAAGAAGCGCGGGTGAAGGATTTAGCCCTAGATCCGGTAGCATTTCCCAACGCCGCTGAACTTCAGGCTGATGAGGTTTTGGGTCGCCTCACCGTGACGACCACCCTGGGTGACACCGACGGCGACGGCGACTACGACGAACTCTACGCCTTTGGGGGCCGATCCTTCTCCATCTGGAATACCCAGGGCAACCTGGTCTATGACAGCGGCGCGGAGTTTGAAACGCTGATTGCCGCACGTTTTCCGGACGATTTCAACTCTGATAATGCTGAGAACGACTCCTTTGACAGCCGCAGCGACAACAAAGGGCCTGAGCCCGAAGGTGTCACTATTGGCGAGGTCAATGGACGCACCTATGCCTTCATCGGCCTAGAGCGGCTTGGCGGCGTCATGACCTACGACATCACCAACCCTGCTGAAGCGTTCTTCGTTGATTTCGTCAACAATCGCGATTTTGCAGGCGATGCCGAAGCCGGCACTGCTGGCGATCTAGGCGCTGAGGGACTGGTGTTTATCCCCGCTGCCGAGAGTCCCAACGGTAGCCCTCTGGTGATTGTGGCCAACGAGGTCAGCGGCAGCACCACGGTGTTTGACGCCAGTGCCCTCGAAGCCTTGGCACCCGATGTCCCTGGCGAGGAGGTATCTGATTTTTTGCTTGACCTGCGCGACATTACTGGGGATGTAGCCACTACCTTCTCCGTCAACCGGGAGGCAGCTTTCGACAACTTTGTGGGCTTCTACCAGATTGCCGATCTCAACGGCGGCATTGACCTCAACGGTGATGGTGGTGCTGACGTGACACCCGGTCAATCGGGGTATACCGAGGCGGCGCTGGTCAACCGCGCCGAGGCTGTGGCCCTAACCACTGCTAACCTAACCACGTCGGTCTTTGAGTCTACGGTAGCGGGGGGTAGCCTCTACGCTCCCTTCCTGATCGCCAACGGCAATTTGGACAGATTCAACTCTGACGAGGTGTACTTCGCCTTTGGCAGCGCCAACGCCGATGGGGTTGAGCACATCCGCGTTATCGATGGCGCGATCGGGTTTGAGGATCTATTTGGCGGTGGCGACAATGACTTTAACGACATCGTTGTGAAGGTTGCCGTATCTGTCTGAAAGTCAGTAGCAACTTAGTGTTAGCAATTAGCTAACCGCTAATTGGTTGGTTAAGTAAATCTTGAAAGCAGCAGGCTCAGTTTTTGGGCCTGCTTTTGTATTGCCGTTACAACACAGTTCTGCACCCCGCCTCGGCTAGATTAGGAAGATTTGGCCAAGGCGCAACAGCTCTAAAATCTAGGCGATCGCAACAAATCATTACACCATTACCAAGATATACACTATAGGAGAAATATTTCTTCAATTTGGCATATCTATCTTTAACTTAAGTCATTAGCTTTACCGCTAAGCAGCAAACTATGCTGGCGATCGCCCCATCTTCGACTACCGCTTTTACACCTTTGCCTAAGCCCAAATTAGCGCTGATAGATAATCACAATTCTTCTTGAGTAGGCATTTCAAAACAAAAACCACTCAAAGCTGTAGCTTCAACTACTAATTATTTCAACGCTTAGGCAAGCCCGCCTAAAAGATTCTGTTCTTGATAACTTACCTGAACAATGGGCAATATTTTGATAGAGAATAGAGCTTTGAGAATCCACTTTAAAAGCGCCATTGATGACATTTATACCTAGTATTGATGCTAGTCAACTGCTCGACTTTAATACCGCAGCCCTAGCCGTTTTAAACCATCTTCACGATCGGCTTGGATTTGACCTGTGGATGGTAACGCGCACTGAGGGTGAAGACTGGATTGTCTTACAAGCCGACGACACAGGCTATGGTGTCAAAGCCGGAGACGTTTTTCGCTGGTCTGACTCCTTCTGCTCTCGCATGATCAAAGGAGAAGGCCCTCGCATTGCCCCCGCTTCTGAAGCGGTAGTGGCCTACGCCGAAGCCCCCATTGGGCAACAAGTCAAAATTGGGGCCTACGTGGGCGTACCCCTGCTAAAAGAGGATGGCACCCTATTTGGCACCCTCTGCGCCATCGACCCTTTGCCTCAGCCCCAAGCTATTCAGCAGGAGCTGCCCTTAATCGAGCTTTTGGCCCAGCTACTCAGCCGCATTCTTCACGCCGATATAAAATCCGCAGAGCAAGCACGACTAGCCGAGCATTTGCAAACAGAAGCCTTGACCGATGGGCTCACCGGGCTCTACAACCGTCGCGGTTGGGACCAGCTTTTAGACAGCGAAGAAGAACGCTGTGCCATCTATGGCTACCCCGCCAGCATCATCGTCGTTGACATCGACGGTCTCCAGGCAATTAACGACAGCCAAGGCCACGCCGCTGGAGACCAGATTTTACAGCGCACTGGGGAGCTGCTTAAGCAAGTCACCCGCAAACAGGACACCGTCGCCCGCACTGGTGGCGATGAGTTTGCCATGCTCTGTGTGGAGTGTCCTTTAGTTGAGGGAGAACTGATTAAACACCAACTCGAAAAAGCCTTAGGCAAAAGCCAGCTTCATGCCACGGTGGGAATTGCGGGCCGCCACCCTAGCCAAGGGCTGCGATGGGCCTGGGCTAACGCCGATCGCGCCATGTACAGCTGCAAGCCTGCCAGCCAACAAAAAAACCATTAACTACGTGATTAAAAGTGGCCACAGGCAGTTATAGTAATATTCAGCTGGTCACCACCGTTGGCCACAACAACACAAACCAGTTTGACAAGGGCACACCTGTTATCTATACTGGGGAGTGTTGAAAAATAGGCCCCCATCGTCTAGAGGCCTAGGACACCTCCCTTTCACGGAGGCGACGGGGATTCGAATTCCCCTGGGGGTATAGCTTTAATAGCGCTAGAGCCTTGCAGTTTTTACTGCAAGGCTTTGTTTTTTACGGTATAGACCTGACTCTAGGTCAGGTGACAAGCTCTATCACTTCCAGTACTGTAAGGATCACCCAACGGGTTCAACCTTTTGCAGAGGGGAATCTATGACCTTCATTACGCTACTAGCAACCGCTGTCGGCATTGTCTCGGCGATCGCGCTAATTGTCGTGGGATTAGTGGAGGCTCCTTGGCAGCTACTGCTGTTTGGTCTCTTAGCCGCCCTCTATGGATTGCAGCGGCAAATTTTGGCCATTGAATCAGTTGCCGAGGTGGGCAGTGTCGTAGTGCCTACCGATGTGAGTGCCCAGAAAACTGCGACTTCGCCTCAGCCAAAGCAGGCAGAAGTAAGCATCACAGACAGTTCCTCAGCCCTAGAATCTGAGAGCAAGGAGCTGATTTATCGAGGCATTCGATATAGTGCCAGTCAGCCCGAGAATCCGCCACCGCTGTCCGACAAGAAAATCGAGGGTATTTATCGAGGGCGGCCTTGGAAGCGCTAGGCCTAGAATTCATCAGCTGTAATATTTCCCACTTTACGACACCTCAGCTGGGGCAAAAATGCTTTCGTCTTGGGCAAAAGCCTTGAATTCTAGGGCGTTACCGCTGGGGTCAGTGATAAACAGCGTAAACTGCTCCCCAACCTCGCCCGCAAACCGTTGGTAGGGCTCGATTAAAAACTCTACCTGGGCTTGGCGCAGGCGATCGGCCAAGGCGTGCCATTCAGCCGGGGTGAGAATAACGCCCCAGTGGCTAACCGGCACGTTGTGACCATCCACCGCATTAGTAGACACGATGGATTGGGGGTCAGCTTGATGAGCCGTGATCTGGTGGCCAAACAGATTAAAGTCAATCCAGGTCGATGACGTGCGCCCTACCGAGCAGCCCAGCACGGTTTCATAAAAGTGACGCGTGCTGTTCAGGTCGTACACTGGAAACGCCACATGAAAGGGGCGAAGCATTGCCATGTCCTCTAGGTTTACGACTGAGCCTAGCGCTAATAGTTCTAGGCCCGCCACAGAAGCCATCTACCCTCGCTATGCCCTCAACCACTGTACTCTCTACACCGGCCGGAGGGTGCTGCAAAACTACGCGTTGGTGATAAAGGGTAGCCGTATTTTAGACCTTGTACCTGAGGCCCAACTGCCGTCAGACTTACCTTGTCTCGACGGTCAGGGCTGGGCGGTGGCCCCCAGCTTTATTGATCTACAGCTCAATGGCTGCGGCGGCGTGATGTTCAATGACGCCATCACCGCCGACACCCTTGAAATCATGCACCGCACCAACCTCCAGAGCGGCACTACGAGTTTTTTGCCCACATTAATCACAACTACCGACCAGGCGATGGACGACGCCATGGCCTTAGTAGCTCAGTACCGTCAACAGCAGCCGTATCAAGTCTTGGGGCTCCATTTAGAAGGCCCCTATCTCAACTCCAAGCGGGGAGGGATTCACAGTCAAGCCCATATTCGATCTGCTGACAGGGCCATGATCGATCGCATAGTCCAGGCTGGGCCAGAGGTGGTCAAGCTGGTCACGTTGGCCCCTGAAGTTGTCTCCCCAGAATACATTCGGCAGCTGGCTGAAGCAGGCATTTTGGTATCTGCTGGGCACTCTGAGGCTAGCTTTGAGGAGGCATTGGTCGGATTTGAGGCTGGAGTTGGCATGGTCACGCACTTGTTTAATGCCATGTCTGGATGGCAAGGGCGTAGTCCTGGGCTGGTTGGGGCGGCGCTGAGCCAGTCCGATGTCTATGCCGGCGTCATTGTGGATGGACACCATGTTCACTACAGCTCTATAGATCTAGCGCATCGGATCAAACAAGACCATCTGGTGCTCGTTACCGACGCTACACCCCCCGTAGGCACTACTCTAGAATCCTTCGTCATTGGCGGACAGGAAGTGTTTTATCGAGACGGCAAGTGCGTCTCCGCCGATGGCACCCTTGGGGGAGCAGCGCTGACACTGATAGCTGCCATAGAAAACTGCGTGCGTCGAGTGGGCATTCCCCTGGCAGAATCCCTGCGGATGGCGACCCTGTACCCAGCCCGAGCCATCGGAGTTGACCACAGTCTTGGGCTATTGTCTCCGGGCTACCAGGCCAACATAACCCTATTTGACGCTGACACGTTCACCGTAAAAGGGGTAATTGATCAAGGCGTACTGGCTTGGTCTACAACAGACCTGGAAAAACAGTCAGAACCCTTAGATGTGAGGACGAGGTAGGCCTGCCACTCGCTGCTGAAGCAATTGAGCGGCCATTTTCTGGCTGCGCAAGCTAATCCACAGGCTGCACTGGTCCTCGGCAACAGACACCAACGCCCCAGCTCGCTGCTCTGAAAATTTACAGGCTAGGTGATATAGCCTTGTACGTTTGTCGGCTTCGACAGTTAAGGCCCGATAGTACAGTTCATTGTAGTGATGGGTGCCATCCTGCAGGGCGCCATTAAACCAAAACTTAAATACCTGAACTCGATTTTCGGGCAAAACCTTTGGCAGCATTGAAGCTCTCTCTTGACCTAGTTTCAGCATACCCAGTTGGTCTAGGGAATGCTGAAACTAGGTAAATGTAAGGGCATAGCTACTCGCTTTATTGACAAATAGTGCGGGCAAAGGCAGATTCGACTAGCGATCGCAAAATGTCCATACTGAGCGGCTGCACCAGCAATCCATCTAGCCCTGGAGTATCTTCGCTGTAGTTCCATTGCGGGCTGGTCGAGTCTGTTAAAGCCACGATCGTCATATCAGGAGCCTGCCCATGCTGTCGCAGGTGATTCACTAACGGTGGTGACCAATCTTGAAAATTATTGCCGACCAAAATAACGAGACAGGGTGCTCCCTGGTTGACGCGGGTAACCGCTTGCTCGGCAGAACTAGCCACAAACACGGGGTACTGCAGGTCAGTCTCTAAAGAATGAGCGTCGTCACGGTGATCACACTCTGGGTCGAGCACAAGGATATAGTCACGAGTTAAGGTCATGGCTGCAAACGACGCAATTGACTTCCATCTTAGCTAGTCCAAAAACAGCGTTTATCAACATAAGGCCGCTTTTTTTGGACTATAAACTAGGGTTTTCACGCCATTTTAGAAACTTAGACTTATTTCAATCTTCCGTTTTTTTTAGTCTGTCTAAAGGCATGCCAAAGCCCTCACATTGCAAAAGCAAAACTATAATTAAGTTATGCAAATTATTGAGCCAAAAATTACCGGCCATTCAGCTATTAATAACGTTCTGTACGATTAGCCCTCGATTTCGCCACACACCCTAGGTCATGGTTGGGTAACCCTAGCTACAAAAACCCCTAGGGGCCTTTGCTATGTTTAGCAAGTAAAATTTGCCGTTTATAACGAAACCCAGTGGGCGCTGTATCGGTACAGATTATTGAGGGCAACCCCCATTTGCGATCGCTCCTGGGCTGGCATCTTCAGCAAGCTGGCTACAGGGTTTTTCAGTCGGCAGATGTTGTCCGCACTCGTGACCTTTTTCAGAGCCGACAGCCAGACTTAGTCATTTTAGACTCGCAACTTCCCGACGGGGACGGTGTTGAGCTGTGTAAGTGGTTGCACAGCCAGGGGCAACCCCTGATTATGATTCTCTCGGCCTGCAATACAGAAACCGATATCGTGACCGGACTAAGAGCCGGAGCCGACGACTACATGACCAAGCCCTTCGGCATGCAGGAATTTTTGGCCCGAGTCGAGGCGCTAACCCGGCGCGTACGGCTGATGAGTGCGCCAGCATCTCTCACTTATGGCGACTTGAACATTGACCTAGTGCAGCGGCGCGTCAACTTTCGCGGCGACTACATCGATTTGACCCCCCAGGAATTTAGCCTGCTATACGTGCTGACTCAAGCGGCCGGCTCTCCCCTGAGCCGTACCGATTTACTGCGGCGCGCTTGGCCTGATGCGATCGACAATCCTAGAACCGTCGACACCCACATTCTCTCCCTGCGCAAGAAGATCGAGGTTGACCCGAGGCAGCCTAATATCATTCAAACAGTGCGCAACGTAGGCTATCGCTTCAATGTTGAGCGCGTTTCCGCCGAGTCTAACGGCCATAGCCCTCGGGTTGGCGCCTCCTTAGCCTCTTCCTATTTGAGTTGAGACAGTTTAGAGCGGCTTGAATTAGCTAGCAGAGCCAAAGCAACGCCTCAAGCACCATAAAACTATGGTTAAATCCCCATTGCATCGCGATTGGGATTCACTTAGGGCGACTGGTTAGTTGAGTACCCAGGCGGCCTAAAGAAATAGGCCCCAAAGTCAGCTGTGGCGAGTTTTGGTGAATTGGACTATAATTCAGAAATCCTTTCATGCTGCCCTGCCAACCCTGTGTTCACAACTCTTTCGCCCGTTGCCGCATCCCCAACCCACGATTTGGTTGACGCCATCAATGCTCTTAAACGAGAGCTGAATGCCGTTGTTTTAGCGCACTATTACCAAGAGTCTGATATTCAAGATGTAGCTGACTACATTGGCGATTCTTTGGGGTTATCTCGCCAAGCAGCCGATACCAGTGCTGATGTAATCGTGTTTGCCGGGGTGCACTTCATGGCTGAAACTGCCAAGATTCTCAACCCCGATAAGCAAGTCTTGCTACCCGACCTCAAAGCAGGCTGCTCTTTAGCTGACAGCTGCCCTCCCGATGCCTTTGCGGCGTTTAAAGCCGCGCATCCTGACCACCTAGTGATTTCATATATCAACTGCACGGCCGCCATCAAGGCCATGAGCGACATTATTTGCACTAGCTCCAACGCGGTCAGCATTGTACAGCAGCTGCCGTCTGAGCAAAAGATTATTTTTGCCCCCGACCAAAACCTGGGTCGCTACGTGATGCAGCAGACGGGCCGGGACATGGTGCTGTGGCAGGGCAGCTGCATGGTGCACGAAACGTTTTCAGAAAAAAAGTTGGTACAGCTTCAGATGAATCACCCCGAAGCTGAGGTGATTGCCCACCCCGAGTGCGAAGCGGTGGTGCTGCGCCATGCCCATTTTGTCGGGTCAACAACAGCTTTGCTTAAGTACGCTCAGCAAAGCCCTAAGTCTGAGTTCATAGTGGTGACAGAACCAGGCATCATTCACCAGATGGAGAAACAGGCCCGGGGCAAGGTCTTTATTCCGGCACCGCCCGTAGCATCCTGCACCTGCAACGAATGCCCCCACATGCGTCTCAACACCTTGGAAAAGCTTTACCTAGCAATGAAGTATCGCCAGCCCGAGATTGTTTTAGACTCAGAACTACAGCGCCAAGCACTGAAGCCTATCCAGCGGATGCTAGACCTCAGTGCGCCTTAATTTAGATAGCCCTAGGACCCCTGAACAAAGCTCTTCAGCTCGGCAGCAAGATGATCAATTAGGCTGTCATGGTCCGTATCTAGGGAACTGCTGTCTTGCTCGATGCGCTGTACGACCTCATCGGGCAGATTGAGCAGCGACACCAAACGGTTGTAGGCATCTGCTTCCTGTTGGTTGATCAGCTCTTCACCGGGAGTACGGGC
Organism: Nodosilinea sp. FACHB-141; assembly: GCF_014696135.1. Taxonomy (NCBI): domain Bacteria; kingdom Bacillati; phylum Cyanobacteriota; class Cyanophyceae; order Nodosilineales; family Nodosilineaceae; genus Nodosilinea; species Nodosilinea sp. FACHB-141. Next base: position 856,934 of record NZ_JACJPP010000007.1, on the reverse strand, counting down.
GCTAGCACTAATCACCTGACGGCCTAATTTAAGCACCAGCTCTCGCTCAGCGGGGCGGGTTAGCTTGGGAACCAGCTCTTCGAGAGGCAGGTTTTGCATTAAATAGTCGCGCAACTCGTCCCGCAGGGCAGCCTGCTGCTTGGCATCGCTGGCAAACAGGCGACTGAACTGATCGAGCATGACACCGACTTCTTCGTCGGCTAGGTGGCCGTCGCTCCAAGCCATGGTTGATGCAATGCGCAGCAGAGTCATCTGGCTGGGGGTGATGGACGGAGGCAGGGGAGGTTGAATAGGCATAGCAATCTCCGGGGTAGTGAACTACGTCGGGCAGCTGATGATGACAACCTACCATAGGGATTTAGAGAGGCTAGCTAACTTTAGCAATCTCTACAAATTCAGGTAGATGAGGGGCGACTTGCTATAGCCGCCCAGCTAAATGGGCTAGCTGACGCGTATTTTTAAGGTGCAGCACTGAGCGGGCATTGTCTTCAACAATCCAGCCTTTTTCGACTAGCTTGGCCATAATTTTGTTGGCTTCTTCGGGGGTGATGTCGGCCAAGTCGGCAAGGTCTTTGCGGGGAATGTTGAACAGGTCAACACCGTCACCTACTGGCTCACCGTAGGCCTCCTGGATCGCCGTGATGGTGGCAGCCAGTTTAACCGCAGGGGGCTGATGACGTAGCTGAAAGCGCAAGTTGGTCTGACGCAGCCGCTGCACCATAATTTGCAACAGCCGATGGTGTAACTGGGAGTCTTTAAACAGGGTTTGAAGAAATCGCTGTGCTGAAATGCTCATCAGCTTGACAGCGGTCATGGCGACGACGTCAGTGGAGCGAGGTGACTCGTCCAGAATGGCCATTTCACCAAAAAAGTCGCCTCTGCCTAGCACCGCTAAGGTAATAGAACTGTCTTCAGCATGGCGGCGAACCTTAACCCAGCCGGATTCTATAAAGTAAACGGCATTGCCCCAAGCATCTTCCATGACTACAGCTCGGTTAGCTGGATAGTCATGGCGGGTGGCTACAGACAGCAGCCACTCTACGGTTTCGGGGCTCGCCCCTTGCAACAGAGGATATTGTTCGCTCAGCGTATCGGCTTGCATAAAAGGCATGGTTAAAGGGTGACGGCTCAGGACTAGCTAGACAAGACCACGATCGGCCTATACCTGTCCATGGTACCCAGAATCTTAAACTGACCGAAATAGCGACACTACCTAGGCAGCCCGATCGCACTGACAACGTCACTCAAGGGCGATCGCAGCGCCTCTACATAGCTGGGCCAGCCCACCACAATGGGCTGATGGTGAGCCAGGGTCTGGGGAGCTACATCGGGCTCCGTAAAGCGAATCGGCTGCCCAGCCAGGTCGCAGCAGATTAGCCCCGCCGCCTCGGCCAAAGCCAGGGGGCCAGTAGTGTCCCACAGTTTGACCCGACCGTTGAGGTAGATGTATAAGCCCGCTTGGCCAGTAATTACCGCCAGCACCTTCAGTCCAAAGCTGCCCAAAGAGAGAAACTGAACGTTAGGAAAACGACGGGCGATCGCAGCGCCAAACCGGCGCTCATCCTTATCGCCAATGACCATAGACCAAACATTGGTTGGGTCAAAAACAGGCTCTCGGGGCATTAAGGGCTGAGGTGCGCCACCGTCCGTCTGCTCAAACAGACCCCAGCCTGGACCACCCCATACCAGATGTCGCGCAACTGGCGCATAAATCCAGCCTGCTTGGGGCATGCCGGCCACGACTTGCCCTACCATCACCGCGTAATGGTCCCCGCCTTGAATAAACTCGTCAGTGCCGTCGATAGGGTCCACGAACCACAGGGGGCGATCGCCGTTAGAAGAAAGCCCCTGGCCCTCGCCCTGCCGAAACTGCTGCACCGTGGCTCGGTTTTCTTCAGTAATAATGCCGTCTTCCGGAAAGATCGCCTGCATACCCGCCAGCAGCTTTTGATCTAGCAGCTGATCGACCGTAGTGACATAGTCGTCCACACCTTTTTCAAACACCTGGAACGAATGTTTGGGCTGCTGGCTGGCATAGTCGCCACAGGCAATCAATAGCTGATGCAGGGCCGACAAATCGGCGGGGCGGATGGGCGGCATACCAGGCTAGACCACAGAACCCCGATGCTGGGGAGGTTAGAGATAGATCAGGGGCGATCGCCCAGTCGGAAGATCTGATCACTCCGTTAGTGTAATCTGGCCCGGTAGCAGAACACTACCGACCATAGATACAAAAAATGGGCTGGTCAGCACAAGCTAACCAGCCCACTTCAGGAACGCGATGCAGACTTACTGAAGCACCAGCTTGACGTTGGCGTTCTGCAGACCAGGACGCTTAACCTCAGCCAGGGTCTTGTTGACTGCGTACTTTTGGTTGATGGAGTTGATCAACTCAGTCTGGTTGTGCTTTTTGGCAACACCCCAGAGGTCAGCGATCAGATCGAAGGAGCCATCGGCATTACGAGACCAACCCAGATCGTACTCACCATCCAGAACGGCGACAAGGTCGGCGCGCACACGCTGGCCGTTGTAACCGCGAACATCAGCTTCGGTCTTAGTGGCAATACCCAAGTCAGATAGTGACTGCTTGAGAATCTCAGCATCGGTCACTTTGGTGCGAAGGGTGCTGAAGTGAGACATGGTGTTTCCTCCTGTAGGGAAATTGAGAGAGACAACGAGGTTTGAGAGAGACGAAACCAGTTAGCCACGGGCTATCTGGATACTAACTGCTAGCAAACGCTAGCCCTTCCCCCGGATACCGCCGGGAGGAAAGCCTTTAAAACTCCATCCGCTGATACTCAGCGACGGAGGCTGCCGCCGGACGGGCCCGCTGGCGGGCCCAGTCCCGCAGGGCGGTGACCTGCTCACTCATAGTCTTCGACAGCGGCATCGTGGCGCGAATAGCCGCAATAATGTCGAGTTGAGTGAATTCACGTCCTTGGGCAAACGCTTCATACATGGCCGAAATCAGCCCCTGCTCGATTTCAGCTCCGGAAAATCCATCGCAGACCTTGGTCAACTGGTCGAGGTCAAAGCGCTCAATGTCGCGACGGCGCTTTTGCAGATGGATTTGAAAAATATCTTTGCGCTCTTCGGCATTGGGCAGGTCAACAAAGAAGATCTCGTCGAACCGACCCTTGCGTAGAAACTCACCGGGCAGCTTTTCGACCCGGTTAGCTGTGGCCATTACAAACACCGGCGAGGTTTTCTCCTGCATCCAGGTGAGGAAGGTGCCAAAGATTCGGCTTGAGGTTCCCCCGTCAGAGTCAGATGAGCCGCCGGCTCCACCAAAGGCTTTATCGATTTCATCAATAAATAAAATGGCAGGAGAAATCGATTCGGCGGTGCGTAGAGCGTTGCGTAGGTTAGCCTCAGAGCGGCCAACCGTAGAGCCGTCGTACACTCGACCCAAGTCGAGGCGCAGCAAAGGCAGACCCCAAAGCCGAGAGGTCGTTTTAGCAATTAGCGACTTACCGCAGCCCGGCACCCCCAAGATCAGCATGCCCTTGGGCTGGGGCAGGCCATACTCCCGTGCCCGCTCGGTAAAGGCATCAGATCGCTGCTGAAGCCAGTGCTTGAGTTCTTCGAGACCACCTACAGAGTCTAGGGTCTCATCCACATCCATAAACTCAAGAATGCCGTTGCGGCGAATCAGCTGCTTCTTCTCAGAGAGAACAATGTCAACCTCTTCGGCAGTGAGGCGCTTAGCCATCACCCGCGCCTTGCGGTAGACTTTCTCAGCCTCGTCTCGGGTAAGGCCTAAGGCAGCCTTCAGCAGCTTCTCGCGCTCTTCAGTAGAGATGCTGTTGCCGCGGGCACGGTTCATCTCCGTGGAGAGCACTTCGTCGAGTTCTGCCATATCGGGCAGTGGGAAGTCGAGCAGGACAACCTCTTTCTCGAGCTCGATGGGGATTTCCTGTACAGGCGACATCAGCACGATGGTTTTGCGGGTGCCCTTGAGCGCCACAATGGAGTCACGCAGGCAACGAGTTACCGCTGGAGAATCTTTGAAGGGGTGCAGGTCTTTGAAGATAAAAATGCCAGGTTCTCGCTGTCGAATAACCCACTCCACCGCCGCCTCAGGGGAAACCGTGTTGTTGTTTTGGGTACCAGTTCCTGGGGAGCCAACCTCAACCATGCCTCGAGTCATCGTCCAGGTAAAGACCCGCATGGGAGCCTTAATTTCAGGGTCCCTGGCAAGATGACGCGCCACGGCGGCGATGGTTTGCTCAGCCCGTTCTTCCTCGAAGGTGACCAAATAGATCAGAGGATATTGGGCTTGTACCAGTACGTTCAAATCCTCTCGCATGACCATATCCCTTCTCAGGCGTGTGGGGCAGTGAAACTGCTGTCTAGCTAACTACAACCAGAGCAGCCAAATCTGTACCTAGCAAACAACCAGCTCTCCTTCCTCTCGGGAACCGGGATTGGCAGCAACCTCAGGCACAATGGCATCACCTAAAGGACTACCCTGAGCCGCACCAATGCTAGCAATCTCAACCAGCTCACCCTCACGCAGCACCACAGGGGATGCACAGCTCGGACAGCTATGAATACGATGGGTCTGACCAAAGGAAGACTCTATGCTCTCAGCAACTACGTCACTGTGGGCCAGGTAAAAATCAATGGCGCGCTTAGCAATGGAAGACATGGCCTCGCCCTCGACAGCAGAGCGAATCTTTAACTGACGGTGCAGGTCGGGGGGTAAATACAGCGTGACCTTAGTAGCTTTCTGCTCTTCCATAGCGCTTTTCTAAATAGGTGTGACCCGGGTATGTAGTCACCTTAAGCGGCCTGCCCCAGGCTGTCAAGCCAGCATACTGTCATAACGTCATTCTTGTAACATTGCTTTACACACAACTATATTCCTTAACTTCCACTGCCTAACCAACTGAGCATGCCCGTGCTTCTAAACCTAGGTAGAGATAGGGTTTAGCTAAGGTGGTTACAGTTACCCTAGCGAGAAAATCGCCCTTTGAGCAGGGACGTAAACTTATACGACAGCCAGAGAATTTCCTTGGGGCAGGCCGATATGCTCGTTAGAGTGACCAGAGCGAATCGGTTTGTAGGGTAAAAGTTCCCGCCGTCGTTGCTATGGCCATGGCTCAAGTTCAATCCCTACAGTTGGGCTCTGCCGCCGATGGTAGGGAATGCTGTGGTTGTTCTGTACCTATGTCTCCACTAGCTATGAAACCTACTGCCGCCCAGGGTATGCCCGCTACCCTAAGCTCCCAAGTAGCCACGCCATCTTCACCTCAGGATGGCGTCTTTCAGCAGTGGTATGGGGAGGGAGAAAGGCTGGCCGATGCTGGGGACTACGATCGCGCCCTGCGGTGCTTTGAAGAGGCCGCCATTCTTGCTCCTGACCAGGTGACGGCTCTGGTCTATCAAGCGGTGTGTTTGATTCATTTGGGGCAGCCTCAGCAGGCTTTGGGAGTAGCTGAGCGAGTCTTGGCGATCGCCCCCGACCATCCTCAGGGCTGGCTCTACCGAGGTGTAGCCCTACACCGGCTGAGCCAATACAAAGACGCCTATGCCAGCTATGCTCGGGTTAAGCCATCCTGATTAATTCAGGTCTAACTAAGGCCATCTCATTCTCTTAAAAGAGTACACTTGAACGCACGAAGATCATTCTCTGAGCGTTGGCTATGGTTGGGGTCGCATCACCCACAGCGGCGTTTCCTTCGTTGGAAACGGCCCTAAAACATCATTTTGGCTACGACCAATTTCGCCCAGGGCAGCGATCGGTGATCGAGGCGGTGCTGAAGAATCAAGATGCCCTGGTAATCATGCCCACTGGGGGCGGCAAGTCGCTGTGCTACCAGCTGCCTGCCCTGCTCAAGCTAGGGGTGATGGTGGTAATCTCGCCGCTGATTGCCTTAATGCAGGACCAGGTGGATAGCCTGACTGATAACGGCGTGGCTGCCACCTGCCTGAACAGTTCCCTTGACTTCGCCACCATTCGTCAGCGAGAAGCCGACCTATTGGCGGGCAAAATTAAGCTGCTGTACGTGTCGCCCGAGCGATTGATGAGTCCGGGCTTTTTTGGGCTGCTGGGGCAGTTGATCCAAACCGTAGGTGTGAGCGGCTTTGCCATTGATGAAGCCCACTGCGTGTCGGAGTGGGGGCATGACTTTCGCCCCGAATACCGGCAGATGTCGGTGCTGCGGGAGAAGTTTCCTCAAATTGGAGTGATGGGGCTAACGGCCACTGCCACCGAGCGGGTGCGGGTCGATATTGCCCAGCAGTTGCGGCTGCGCGACCCGCTAGTGCAAGTGTCAAGTTTCAACCGGCCCAACCTATTCTACGAGGTGCGCCCCAAAAGCCGCGACGGCTATCAAGAGCTGAGGCAACAGGTTAAGCAGCACCAAGGGTCTGGAATTATCTACTGCCTCAGCCGCAAGCGAGTCGATGAGCTGGCCCAACGACTAAGGGAGGATGGGGAGTCAGTGCTGCCCTACCATGCTGGCCTAGCGGACGATGTGCGGCGGGAAAACCAAACTCGGTTCATTCGCGACGATGTGCGGCTGATGGTAGCTACGGTGGCCTTTGGCATGGGCATCAACAAGCCCGACGTGCGGTTTGTCATCCACTACGACATTCCCCGCAACATTGAGGGCTATTACCAGGAGAGCGGGCGGGCTGGGCGCGACGGTGAACCGGCTCACTGCACGCTGTACCTGGCCTACAGCGATGTGACCACGGCGGACTATTTGATCAGCCAAAAGCCCGATGAAGCCGAGCAGCGCATTGCCCGCCAGCAGCTTAGACAGATGGTGGACTACGCTGAAACCACGGTGTGCCGCCGCCGAGTGCAGCTGAGCTATTTTGGCGAAACCCTAGGCGACCACCTAGAGGGACCGTGTCACCAGTGCGATAACTGCACCAACCCGCCGCCAGTGGAGGACTGGACTGTTGAGGCGCAGAAGTTTCTCTCCTGCGTGGCCCGCTGTCAGGAGCGATTTGGCATGGCCCATATCATCGATGTGCTACGGGGCTCAAAAAAGCAGAAAATTATGGATCTGCGCCACGATCAGCTCTCAACCCACGGCATTGGCAAGGATCGATCGGTAGACGAGTGGCGGTTGCTGGGGCGATCGCTCCTCCACCAGCGCCTAGTCGATGAAACTACCGATGGCTACCCGGTGCTCAAACTCAACGCCGCCAGTTGGCAGGTCTTACTCAAGCAAATTTCCGTAGAGGTAGCCGTACCGAAGGATTTTACCCCTGGCCCCGCCGAAGCGTCCACGCTTGAGGACACTCCTGAGGTGGCCCAGCTCTTAACTGTGCTCAAAGCCTTGCGCAAAAGGCTAGCGGATCAGCAGAGCATGCCCCCCTACATGGTGTTTCCAGAGTCGGCCCTGCGGCAGATGGCTCAGACCCGGCCCCAAACCCTGGAGGCATTTGGCGAGATGTCAGGGGTGGGTAGCCATAAGCTTGATCAGTACGGCGAAGTGTTCACCGCCGCCATTCGACAGTTTTGTGCTGACTATGGGTTAGAGTCTGCTCCCGGAGCCGCTAAAAGGAGATTGCGTCCAGTCCGAGAACGCCGTCAGGCCGTGGGCGACACCCACCGCCAAACGCTGGAGCTGCATCGCCAAGGGCTGTCTATTAAAGAGGTTGCCGCCCAGCGTGGGCTCAAAGTCACCACCGTCGCCAGTCATCTAGAGCAGCTAATTCGCCAGGGTGAAACGGTGGATATCGATCAGTTGGTCAGCGCCGATCGCCAGCGGGCCATTGTTGATGTGCTGACGGAAATGGAGCAGGGGTCGCTGACAGAAATGCGCGATCGCCTAGGTTCCGCCTTTAGCTACGAAGATATTCGCCTGGTACGCGCCGCTTGGCAGATGGAACAACAGCCATAGATTAAACCACTCTCAACCATGCGAGTTTTCTGGGGAAGCCTGGGAGCTAGGAGGTGTAACTGACAGTTCTAGGGTGTTGAGCAGCTCTGCGAGACGGGTTTGATCGGTTAGGTAGAGATAACCGATCAAAGCCTCAAACGCGGTGGACTGCTGATAAATTTGGCTGTCAACCCGTCGGGGACCCCGAGACGAGGCATTGCGTCCTCGGCGTAATAGATCTTGTTCAGCAGCGGTGAGCAGCGGCAAGAGCTGCTGTACTTGGTAAGCCTGCTGCTCAGCCCGAACCTGGTTGACGACTTGCTGATGAAAGGCCTGAATACGTTTGGGAGGTAGCAAAAAACTCCCCCGCACAAAGAGTTCGTAGACTGCATCACCAATGTAGGCAAGGGCCACGGGGGATAGGGCGTTGACCTGCTCTAGGGTCAGGGATCCAGCAGGACTATAAGCACCAAACTGTAGCAGCCGCAGCAGGCTGGCCGAAGGCTCGGGGGTTAGGTCAGCCACAGCTACCTCTGGCTAGGCCAATAAAGACCTAGGGCTATTCACTGGGCGGGTTTTCGAGATGGGCGATCGCATCTTCAACCGAGGGCTGTAACGACAGAAACTTCTCTAGCCGCACCAGCTTCACGGTTTGGGTAACGCGAGGGTTTGTCACCACCTGCACGGTGCCACCTTCGGTAGTCGCTTTTTTGACAAGCTGCACCAGGGCACCAAGACCAGAGCTGTCAACAAAGTCGATAGTTGCCAAATCTAGAATGATGTTGTTCGGCCCCGCTTCGACGTACTTGGTCATTACCTTACGAAAAGCAGGTTCTGAGAAAGCGTCTAACAAGCCCGTGAGGCGAAAAAGTTGATAGGTTCCCCTGACATCGCGGGTGCCTCGTAAGCTTACGGTCAGGGTTAGAGATTCAGCGATGGGAAACCTCCTCGTGCTCCAATTCGACGTTAAATATAGGTCAGGATACTGCTGACCGCAAGGGGTGAAACCGTACCCCAACCGGTTGACCGCAAAGCTTATAGCCTGAGTCAGATTTGAATCAGGGTTGCTGCCCTACTGTAGACAGATAGCATATAGCGGTTTGGCTAAATTTTGCCAACCTGATTAAGAACCCTGTCAACTGGCGTGGCAATAATCACCGTTAGACGGGTAACTGTTGCTGGCGATGGGTGCGCATGGAATCAACGAACTTGGCGAAGAGGTAGTCGGCATCGTGGGGACCAGGGCTAGCCTCGGGGTGATATTGCACCGAGAACAGGGGCAGAGTCTTGTGAGCTAACCCGGCTACGGTCTGATCGTTGAGATTGAGATGGGTCACCGTCACCGTGTCTTCAGGAATTGAGGCTGCGTCGAGGGCAAAGCCGTGATTTTGACTGGTAATCTCCACCTGGCGTTCTAAACCGCAGGGTTGGTTTAGCCCCCGATGGCCAAACCGCAGCTTAAACGTAGATGCCCCCAGCGAGAGCCCTAGGATCTGATGGCCCATGCAAATGCCGAAGGTGGGGAGCGAGTAGTCTAAAAGCGCCTGCACCAGCTCTGGGGCCTTGGTCACCGCCGCCGGGTCGCCAGGGCCATTTGACAGAAAAATGCCGTCGGGCTGATAACTCATAATTTGCTCGGCAGTAGCGCTGGCAGGCACCACAACCACCCGGCAGCCATAGCTAGCCAGACGGCGCAGAATGTTGCGCTTTACCCCAAAATCAACGGCAACTACGGTTAGTGGAGCACCTTCGCCTGGGGTTGGAACGGTGGGGCCAAAGGCCCAGGCATCGTCGGTGACCTCAGTCCACTCATAGGTTTGCTCGGTGGTGACCTGATCGACCAGGTTAAGACCAGTCATTGAGGGCGCATCCTGGAGCTGGCGCAGCAGCTCTTGGGGGTCGAGCACGGTGGTAGAAATGGCTCCATTCATCGCCCCTGCCGTGCGTAGCTTGCGAGTCAGGGCGCGGGTGTCGATGCCAAAAATGCCGGGAATTTTGTGGGTCTTAAGGTAGTTGGGCAACGACTGGGTGGAGCGCCAGTTGCTGGGGATTTCGCAGATGTTGCGGGCGATCGCACCCTTAATATGGGGCCGACTCGACTCTTCGTCGTCGGGGTTGACGCCGGTATTGCCCAGCTCGGGGTAGGTAAAGGTGACAATCTGACCACAGTAGCTGGGGTCGGTCATGACTTCTTGATATCCCGTCATACCGGTGTTGAAGACGACCTCACCCATAACGGTGCCCGGTGCCCCAAACGACCAGCCCCGAAACACCGAGCCGTCGGCCAACACAAGCACTGCGGGAGGGGCATCAGGAAAAACCATGGCGATTTGTTCAGCGCTAAGAATCGCTATTATCCTAAGGCTAAAGGACGGCTTTCAGCCATTTGATCGCTATTTCAGTGAGAGGTAATTCTCCCCAAATTAGTAGCTAGCTCAACGTGGTCTTGACCTTCTCCTGCGCGGGACATGTCACCCATAGCGAGAGGATGGGGAATCCTGGTGTTTGGGTTGAGCAATTGGAACAGTGGAGCAACAGCTATGGAAAGTGCCAGGGCGATCGCAAGTAGGTTCATGCTGTCCACTGTGGCCTTCGGTTTGGTAGGCTGTGGCCTGTCTGTCAATACATTAAATACATTGCTGCCGGTTGGTCCCGCCGAGGTGTCTACTGAGGCCTCTGAGGCGGCTACCGCCCCTGAACCGCTCGTTTTACCCATTGCCGCCGAGTCGGCTCCGGTGCCACCCGCCCCGACCCCAGATTCCTTTCGAGAGGCGGTGAATCGGGCCACTAGCGCTGTCGCCATTGGTCAGTCGGCCCAGTCTAAGGCTGATTGGCAGCTGGCCGCCAGTCGCTGGCAGCAGGCGATCAACCTGATGGAGCAGGTGCCCAGCAACAGCCCCAACCACGCTCAGGCCCAAACCAAGGCCCAGGAGTATAAACAACACCTGACGGCGGCTCAGAGGCGGGCCACGGGTTCTATCGTGCCAGCGGCGGCCCTTGCCCCTGCCCCCAAGGCAGTTTTACCGGCTGGGTTGGCGGCCCAAATCCCGATTCAGGGGCGGCAGGGAGGCACACCGATTGTGGCCGTTACCCTAAAGGGCAGCAGCGGTGCTCAGACCTTCCCCATGCTGTTTGACACCGGGGCCACCGGCACCTTAATTACCGCCGAGATGGCCCAGGCGGTGGGGGTCACCATTGTGGGCGCAATCCAGGCCAGAATCGCTGACGGCAGCGTGGTGAGCCTGCCTGTTGGCTATGTGGATGCCGTGGAATTGGGTGGCCTCCGTCGCGAACAGGTGATAGTCGCTATCGGCGGCAGCTACGGCCTGCTAGGGCAGGACGTCTACGGTGAATATGGCATCGCTATTGGGTCTCACCAGATCAACCTGCACCAGTGAGAACAAATCTTTGGGGTAGCCTGGCTCAGAGACTAAGAATGCGTGAGAATAGGCAGCAGGTTTCGCACTATCTTCACCTATGGCTGTCTCTGTATTGCCCGCCGCTGCGGGGCTAAGTGAACCCACCTCGATCGCAATGGCAGCCCAAGTACAGGTGGCGGCAATCAACACACTGCTCGCTGACGTCGCTATTCCCACAGCCTACGTGGCAGGAACGGATGGCGGCAACACACCGCCTCTGCTGCTGATCCCTGGATTTGACAGCTCGCTGCTTGAGTTTCGCCGGCTGCTGCCGCTGCTGGGCTCCCAAGCCTGGGCCGTCGATTTGCTGGGGTTTGGGTTTAGCGATCGCACTCTCATCCCTAATCTCTCGCCTGGGGCCATCAAGCTGCACCTGTACAGCTTTTGGCAACAGCAGATCAACCGTCCGGTGGTGTTAGTAGGGGCCTCAATGGGCGGGGCCGCCGCCATCGACTTTGCCCTGACCTACCCCGAGGCCGTAGCTGGCCTAGTGCTGATTGATGCCGCTGGCTTTGCCGCTGGCCCTGCCATGGGCAACCTAATGGTGCCGCCACTGGATAGCTGGGCCACGGCCTTTTTGCGCAGTCCTAGGGTGCGGCGTAGCATTAGCCGTCAGGCCTACTTCGACAAAACCTTCGTCACCGCCGATGCAGAACTGTGCGCCGCCCTGCACCTCCAGTGCCCTGGCTGGCAGGAGGCCCTGATTGCCTTCACTAAGAGCGGCGGCTACAACTTTTTGACCACCAAAATTCCCGCAATCGCCTGCCCTACCCTGGTGATCTGGGGCGAGCAGGACAAAATTTTGGGCATAAAAGACGCGCGGCGGTTTGAGCGGGCGATCGCCGGCTGCAAGCTGGTTTGGATTCCCAACTGTGGCCATGTGCCCCACCTGGAAAAACCTCAAGAGACGGCGGCGGCGATCGCCCCTTTTGTCGCCCAACTCGTCCCCACATCCTGACCTAATAGTCCGAAACTTGTCCCTTGAGGGTGCCAACGGGCAGCAAATTTATCGCCAATGTTTCAAGATATGAATGAAGAGGCGCTTAGATCCTGGGCGCGATCGAGGCAACCCCAACCATTTGGAGCCATCCGCAAACGGGTATGACGCAACTTTTTCCCCAGACCAGCACCGTTGATACCGCCACTTTAGAGACGAACGGCACCGCGCCTGCTGCCCCCCTTAGCCCCTTTACAGCACGCCATTTGGGGCCAACTGCTGACGATACAGAGGCTATGCTCACGGCCCTGGGCTACGCCACTTTGAGTGAGCTGATTGACGCCACTGTGCCTACGGCAATTCGGCTACCACACGCCCTCAAGCTGCCCCAAGGGGCAGATGAGGCCACAGCTCTAGCCCAGCTCAAAACCCTCGCTAACCAAAATCAAGTGTGGCGGTCATACCTCGGTCTGGGCTATGCCAACACTTTCACACCGGCAGTGGTTCAGCGCAACGTGCTTGAAAATCCCGGCTGGTACACCCAATACACCCCCTACCAGCCCGAAATTTCCCAGGGTCGCCTCGAAGCCCTGCTCAACTTCCAAACCCTGGTCACCGACCTGACCGGCATGGAAATTGCCAACGCCTCCCTGCTCGACGAGGGCACTGCCGCCGCCGAGGCCATGACTTTGGCCTTCAACGCCCGCAAGCAAAAAGATGCCAAAACCTTCTGGGTCTCCGCCGCCTGCCATCCGCAAACCATTGATGTGGTCAAAACCCGTGCCCTTCCCCTCGGCATTGAGGTCGTTGTGGGCGACCACCAAACCCTGAGCTTCGACACTCCAGTGTTTGGGGTGCTGCTGCAATACCCCGCCACCGATGGGGTCATTTACAACTACGAAGACTTTGTCACCCAGGCCCATGCCAACCATGCCCTGGTCACTGTCGCCGCCGACCTGCTCAGCCTGACCCTGCTGCGTCCCCCTGGTGAATTTAGCGCTGACATTGTGGTCGGCAACACCCAGCGCTTTGGGGTGCCCTTGGGCTTTGGCGGCCCCCACGCCGCCTTCTTTGCCACTCGCAACAGCTTTGCTCGCAAATTGCCCGGCCGCTTGGTGGGCGTCTCTAAAGACACCTACGGCAACCCCGCCCTGCGCCTCACCCTGCAAACCCGCGAACAGCACATCCGCCGCGACGCCGCCACCAGCAATATTTGCACCGCTCAGGTACTGCTGGCGATTATGGCCAGCATGTATGCGGTGTATCACGGGCCAGAGGGGTTAAGAGCGATCGCCTCCCGCATCCATTACCAGACCCAAACCCTCGCTGCCGCCCTCACCGAGGCTGGCTTTGAGCTGGGCAAAGAGCCGGTATTTGATACGTTGCGGGTTGGAGTGGGCGATCGCCAAGCTGCCATCCTCACCCGTGCCGCCAATCACCGCATTAACTTGCGCATACTCGACGCTGAAACCCTGATCATCGCCCTCGACGAGACTGTCACCGAAGCAGATCTTCAAGACCTAATCACCGTCTTCACCGGCGATCTAAATTCAGAATTCAAAATTCAAAACTCAAACCTCACTCACTCCCTTACCCCCTCACTCCCCCACGCCCTCACCCGCACCACCCCTTACCTCACCCACCCCACCTTCAACCGCTACCACTCCGAAACGGAGATGTTACGGTACCTCTATCGCCTGCAAAACAAAGATCTTTCCCTAGCAACGGCGATGATTCCGCTGGGGTCATGCACCATGAAGCTCAACGCCACCGCTGAGATGGTGCCCATCACCTGGCCGGAGTTTGGCCAGATTCACCCCTTTGCGCCCAGCGAGCAAACCCCAGGCTATCGGCAGCTGTTCGCCGATTTAGAAACCTGGCTGGCTGAAATTACTGGGTTTGATGGCGTTTCGCTCCAACCCAACGCCGGAGCCCAGGGTGAATACGCGGGCCTGCTAGTGATCCGCGAATATCACCAGCAGCGGGGTGACTACCACCGCAACGTCTGCCTGATTCCCCAGTCGGCCCACGGCACCAACCCCGCCAGCGCAGTCATGGCCGGCATGAAGGTCGTTCCCGTTGCTTGCGACGAAGACGGCAACATCGATGTGACTGACCTACAAGCCAAGGCCGAAAAGCACAGTGAGAATTTGTCAGCGCTGATGGTTACCTACCCCTCCACCCACGGGGTATTTGAGGCGGGCATTGCTGAAATCTGTGCGATCATCCACACCCATGGCGGCCAGGTCTATATGGATGGAGCCAACATGAATGCCCAGGTGGGTCTCTGCCGCCCCGCCGACTTTGGGGCCGATGTCTGCCACCTCAACCTGCACAAAACCTTCTGCATTCCCCACGGGGGCGGCGGGCCGGGAGTTGGCCCAATCGGGGTGAAAGCGCATTTAGTACCTTATCTGCCGGGGCACAGTCTAACGAGCGGCGTCGGCGGCAAGCAGGGCATCGGCGCGGTAACGTCGGCTCCCTGGGGCAGCGCTAGCATTCTGCCGATTTCGTGGATGTACATTGCCATGATGGGCGGCGCGGGGCTAACGCGGGCCACAGAAATTGCCATTCTCAACGCCAACTACATTGCCCAGAGATTAGCGGGGCACTACGACATTCTCTATACCGGGCAGAACGGACGGGTAGCCCACGAGTGCATTCTCGACGTGCGACCCTTTAAAAAGTCGGCGGATATTGGGGTCGAGGATGTGGCCAAACGGCTGATCGACTACGGCTTTCACCCACCCACCATGTCGTGGCCGGTGGCGGGCACGCTGATGGTAGAACCCACCGAAAGTGAAGCAAAGGCAGAGCTAGATCGCTTCTGCGACGCGATGATTGCCATTCGCGAGGAAATTCGCGCGATTGAGACTGGGGAAAGCGATCGCAACAACAACCTGCTGAAAAACGCCCCTCACACGGCGATCGATCTGGTGTCTGACTGGGATCGCCCCTACAGCCGGGAGCAGGCGGTGTTTCCCACGCCGTTTACCCGCAACGCCAAGTTTTGGCCAGCGGTGAACCGCATTGATCAGGCCTACGGCGATCGCAACCTGATTTGCTCCTGCGCCGGAATGGATACCTACAGCGAAGCCTAAGAGGTTTTCTCGCTCGGAAATTCCTCAAAATCGCTGCAAGCTGGGGCTTTGCCTTTAAGCTGAAGCTGTTAAGTTGCTAGACGTTCACCGTAATGGCTAATTCTCCGCAACCTCGGGTGATTTTTTTAGATGCGGTTGGCACGCTGTTTGGGGTGGCGGGTAGCGTTGGCGCCGTCTACGCCGACCTTGCCCAGCACCACGGCATTGAGGCTGACCCTGCGGCCTTAAATCAAGCGTTTTTCAAGGCTTTCAGAGCGGCCCCAGAAATGGCTTTCCCCGGCAGCGACCCCGCTGCGGTACCCGAGCAAGAGTATCGCTGGTGGCGGGTAATTGCTCAACAAACCTTTAGCAGTGCCGGGGTGCTCGATCGCTTCGTAGACTTTGACAGCTTCTTTGCCGACCTCTACGCCTACTTTGCCACCGCCGCACCCTGGGAACTCTACCCCGACGTGCCCCCGGCCCTCGATCGCTGGCGGCGGCGCGGCATCACCCTGGGGGTGATCTCAAACTTTGACACTCGGCTGTATCAAGTGCTCGAAGAACTCAATCTAGCCACCTATTTCAGTTCAGTTACGCTGTCATCTGAGGCTGGGGCAGCTAAGCCCGACCCGCTAATTTTTGCCACCGCACTGCAAAAGCACCGCTGCGACGCCAGCCAAGCCTGGCACATCGGCGACAGCAAAACTGACGATTTTGAAGGGGCCAAAGCCGCTGGGCTGCACGGCATCCTAGTCAAACGACCCGTGAGTGGGCAGCCGTGAGTAGGGTCGACCCTCTGCGTCACCGCCCCATCCGCACGACTCAGCCACCAGCGCCCTAAGCTCTGGTGCCCGTAAAGGCCAACTCCGCAGGGCCAGTCATGTAAACGCGATTGTCGGCGGCTGACCACTCGATGTAGAGGGGTCCACCGGGGAGTTCGACCGTGGCGGCGCGATCGCACACCCCATTCAGCACCCCCGCCACCAGAGAGGCGCAGGCCCCAGTGCCACAGGCCAGGGTAATGCCTGCCCCCCGCTCCCACACTCGCATTTTGAGATAGTCGGGCCGCACGACTTGAATGAACTCGGTATTGATGCGCTGAGGAAACACGCTGTGGTGCTCGAACTGAGGGCCAAGATTTTCTAGCGCGATCGCCTCCACATCCTCCACAAACGTAATGCAGTGGGGGTTGCCCATACTGACGCAGGTCACGTCCCAGGTTTGCTCCGCTACCGTCAGCGGTACAGCGACCACCTTCTGCTCAGCCGCCGCCAGGGTCGTCGGAATCTCCCTCGCCAGCAGGTAGGGCGGCCCCATATCCACCGTCACCTGGCCATCCGGCTGCAGGGTGGGCGAAATCAGCCCCGCCAAGGTGTGAATCCGGTAGGTGTGGGGAGCCTGGGGCGCTTTGCCATCAGCAGCTTCTAGGGTCTCTAAAAACTTGGCCATACAACGAATGCCGTTGCCGCACATCTCCGGCTCTGAGCCGTCGGAGTTATAGATGCGCATGGTGTAATCGGTGTCCCCCTGCCCCGGCAGCGCAAAGATCACCCCGTCAGCGCCAATACCAAAATGGCGATCGCACCACTGCACCGCCATCTCCGGGCTAATCACAGGCTCCACCTGGTGACGGTTATCCACCAAAACAAAGTCGTTGCCCAGGCCGTGGTACTTGCTGAATTCCATAACGCGCCGCTGCTGAATGAGTGAAATTTAATTATCGACCAAAGTGGGGAAATGAGGAGGTAGAAGGGATGGGGGAGTTAGGGAAGCTAAGGGAGATAGAAAAAATTTGGATTCGGAATAGCCCGGATTGAGATTGAGGCGGCACCGATCTTTCCCATGCCCCTCACCTTCCCGACCTTTCTGGTTGCCTCACTTTCCTTAACAAATTCCCTCGCCTTGTAACCTAGCCCTGCTAAACGGGGTACCGTAAGACCAGCATAAGTTCAGTGGCCTAGTACCATGTCTCAAGAATTTGCCACCGGGTTGCCGAGCGTGCGACAGGTTCAAAATCTAATTCGCGATAACGCCCCGATTGAGGTCAAGCTCATCACCGGCGACGTTATTACTGGTCGGGTCGTATGGCAAGACCCCCAGTGCATCTGCATACAAACCGAAGACCAGAGCAAGCACCAAATTTGGAAGCAGGCCATTGGCTTCCTAAAATATTCTTAATTCGTCGCTGTGCCCCCAAGCAGTCTTCACATGTTCCTGTGGTCTGCCGAATTGATTGGGGAAAACTAACCCCAGGTGGATGCCTACCCCTGTTGATATTCCAGTCCCCTGATTTCCAGTAAAAGCCGTTAATCCGCCAGTTTCATGGAGCTTTTGGCCAAATGACTATCGAAAAAATTGTTGAACAAGCCCTACAAGACGGCTACCTTACCCCCGCCATGGAGGCCGAAGTAGGTCGCATTTGCGACACCGCTGCCGAGCTTTCGATTGAAGAATATATGGCTCTCGATCGCCTAATGGGAGCTCTGCTCACCGGCGAAGTAGTGGCTGTGCCCCGCAAGCAGTTCATCAATGTGATGGAAGAACTGGTGCTGACCGAGGCGATTTCGCGAGTGGCTGAGATCGAGTCTACCTCTGACAAAACCCTTGATTTAGGCGATATTGCCGCCTACGCCCTCAACCGGCTGCCGCCCCTCTACGCCACCACCGAAGAAGGCGCCAACTTTCAGCGCGAAAATGCCCGAGGTGAGCTGTCTGCCCTAATTGCCGACCAGGTGCAACAGGCCATCTCCCGCAACCTCGACAAGCCCGACTTTTACCCCGAGCGCCAAATCATTCAGAAGAAAACTGGCGACAACGTGCTCAGCCAAGTCAGCTCGCTGCTGCAAGACCACGCCCACAAGTTTGAGCCGGCACCCAAGGCATAGCACGGCATCCAGGGCAGTGGCCTCAGCTTACTTCCCAGTTTTTACCAGGGCCAGATCTAGCCAGCTTGGCGCGATCGTGGCCCTAGTTTATTTTTAAAGCTAGAACGGGTACACCCGCGGAGCAATGAGCACTGTTAGCACCCAAAAGGCCAGGTTAAAGGGAATGCCCACCCGCAGGAAATCGGTAAATTTATAGCCACCGGGGCCGTAGACCATGAGGTTGGTTTGATAACCAATCGGGGTGCTAAAGCTGGCCGAAGCAGCAATCATCAGCGCCACCACAAAGGGAATGAAGCTTACCCCCAAACTTTGGGACAGCGACAGCGCAATGGGAAACACCACCGCCGCCGCCGCGTTGTTAGTAATCACCTCGGTGAGGACGGTGGTTACGCCGTAGACAATCGCTAGGGCCACCCAGGGGTTATCGCCAGCCAGGCCCAGTACCCCGTTCGCCAGCACGGCGGCGGCTCCTGTGACCTCCAAGGCCTTGCCCAGACCCAGGGCGGCGGCTACCACCAGCAGCACCGACCAGTCAATGGCGCGCAAGCCCTGCTGAAATGAGCAGCAGCCGGTGATGATAATCAGTAGGGCAGCTAAGGTAGCGGCATTGAGCATCTCCATCCAGCCAAAGGTGGCTAGGGCCACCATAAGCACTAAGATGACCAGGGCCACGGGGGCGCGATCGTGGCGTAGCGGGTCGGAGTTGGGCACCTCGCTAACCAGGTAAAAATCACGGGAAGCCCGACGCTCCTCTAAAAACGAGGGATTGGCTTCTAATAGTAAGGTGTCACCTGTTTGAAGCCGAATATCGCCGATTTTGCCCGACAAGCGCTCACCATTGCGGCCCACTGCCAGCACCACCGCCCCGTAGCGGCTGCGAAACTTGCCCTGGCGAATGGTGATGCCCACCAGCGGACAGGTGTTCGACACCACCGCTTCCACCAGGGTACGCTCAGTGCGAGGGGTATCGAGCTTAAACAC
This sequence comes from Nodosilinea sp. FACHB-141, assembly GCF_014696135.1. Taxonomy (NCBI): domain Bacteria; kingdom Bacillati; phylum Cyanobacteriota; class Cyanophyceae; order Nodosilineales; family Nodosilineaceae; genus Nodosilinea; species Nodosilinea sp. FACHB-141. The sequence continues at coordinate 837,788 of NZ_JACJPP010000007.1, read as the reverse complement.
CTGGTCAGTGGCAGGCTGCAATCCCCGAATTTGGTTGAGGTCAACAATCGAGTCGACCATGCCCACAAACACCAATTGATCTTGCTCTTGCAGCATCTCCTGGGGACCGATGGCAGTTAACAGCCGCCCTGCCCGCTGAATTTCAGTTAGATATAGCCCCGGCAGATGGCGTAACCCAGCCTGTTCGACGGTTTTACCCGCCAGGGGACTGTGGTTTTCGACCACCATTTCGACGGTGTACTCTCGCGGGTCATCAGTGTCGGTAATGGCGGGCTTGCGCTGGGGCAGCAGCCAGCGCTGGGCCAAAACTAGCATGAGAGTACCGGCGATCGCACAAGGCACCCCCACCGGCACCAGATCAAACAGCTTTAGCCCTGGGTAATCAGTTTCAGACACTAGCAGCCCGTTGACCACCAAGTTGGTGCTGGTACCAATCAGCGTGCACATGCCTCCCATAATCGCTGCATAGCTGAGCGGAATCATCAGCTTGGAGGGGCTAATGCGCAGCTTGCGGCACCAGTCGCTAACCACCGGGATAAACATCGCCACAACCGGCGTGTTGTTGAGAAAGGCGCTCATGCCCAGCACTGGCAGAATTAGCCGCAGTAGCGCTGTAGTTTGCCCCTTGGGTAGGCCCAACACCGCGCGAGAAATTATGTCTAACCCGCCGGTTTGCTGCAGCCCAGCAACAACGATGTACAGCACGCCCACCGTCATCATGCCGGGGTTGCTAAACCCAGCCAGGGCAGTAGCCGTATCGAGCACACCGGTCAGCAACAGAATGGCCAGAGCCGCTAGGAAAATCGCATCAGCCGGCAGGGTGGTCAGAGCGTTGAGCAAAAAAGCGCCCAGCGTCACTCCAATCGTTAACCAGCCTCCCCAGGTCAGCTGCTCCGGCAGCATCACCAGCCTTAGGCCCAGAGCACTCCCCACAACGATGGCCAATCCAATGACCAGAGCGGCGACAAGGACGCCCTTGTGAACCGTTTTTTCAACCAGAAACGTATCGTATCGCTGCCTGTCCTGGAGGGAATCGTATTCCATAAAAAGCTACCCGGGGATACTACCCAAACAGGGAAAAATACAGCTATGGTGCCCGCTCAATCGCTGAAACGGCTAACCGCCTTATCGGCGAATTGAGTCGATGACCGCTTCAAAGGGGATTGCCGAGCGCTCATTTCAGACGAGGACAATTGACGTGAAATTCATTTTGAATTGAAACAGGTTCTCACTCTATTCATCTTAACAGCGAGAGCACTGCGAATTAACCTGGCTTGGCGTTAGCCCCAGCCAGTGACCGCAACAACAGTGACCGTAAAATCTTACTTCTACGCGATCGGGGCGGCATCTCTGGGTTCGGAGCCGCCAATTTCTGTGGCAAACGCAGGCCGCTGGTTGCTCCAAGGGCTAACCTGTTCAAGCTGCGCGGCCAGAGCAAGCAAAGTGGCTTCGTCAGCAGGGCGACCTACCAGCTGCACGCCGAGGGGCAATCCGTTGGGACCAAAGCCTCGGGGAATAGCCAGGGCGGGCTGGCCGCTGGCGTTAAAGGGTGGACAGGGGGCGACCCAGTTGATGACATTTTCAAGCACTTTGGGCGATCGCAGCCCCTTCCACTCACCAACTTTGATCGTGGGGTGCATAAACACCGGCAAAATCAATACATCGTAGGGCTGACAAAATCTCACGACCTGGCGAGCCACTTGCTGGAGCTTGGTCACCGATCGCAGATAGGCGCCGCTGTTAATTCGCCAGGCCCGCCAGTAGAGCCAGCGATTCATCTTTTCCATGACTACCCAGGGCACGCCCACCTCGGTCAACACCGATTGCCACACCACCACAAAGGGCTCGATCAAGTCTGCCAGGTTGGGAAAAATCACCTCTTCAGCCCTGTGACCCAGATCTTCGACCTGCTGCACGGTTTCGTAGATGGCCTGGCGGCAGACAGGGTCAACCTCACCAATGGGGTCAAGCCGGGTAGCGTAACCGATTCGCAGCGGTTTGGGCGGCGCATCCAGCCCAGCCAAGAACGACGGCTCTGGATCGGGTAGCCAGTAGGGGTCACCCACTTCGTAACCGCTGAGCACATCCAACAGAGCGGCTGTGTCAGCCACGGTACGTCCCAGGGGGCCATTAACCGCCAGCCCGTTAAGCCGCTCTCCTATGGGTGAAAAGCTGATTCGTCCCCGAGAAGCCTTCATGCCCACTAGGCCGCAGCAAAAGGCCGGGCCGCGCAGCGAACCGCCACCATCCGAGCCCTGGGAAATTGCGCACAGCCCTGCCGCCAAGGCCGCTGCCGCCCCGCCGCTGGAGCCCCCTGGCGTGTAGTTCAAATTCCACGGGTTGCGGGCAGGTAGAAAGCCTGGTGGCTCAGTGTAGGGCAGCGAACCAAGCTGGGAGGTGGCGGTTTTGCCCAGAATAATCATCCCCGCCTGGCGCAGCTTGCCGACGATGTAGTCGTCTTCGGGGGCAATGAGATTGCAGGCGGCCTTGAGCCCATAGGCGCAGGCCACCCCCTCCACTGGGTTCAGATCTTTGACAGAGACCGTTACTCCAAACAACGGCGGCAAACCTTCAGGATTGCTCACCAAGTGCTCGGTTTTAGCCCTGGCATCGGCTAGGGCCTGTTCTGCCATCACCGTCACATAGGCCCCCAGGGCCGGGTTGAGCCGCTCGATGCGCTCCAGATAAATTTCCGCTAGCTCTAGGGGCGAGATGTCTTTATTGCGAATCAGCCGAGCTTGTTCGAGGGCGGGCAAGAAGGCAAGATCGACTGAATTCATAGCTACAGGGTTAAGGACTGGGGATTGTTTTCAATCACGTTGGCCAGATCCTTGAGGAAAGCGGCAGCATCTGCCCCATAGATGACGCGGTGATCGCAGGTGATGTTGACCTGCATCTGGCGCTTGACACCCATCAAGCCCTCCGGGGTGGCGACCACCGTGGGGCGAGAGGCCCCGATCGCCAGAATCGATCCTTGCCCTGGCGGCAAAATCGCGTCGAAGCGATCGACTCCAAACATGCCCAGGTTCGACAGGGTGAAGGTGCCAGAGGTGTACTCATCGGGCTGAAGTTGCTTGGAGCGCGATCGCGCCACCAGGTCGGCCCAGGTGCGCGACAACGAATAGATATCGTACTGGTCGGCATTCTTCAGCACCGGGGTAATCAGGCCGCCCCCTTCCATCGCCACCGCCACAGCGATATTGATGCCTGAGTGGTACTGCACGCCCTGGTCGGTAAAGCCGGCGTTGAGTAGGGGGTGCTTTTGGAGGGTGACAGCTACGGCCTTGGCCAGCAGCGCAGTCATGGTCACCCCCTTAGACTTGATTTGCTTGTAGAGGGCATCCAAACTGTCGGTGGTGATGGTGTAGCCTACGTGGAAGGTGGGCACCGCCAGACTGGCCACCATGTTGCGAATGACGGCCTGCTGCAGGGTGTTGAAGGGCACGACCTGGCCTAGAGGTGCCGCACTGGGAGTTGGAGCCGCTGGAGCAGCGGCGGGAGTCATAGGGGCGGCAGCGGGAGCCACAGACACCGGCGGCACCACCGCTGCTAGAGGCGTTGCCACCGGACCGGTGACAGTAGGATTTTTACCCGCTGCTAGCTCTACATCTTGGGCCACAATGCGACCGTGGGGGCCGCTGCCCTGGAGGCTAGTGAGGTCTACCTTGAGGTCTTTGGCCAGCTTGCGAGCGCGGGGAGAAATAACCACTCGACCGCTACGGCCGGAGGACGCTCCATTTTGGGCAGCAGGGGCCGGAGCTTCAACCACGGCCACCGGGGCAGCAGCTTCAGGATTGGGGGCAGAGTCACCTCCGGCGGTACCGGATTTAGCAGCGGCCTGCTGTTTAGCGGTTTCAACTTCGGCTTCGGTTTCGGCCAACAGGGCGATCGCCTCACCCACTGGGGCTGTGCCGCCTGCTTCCACCACAATGGCGGCCAAGATCCCTTCGTGGAACGACTCCACATCCATGTCGGCCTTGTCGGACTCGACAATCACCACCGTTTCGCCTTTTTCCACCCTATCGCCGGGGGCTTTGACCCAAGACACAATCTTGCCTTCGGTCATAGTTGAGCTGAGGGCAGGCATAAAGACTTCGCGAATCATGGAGGTGACTTCCGAAACAGAGTTAAAACGACAGAGCAGCAGAGATGCCAAGGATTTATTCTATCCCCAAGGCTGAACCGTTCGAGCGTTTAAAACGTTCAAACGGGGGCGAGCTAAAACGCGCCTAGACTAGAGTTCGCCGCGAATCTCTTGAATCACGCCGTCCTTGATCAAAATTTCGACCTGGAGCTTGCGCACCAGATTGTCGCCCACCGAGACATTGAAAAAACTCTCGACCTTGCCCTGCTCCACTTCGGCATCGACCGCTATGGTCTGCACTTCCTGGAGCTGCTGTAGGCTCTGGTTCTTTTGCTGGAGAAGCTTGCTCTTGTCTTGGTTGAGCTGATTCTGAATATTGCCCATCTGCTGCTGAATGGTGCCGCTGGTGGGCTGCCCTTCGGCCTGTTTTTGCAACTCAGCTACCATGCGCTGGCCCTGCATTTCGAGCTGCTGCAGACGACCGTCAACCTGGTTAATTTGGGCCTGTAGCTGCTTTTGGGCTTCTTCTTTCCACAGGGGAGTCACAATGGCTTTAATGTTGACCACCCGCTTGAGCAGCAGCGTTTGATTCTCATCCATAATCTTTGACGCAATAAAGAAATTACCAATACGGACTACGACCACCAGCAGGCATGGCCGGACTATTCTGCGTGGCACAACCGCAGGTTGGTGAAGTCTTTACACCACCGACAGCTACACAAACATCGCGTCAATCATATCGCGATACCGGGCCGTAACCACGGGACGGCGGACTTTTAGGGTTTGGGTGAGCAAGCCGTTGTCGACGGAGAAGGGTTCGAGAACCAGGCGGAAGGGGCCGACGCGATCGTCGGGGCGATAGCCAGGGCGATCTTTAGCCTCGCGACCCAGCTCATCGCGAAACAGCTTCTGCACCCGTTCATCGTCGAGGGTAATGGCGGTGCAGTCGGCGGAGGCGGGGGTGTCATCGCCCGGCACCGCCACGAACAGCGAGTGAGTGGCCGCCCAGGCCTGCAAAGCCTCTAGGTTAGGCACGATCAGAGCACCGAGCGATCGCTGATCTTGACCCACCAGCATAATCTGGTCGATGTATTTGCTGCGAATGCAGGCGTCTTCGATGGGCTGCGGCTCAATGTTTTCGCCGTTAGTGAGCACGATGGTGTCCTTGGCCCGTCCGGTGAGCACCACGTTGCCATCGCGGCTGATCCAGCCCAGGTCGCCCGTGTCAAACCAGCCCTCGGGGTTGATGGCCTTTTGAGTGGCCTCAGGGTTACGGTAGTAGCCCTCCATAATCTGCGGTCCCCGCGCCAGCACTAGCCCCTGGTCACCCTGGGGCAGATCTTGGCGGGTTTCAGGATCCACCACCTTGATTTCGGTAAAGGGAATGGGTTGCCCTGCGGCCCCGCGAAGGTTACGCCAGGGGCGGCGGGCCGAGAGCACCGGCGCCGTTTCGGTGAGGCCGTAGCCCACTAGCAGGGGTACGCCGATGATTTCAAAGAAAATGTCGATGTGCCGAGCCAGAGAGCCGCCGCCGCTGATCAGCTGCTTCACCTGACCGCCGGTCGCCTCGCGCACTTTGCCGTAGACCAGCTTTTTGCCCAGCTGATGCAGGGGCCACAGGGCCAGGGCGGCTATTCCTGAACCCAGTCGCTTCAGGGATGGCAGGCCAGGCTCGTCGATTTTCATATCCTGGTAGCGCCAGAGGTTTTCGACGTAGCGCTGGCTAAGGCCAAAAAAGGTGAAGATCAGCTTTTGCTTGCCGGGGCTTTGTTCACGAAACTGCTTTTGCGCCCCTTCGTAAATCGACTCCCACAGGCGGGGCACCCCCACCATGTACTGAGGTTTGGTGGCCTTGAGGTCGGCCTTGAGGTGGCGAATGCTGCTGTAGGTCTGGGTGCAGCCCCGCGACAGCAAAAAGTATTCAGCGGTGCGCTCAAAGCTGTGCCAGGAGGGCAAAATGCCCACCACGCGATCGCCCGGTTTGGGCTGCACCACCGCCTCCAGGGTGTTGATCTGGTGCAGCAGGTTGCGGTGGCTGAGCATCACCCCCTTGGGTTGGCCAGTAGTACCGGAGGTGTAGATCAGCGTGGCCAAATCTTCGGGCTTGATAGGGACTGGGGTGTAAGGATGATTGCTCCCCAAGGCCATTAGCTGAGCGAAGTTAAGAATTTTGAGGCGATCGCCCTCGGGCGGTTCCTCGTCCGACAGCAAAATCACCAGGGGAATGGGCAGGGTTTCAATGCGATCGCGCAGTCGCTTCAGCAGCGCCAAGGTTTCTACCACCAGCACCGTGCTCTCGCTGTGCTCGGCGATGTAGGCCAGTTCTTCTTTCTCGGCGGTGGCGCTGCGCACAGCGTTCATGCCGCCAGCGGTCATAATGCCCTGGTCGGCAATGAACCAGCGGTGGCTGTTGTCGGCAAACAGGGCTACATGGGCGCGGTTTTCAACCCCTAGGGCCTGCAAGCCGCTGGCGAAGGTGCGAATGGCCTCAGCTAGTTGACGGTAGGTGAGGGTGGCGGCGGGCTTGTAGTGGGGGTCGTTGAGGGCTACCGTATCGCCGTATTTCTCCGCCGCAATCGGCCAAACTTCGTGCAGAGCCTGGAGCCGTTCGTAGGGATTGTGGGCTTCTAGGCAGGCGCGATCGCGCTGTCGCACCTCTTGCAATGCAGTTGTAGATACGGGCATAGCGGCCACCAAGAGTTTAGAAAAAGCCTGCGGTAATCCTACCGCAGCCTGACTCAAGGCTAGCCCTAAAGCTTATAGGCCTTAACATTGCTCCTTCCAGAAGTTGAACTGGCTGGGGAGAGAGATTGGGTGCGATCGCAAACCTTCAGACTGTATTCAGCTCATCGCGAACAGCTTTTATTTTTGGCGGCGCAAAATATAGATAGTCAGGGTTAGACGGCCTAGCAACCGCTGAAACCGTTCCGCCAAGTTCTGTATTCGAGTCCAGCGAGACTCAAGTGCTCATGTTATGCACCTCTTGCCAAAACAAACCCCACTGCTTGGCCGCCCAGCTGGCCGAGGGGGACGCTGCCTTGGCCCAATTGCTGGGGCAGCTCAGACGCTGTAGCCTCAAACCACCCCGCCGCAGCCTGGGGCAGCGGGTCAAAGCCTACTGGCAGCTACTTCAAACTGCGCTTCACCAAGCTGTCTGGAGGCCCCTCATACTACGCTCACGCTAGCCAGCCTCAAACACCGTCTCGTCTTCCTGGCGCCAGGCGGGGTCAACCAGGCAAATGAACACCAACGGGCTATCTCCGGTGTTGCGAATATGTTGGCGGGCATGGGGCGGAATGTACACAGCGTCCCCCGGCTCGACCAAGCTAGTTTCGCCGTCAATAGACATTTCCCCCTGCCCCGCCAGAATGTAGTACACCTCAGAAGTGGTGAGGGCGTGGGGGGTAGACACCTGCCCCACTGGCAATACTGCGTGGGCCAAACTGTAGCGTAGGGCAAGGTCTTGCTTGTCGGGGTGCAACAGCTCTCGCAGCTGGGTACCGTCACCGGCAACAAATTCAGGGCAGTCAAGCAGTTTACGAATCAGCATGGCAGCGGCAGTTACAGCACCCTTCTACCAGCGGCGCCGACCTAGGTGGGGCGGGTGACAGTGGGAAGGTCGGACAAAGAGGCGGCTTTCTCCGCCATCATAGCCTCAACGGCGGCGGGCGCTAGGGGACGGGAAAACAGATAACCCTGACCCAGCTCGCACCGCAGCGCCTTAAGCTGGGCGTGGTGGCGCGGGGTCTCTACCCCTTCGGCAACTACATCGAGGCCCAGGTTCCAGGCTAAGCGCACTACCGACTGCAAAATCTCCAGCTTTTCAAAGTCTTGGTCGGCGTTTTCAATGAAGGAGCGATCGATCTTAAGGCAGTCAAAGGGGAAGCGGTGCAGATAGCTCAGGGAAGAATAGCCCGTGCCAAAGTCATCCACCAGCAGCTTAATGCCTATGGCCCTGATTTGCTGGAGGGTAGCAATAATGCCGTCGGAGTGATCGATCAGCACCCCTTCGGTCAGCTCAATTTTGAGTCGACGGGCCACAAAGCCGGTGTCATCCAAAATTTTCTGGATTTTCTCAACAATATTCTGCTGCGAAAACTGTTTACTCGACATGTTAACGCTCACCGTAAACTCAGCCATAGCTGGGTATTGCTCAGTCCACACCTGCATCTGCCGACAGGCTTCGGTCAGCACCCACCAGCCCAGGGGAATGATCAGCCCGCTGGTCTCGGCAATGTGGATAAACTCCCCCGGCATCAGCAGCCCTCGGGTGGGATGCTGCCACCGCACCAGGGCCTCAAAGCCGCAAATTTCTTCGTTGCTGATGATGACAATGGGCTGGTAGTGCAGCCGTAGCTCACCGCGATCGAGGGCCTGGCGGAGGTCAACTTCGGTTTGCAGGCGCAGATCTTGTTGCACCCTGAGAGAACTGTCAAACACCTGCCAACCCAGGTCAGGATGCTCTTTAATTTGCTCCATGGCCGCATCAGCATCGCGCAGCCAGTCGAATGCGCTTTGGTAGGTCTCAGAGCCAAAGGCAACACCAATGCTGGCGTTGACATGAACCTGCTGCGGCTGCAGCCCAAAGGGTTGCTGCACTATCGCGTGAATGGTTTCAGTTAGCGTGATCGCGCTAGCCTGGCTGGTCAAATTGTCTAGCAATACAGCAAACTCGTCTCTCCCCAGCCGCGCAACGGTGTTGTCGGAACCAACTTGGGCCTGGAGGCGGGTCCCTAGTTCGACTAGCATTTCGTCGCCCACCTGGTGCCCTAGGTTGTCGTTGATCAGCTTGAACTGCTCTAAACCAATAACCAGCAGCGCCATCACCCGATGAGGGTCATCCTGGGCACAGGCTAGGGCCTGGCCGAGACGATCGATCAACAAATGACGGTTGGGCAGCCCTGTGAGTGGGTCATAGAAGGCCTGCTGCACCAAACTGGCTTCCTGCTGTTTGGCGGCGGAAATATCGCGCAGGGTCAGCAGCGCCATACCAGAAGACAGCCCACCGCTACAGGCCACCCAATGGGTTTGGGGAGGCTGCTCCACGGCCAAGATCAATTCTTCGTTGTGCAGGCGCTGGCCGACGAGCACTCGGTTTAAGGGCAGCTCAGCCGGGGTTAGGGGCTGCTGCTGCGGATCGAGCACCTGGTAATCTGGCTGGTTACCGCTGCCCCCTAACCCAGCGATTCCCCCTGGAAGCAATGCCTTGGCCGCCGCATTGCAAAATAGCAGTGCCCCATTTAGGTCAACCACAACGACCGCGTCGGGCAGGGCGCTCAGCACGGCCAGGTACATCTCGGCATCGGGGCAAGAGGGCTGTGACATAGGGCAGAAGTGAACAAAGGGGAGGTAGCGAAAACTCAGAGCCAGTCTATCGATGGGGCGATCGCACCTGGTAGATTTAGCTTGCCCAAAATACTAGCTGGGGCTCGCCTGGGGCGATCGCTCCCTTAAGCGTAAAGCCCTGATCTGGCTTGAGATTAAGATAAAGTGCTGTAAAGGATGTGTAAGGTCGCCAGGGGCTGCCCCTGGGGTCAGCTCAAGGAAGCCAGTCAAGCCCTAAACTAAAGCTGGTGCATCGGTGGAGAGATTTGACGCGACAGTTCTACACAACAGACTGACCTCGGAGCCGAAGCGAAATCCTGAAGCCGGCTAGTATTGCCAAAGGCTTTGCTGAAGCTATGGGCAACCAAGCTAGCTGGCCTGCCGCTGGGCAATGGGTCTAGTTTTAGGTCCGCAGTTAAATGACCAGGCTGACAAAGACATTCTGGGCAGCATGGAGCAAACATTACTAGGAGGACGGTACCAAGTTGTCCGACGGCTGGGGTCAGGGGGGTTCAGCCGCACCTTTTTGGTGACTGATATACACCTGCCGAACCACCCTCGGTGTGTGATCAAGCAGCTCAAGGTACAGGACAAAGACACCGGCACCCTCGATATGGCCCGACGGCTGTTCGACACCGAAGCTCGGGTGCTCTATCAGTTGGGCAACCATCCCCAAATTCCGGCACTGATGGCCCACTTTGAAGAGGGCCAAGAGTTTTATCTGGCTCAGGAATATATTGAGGGTAGCCGCCTCAACCGACAGGTCGAAGAGGGCAAACCCTGGTCAGAAACGCGGGTGGTGCTGCTGCTCCAGGAGGTTCTGGAGATTCTCTCCTTTGTCCACCGCCAGCAGGTGATTCACCGTGACGTTAAGCCCTCTAACCTGATCCGCCGCCACCGCGACGGCAAGCTGGTGCTGATCGACTTTGGGGCAGTTAAGCAGGTCACCTCGTCGCCCCTGCTAGACGCCGAGACTGGTGCCACCAACATCACTGTGGCCATTGGTACCCACGGCTATATGCCCAACGAGCAGTATGCCGGCAAGCCTCGTTTTAGCAGCGACGTGTATGCCGTGGGCATTCTCGGCATTCGGGCTCTAACTGGCATCCATCCTCAAAAAATTGAAGAAGACCCCATCACTAGCGAGCTGTCCTGGCGCCACCATGCCCCGACGGTGTCATCGTCGCTGGCGGCAGTGCTCGACAAGATGGTGCGCTACGACTTTCGCGATCGCTACCCTACTGCTCAAGAAGCCCTCGAAGCCCTACAAAATCTGCCCAACCCCCTGCACGGCCTGCTGGGCACCCAAATTTACCAAACCTGGATGAAGGGGGCCAACGGTCGAGGGCCAACGTTTCCGGGAGACGACAGCGACACTGCCATAGGCCCCACCGAAACCTCGGAGCCCACGGCCTTTGCCGACGATCAAGAGTCCACTTCACTGTTTCCAGTCGATTTAGCCTACGGCGCCAGTGGAGCGGTGCCGCTGGTGTCTTCAAATCTGGCAGTAGAGGAGTTGAAGTCCCATCGCCACCGATCGATGGTGGTCAGCAGTTTAATTGGGGCGATTAGCCTTCTAGTGCTCTGGCGCAGCGGCCTCACCATTGCCTTTGAACCGACCCCGGGTGCTGCCGTACCGTTTCAAGCAGCGGCAATTCCTACCCTAACCACCGATTTTGGCCTGCTGCTGCCTCCCGAAGAGAAAGCAGTCTACCTAACCCGCCAGGGCGATCGCCTGCGCTACCAGGGCCGCTACCCCGACGCCCTCGTTACCTACAACCAAGCGGTCGAGAGCCAGCCCGACTATGCGCCAGCCTACCTAGGGCGCTGCCGAGCCCTCATTGCCCTCAAACGCCCCCTGGAGGCCATAGTTGCCTGCGACGACGCTCTGGCCTACAGCACCTACTATCCTGAGGCCGTCCGCAGCAAGGGCAATGCAGAGGAACAGCAGGGCAAGCTGCTGGCCGCCCTAGAGCTGTATGAGAGCACCAACCGCCAGATGCCAGCCATGTTTGAGGCTTGGCTCGACCGGGGTCGCGTGCTGCAAAAGCTAGGTCGCTCCGCCGAGGCCATTGCGGCCATCGACCAGGCGATCGCCCGCAACCGCGAGTCGGTCGAGGCCTGGACCGTGCGCGGCGAGGCTACTTGGGATCTCCAGCGCTACGATCAGTCGATTATTGCCCTCGAGAAAGCTCTGCAGATTGACCCCGACTACGGTCCGGCTAAGGAGTTGCGCAAGCGGGCGCGGCAAACTCTGGGGAGATGAGGGTGACGGGGTGATGGGGTAATGGGTTGATGGAAAGTTCTTCACTCTCATCTTCTCCACCTCCTCACCCTCCTCATCTCCCTGACCTTCCCCGCCTTCTAATCCCCCAGTACCTCTACCCGAATCTCGGTCTCTAGACTAGACCCCACCCGGCTCCCCTCTCGAGTCGTGCCGCTGACAGGCAGAGTTTGCGCCGGAAAGGGGCTAGCCACTAGAGCAATGTGGCGATCGCTGACCGCTAGGCCTTGGGTAGGGTCAAAGGCGCGCCAGCCGCCGCCGGGCACGTAGGCCTCAGCCCAGGCGTGCAGGTCGCGATCGAGCCTTGTGCGATCGCCCTCCTCATAACCGCTGACAAAGCGAGCCGCCACTCCTACCGCCCAGCAGGCCTCCATAAACAGCACGGCAAAGTCGCGGCAGCTGCCCTGCTTTTTGCCCCAGGTGATGCCCCCCGGCCAGGGAGCGCCCGTCGGTCGGTTGGTGTACTCGCAAGTTTCGTAGATGCGGCCCACTAGAGCGGTCAAAAAAAGGCCGACGTTGCCCTCTACCTGGTGAGCCAGCGTCTGGGCCAGGTCGATTACTCCTGGCCCAAGGGTGGGAACGCTGACTGAAGCCAAGTAGGGCGCTAGTGTGGTTCGCAGGCTGGTGGGGTAGTCGATGGGCAACGTGGTGGCCCAGGGCTCAGCCAGGTAATCAAAGGGGTTGGTGCGGTAGGTCTCAACCTCAGCGGTAGTGATAATCTCAAACTGCTCTACTGGGTTAGGCGCGAACCATAGGCCTACAGTGCTGTTGCCGTCAGTGTCTGCGATCGCGCTCTGCTGAGTTGGCTTTGGGACAACCTCAAGGGTAAAATGCCACAGCTGCTGAGCACCGTCACTACGGGGTCGCAGGCGCAGGGTGTGGGGCCGCAAGGTAACGGGCTGCTGATAGCAGTAGCGGGTTAGGTGGCGAATTTGATAGCGCATAGCCAAATAAGAATTGAGCAGAAACCTAGCAGAGCACAGACAGGCAATAACGTCACACCAAGCTAGACAAACTTGTTTTCTGCTTCTGAGCCTAACTACAAGAGTCAACAAAAAACTAGCGATCCCCGAAATCAGAACAAAAAGGCGGGATCCGAACTCGGAGATTAAAGAGTAAGCACGATAACCGATCGATATCCGTCGACTCAGAATTGTAAACAGCCGTATCAATCCTTGGCTTGCTAGCTCTATCTAAAGGCGGGGATCATTGCCCCAAGCTTGATCCCAAGATTAAGGATTTATAAAATAAACTTACCCCTCTAATAAACGAGGCGATAATAAACATCAGGGAAGATGAGATTTTGGCCTGTATTTTTTGAGTGCCACTCAGGTAATTCCCGTGATGTTTTGTCCATTGCGGGAGTTCTTTTTAATAAGATCTAACCCCAATAATATCCCTTAATTGTTCTGTCAAAAAGCTGCCGGAGTTACAAAATGATTGGTCATTCTCAACAAGTACACTGCCCCAACTGTGGACACCTAGCCGAAAGGCATCACACTTACCCCGACCAGCAGGTGCAAACTCAGTGCGCCGCTTGTGACTACCTCATGATTACCTGCGCCGTCACCGGCAATGTGATTGAAGCCCACGCACCAGGTATATTCGCCGCTTCAGCTTGCTAGCTTAGGCTCGACCAATTGACCGGCAACCCCCTAGGGTTCTTCCCCCCTAGGTAATCTCAAATTTGTTATCCCCGGCATTGCCTCAGCGGCAGCGTCGGGGATTTTTAATAAGGGGTCGCCCACTAGGGATGTCTCTGGCTGGGGCGAAGTTGGTATAGTCGAGGCCATAGCGATAGGGCAAACTGCGCCAAAGGGGCTAGCCATGGACATGATTTTGCGAAACGGTAAGCTGCCCAGCGGCGAGTCAGTCGATATCGGCCTTGAAGATGGCCGCATACGAGCAATAGAACCCCATTTAGCCATCTCAGCCGCCCAGGAGTTTGCCCTTATCGGCAAGCTGGTGAGCCCACCCTTCGTAGAATCACACATTCACCTTGACTCGGCACTGACGGCAGGACAGCCCCGCTGGAACCAGAGTGGCACCCTATTTGAAGGCATTGAGATCTGGCGCGATCGCAAACAGTTTCTCACCCTAGAAGATGTCAAAGCGCGGGCGATCGCCACCCTCAAGCTCCAAGCTCAGCAGGGAGTGCTCTTTGTGCGCACCCATGCCGACGTCAGCGAAACCAGCCTTACCGCCCTCAAAGCCCTGCTCGAAGTCCGCGACACCGTCAAAGACTGGATCACCGTGCAAGTCGTTGCCTTTCCCCAAGACGGCCTCTACGGCAGCCCCGGCAATCTTGAATTAATGGAGGAGTCCCTCAAACTGGGGGCCGACGCCGCCGGCGGCATTCCCCACTACGAAATGACCCGTGAAGACGGCGTCCAGTCAGTAAACCGCATTTTTGAGCTAGCCCAGCGCTACGATCGCCTGATCGACATCCATTGCGACGAAATCGACGACGACCAATCGCGCTTTTTAGAAGTAGTCGCCGCCTGCGCCGTGCGATCGGACCTAGGACCACGAGTCACCGCCAGCCACACCACCGCCTTTGCCAGCTACAACAACGCCTATGCCTTCAAGCTCATGGGTCTACTGGCGCGATCGCAGATCAACTTCATCGCCAACCCCTTGATTAACATCACCCTCCAGGGCCGCACCGACACCTACCCCAAACGGCGCGGCGTCACCCGCGTCAAAGAACTCTGGCAGCAGGGCATCAACGTCAGCCTCGGCCACGACTGCGTGCAAGACCCCTGGTACAACCTGGGCACCGGCAACATGCTCGACGTCGCCTCCATGGCCGTCCACGTCTGCCAGATGACCGGCCAGGACGAAATCGCCGCCTGCTACGACATGATCACCACCAACGGCGCCAAAACCCTTGCCCTAAAAGACTCCTACGGCCTTGAAGTCGGCAAACCCGCCAACTTCATCGTTCTCGACGCCGACAGCCCCTACGACGCCATCTGCCGCCGCGCCACCGTCACCCATGTTTTCTCGCGGGGCAAACTGCTGGTGCAGACGAAGCCGGCAGAGGTGAAGTGGGAGTAGGGAGTGGGGGTTAAAGGGTGGATGGGTGGATGGGTTGTTGAGGAAGGTGAGGGGATGAGGAGGGTGAGAAAGTAGGGATGAGTGTTAGCCACAGGCCAATTTGCAAGATGGAGGTTTAAACCGATGATCGGCCAGTCCTTTCCGTGGGGTGAAGGGCGGCGGAACGCCTTTCTCGATGGGGGTCTGGGGCCAGCGAAATGGCCCCGGCAGCAGATTTGGCTTTGACCCAGATTGTGCGCCGCAAGCCCAGATCCTTAGCTAGAAAAACCTGATCCTAACAGTGGGCAGTGCTTACCCTACCAACAGCCCTCTCCCCCAATCCCTCTCCCAGAGGGCGAGGGGAGCAATTCATTGCATTCCTCTAGTGAAAATAAGACGCCCCATTCACATCAAACGTCGCCCCCGTCGCGTGGGGCGCTAACCCCGCCACCAAAAACGCCACCAAATTAGCAATATCCTGCGGCTCCGCTGGCGCCCCCATCGGAATATCCCGCGTCACATACTCTGCCCCCCGCTCCGCCATCACCTGCTCAATGCGATCGGTACGCACAAAACCCGGCGCGATCGCATAGGCCCGCACCCCATCTGCAGCAAACCCCTTCGCGATCGTACGAGTCAACCCGATCACCCCACCCTTCGACGCCGCATAGGCCATAAACTCTGGCCCATCACCCCGAAACGCCGCCCGACTAGCCAAATTAACCAACGTGCCGCCCCCTTGAGTCTGAAAGTAGCGAATCGCCTCTCGACACAGATCGGCCATAGCCACAAGGTTGACCTGAAGCGTGTCTTGCCAGGCCGTTGCCCACTGCTCCCACTCAGCCGTAATCGAGGCGGCGGGCATCGTCGCGGCATTGTTAATCACAGCATCCACGCTGCTTCGCCAGGCCAAGGACTGTTCCCACAACACTAGGGCCGCCCCCGGCACCGCCAAGTCAGCCTGAACCAAGTGAGTGCGCTCGTGCCCTAGGTCAGTGGCGAGCTGTTCAGCCTCGGCCTCACCTTGACTGTAGTGAAGAATAACTGCCGCTCCAGCATCGTGTAGAGTGCGAGCGATCGCAGACCCAATTCCTCGCGAGGCTCCCGTAACCAACACCGTGCTGCCCTGCAAATCAATCAAAGTCATAGCCTTTGCCGTTAGTAGTTCAGCGCCCAGAGTTTTGCCGCTGCCCTGCTCTTCGCAACCGGGGACAGGGCAGCTATAGCCAATGTACAGCGCAGCTTAATTCATCAAAAATGTAAAGAGTATTGCAATATTTGTTTACATTGAGTCACAATCGAGCCACAAAGCAAAGGAGAACAACCTATGACCACTAGCGGTTACACCACCGAAGAGGGCGGTCGTCTGAATAACTTTGCCGTTGAACCAAAAGTTTACGTCGATGACAGTCAGCAGTTTGGCTTTAACGAATACCCTGAGAAGCTCAATGGTCGTCTAGCGATGCTGGGCTTTGCATCGGCGGTGCTGTTTGAAGCAGCCACAGGCCACGGCATTGTTACTTGACTAACTCATCTATAGCCAAAGCCTTTGCTGAGTTTGGGCTAGCGCTAACGGCCTTAGCGATTAAATCACCCTAATCAAAAAGTCATTGTTTCCATACCCACAATCGAAAACACCTGTGTTACGTTAAGTAACAGGATATTGATTTTTGGCCCTCTTATCACTTAGGAAATATCCACCATGGAAACCAACCAAACCAAGTTCGGCTTTGTAGACTTTGCAGAAACCTGGAACGGCCGTCTAGCCATGCTAGGCTTCGTCATTGGTGTAGCTACCGAGTTTCTAACCGGGCAAGGCATTCTGTCCCAAATCGGCCTCATGTAAAGTTTCTACAACCCCATAGGTTAAAAAACTAAATAACAGATGAAAGGGGAGGCGCTAGTTTTAGCGCCTCCCCTTCATTTATGTAATTCCAAACTTGCCAAAATTAAGCAGCCCGTTCTGAATCTGCGAACCGGATTAGAACATGCGGGTGAGGGCAGTAATCTGCGATAGTTTGGCTGGGTCTAGCCCCTCTAGCTCGTCTAAGCTCAGCCAGCCTTCTTTCACAAAACTCGAAAAGACAAACAGCAGCGCCGACTCGCGATCGTCATATTTGCCGTCGAGTTCGTGACGGCGCGCGCTAAGAAAGTCGTGGAGTTGCCAAAGGTCATCCATGCTGTTGAGGCTGTTGGCGCGATCGCGCACAACCTGGACTAATCCGTTGATCTCGCGGCTATAGGCCGTTGCGATCGCTGCCTTAGCAAGTCTTTTTCCTCAGATACCACTAGAGTTCACTGGTATGCATTGCAACTTTAAAGAAAGAATCTCGAGAAAAGATCGTTAAAAATGCCATAACCGCCATCGGCTAAGCCATTACTCAGCCAATGATTTTGTTTAACGTTTTTCTATATTAGAGACATGTTGCAAAACTTTGCAATGTTGATTGGACGCTGAGCGAGCCTTAGCCACCGCCCTACACCTACCTTGGCCAGACCCAAAACAATGCTGGCTGCTGGGTCTTCCGTTTCGGGAGAGACCCAACAGCCAGGAAAGGATACACGGGTAGCCAGCGATGAGCCAGCCTCAAGTGAGCCTAGGTTGAATTAGACCCTCAGGCTGGCGATCGCCCGGCTAACCCACCCTCTACAACCATCGTCCTAGCGAACCAGGTTAAGCAGTTCCTTCGGTGAGGCCAGCAGGTCAATGGCGACAAAGAAAATCTTGCCCTCGGGGTTGAGCAAAAATCACCAGGCAATATTCATGCCAACGCCAGCGCCAAACCAAGGCGTCTGCACCTTGCCGGTCACCTTGATTTGGGTAAAGCCATCTTCCGCCTGCTCGGTGACTCCGCGCTCTGGAATCAGCTTGAGATTTTGGCAATCTTCCTGAAAGAACCGAAGAATGCCTTCTTTGCCGGTAATGAGGCGCTGAAAGGGAAGCTGTAGCGCACCGTCAGGGGTGAAAAGTTCAATCAGCTCGTTGAAGTCGTTGGCATTGAGGTTGTCCATGGAGGCCAGCACGGTAGGGTTGGTGACCCCCTCAATGGTGACTTGGCTGCGCTTAGCCATATCCTGGGGCGGCGGAACCGGTTCAGAAACGCGGGTGTAGCTGCCCATTTGCTTGGCATCAAACCCCATGTTGTTTCCCATAGAGATTGCGCTAGGGAAGAGATAGCTTTTATCACTGGGGAGATCTGTCGATTAGATCAGGCTCTGGTTTGGGGCCAAAATCCTTAGAATGGAGATGGCCTCTCAATACTTTTGGTAGCTATAGCCCATGGAAACGCTTGCACTTACCCCTCCCAACGTGGAACAGGTTTTGGATGAACTGCGCCCATACCTACTGGCCGACGGCGGCAATGTTGAGCTGGTCGAAATCGACGGCCCAGTGGTCAAACTCCGTCTGCAGGGCGCCTGTGGCTCTTGCCCCAGCTCGGCCATGACGCTGCGCATGGGCATTGAGCGTCGCCTGCGCGAGTTTATTCCTGAAATCGCTGAGATCGAGCAGGTATTTTAGGAATGCTGATATTCTGATTTATTGGCAAGGAGTTTTTTGTCAAAAAATCAGATTTCAGATTGTAGAGGGCTGCTGTGCTAGATCTAAAGCAAATACGAGAAAACCCGGAGCGGGTGCAGTCTGCTCTGGGTAAGCGGGGCAAGTATGATTTGACCCCGCTGCTAGAGCTAGACCAGCAGCAACGCCAGATCGAAACGGTGCGATCGCAGCTTCAGGCCCGCGGCAACGAGATCGGCAAACAGGTTGGCCAAACCATCAAAGCCGGGGCCGCTCCCAACGGTCCAGAAGTCACCGCCCTTAAAGACGAAGGCAACCAGGTCAAAACTGAGCTGCAAACTCTGGAACCCCAGGAGCGCGAGATTAAAGCCCAGATCGAGGCTATTCTGCTGGGCTTGCCCAACCTGCCCAGCGACACCACTCCCGTTGGCAAAGACGAAACCGAAAATGTCGAAGTGCGCCGCTGGGGCGACGAGTATCTGCCCAAACAGCCCACTAAGCCCCACTGGGAAATTGGCGAAATCCTTGGCATTCTTGACTTTAAGCGTGCTGCCGAAAAAATTGCCCAAAGCCGCTTCGTCGTCCTAAAAGGCGCAGGTGCAGCGCTAGAACGGGCGCTAATTTCGTTCATGCTCGATCGCCACACCAAAGCGGGCTACTACGAAGTCATTCCTCCCTACCTAGTAAACTCTGCCGCGCTGACCGCCTCAGGCCAACTGCCCAAGTTTGCTGAAGAAAGCTTTCAGTGCCGCAACGATGACCTGTGGCTTACTCCCACCGCCGAGGTGCCTCTCACCAACCTGCACCGCGACGACATTCTCGCCGCTGATCAGCTGCCGATTCACTACTGCGCCTATACGCCCTGCTTTCGCCGCGAGGCCGGCAGCTACGGCAAAGACACGCGCGGGCTAATTCGCCTCCACCAGTTCAACAAAGTGGAGATGTACAAATTCGTTCACCCGGACACCTCCTTCGACGAGCTAGAGGCGCTGGTGGGTGATGCCGAAGACATTCTGCAACAGCTCAAGCTGCCCTACCGGGTGCTGGCGCTCTGCACCGGCGACCTAGGTTTCTCAAGTTGCAAAACCTACGATCTCGAAGTGTGGATGCCCTCTTCCGACAGCTATCGGGAGATTTCTAGCTGCTCGAACTGTCTAGACTTTCAGGCCCGCCGCGCTAATCTGCGCTTCAAGGAGGCCGGGCAAAAAGGCACTCAGTATGTACACACCCTCAACGGATCTGGCCTAGCCATTGGCCGCACCATGGCCGCCATTCTCGAAAACTACCAGGAGGCCAACGGCTCGGTGCGAGTACCTGAGGTACTGCAACCCTACCTCAACCGCGAGTATCTGTAGACGTCTACAGAGGAAAGCGATAGACGATCGCCCCGGTGTCTTTGACATCAAAGGACGCGTTGAGCACCTGAGCTTTTTGATCGAGGAACGCTTTGGCCTGCTCAACCGGTATCTGCGCGGCGGCAGCAAACTGAATGATGGTGAGGTCTCCCTCTTGGTTTTGAAGCAGCTGCAAAAACATCTGCTCTTGCTGTAGTGACAGTAATTGGGATGTTTGCTGATTGCCGTGACGCAGATTCCACGCCAGCCAGGAGCCCAGTGCCGTGGGAGCGACGCCAAACATGACCAACGCTAAACCAGTCTCGGCCCTGTCTTCCCAATCATCGTCGTCGGGGCTAACTAGTTGGGTTGTCGCTAGAAGGGTAATTGATAGGCCAAACAGCAGGCAAGTTCCAGCCCAGGCCTTCTGTAACATCCGCATAGCCGTCTCCTCTACCGGTCGCTCTCGACTTTGACGGTTATCGTAGCCCTTGTTTCTCCATCTAGCCTACAGAGATTGGCCACGCATAACCCTCTTTATAATAAGAAGCAACTCAGTTGCCCTGGCAAGCTATGACCGATCCTGCCGGTACTCTATTGGGCGGCCCCTATCTATTTGACTCGTAGACGCCTATAGGGGAAAGCGGTAGACTACGGCTCCGTTGTCTAAAACGTCGAACGAGGCATTTAGCTGCTGCGCTTTTTCGTCGAGATAAACTTTGGACTCTTCGAGCGACAGTTGGGTTGCGGTGGCAAACTGAAGCACTGTCAGGTCGCCTTTGTGGTCTTGAAGGAGCTGGAGAAACCGCTGCTCTTGCTGATCGGCGAGGGTTTCCAGCGATCGCTCGTGTTGCTGGCGCAAGTTCCAGATCAGCCAGGCACCTAGAGCGGTCGGTGGCAGCCCAAATATCACTATGGCCGCCACCGCGCCCGAACGGTCTTCGGCGTCACTAGTAGGGTTAAAGATCTCAACTGTTACGGCCAGCACAATGAACAGCCCAAAAGATAGGCAAACCCCAGCCAGCACCTTTTGTAGCAGCCGCATAGGTATCCTCTACAGATCTAGATCGATTGTGGCAGTAATCTTGCCCGTTAACGTCTCTAGCTTACCCACAGAGTCTCGGCTCATTGAAGCGCTATCCGAGTTGATTAACTCATGGTTCAGCAGCTTGGGTTGAGTTCAAGACCTAGGTTCGCAAAGCAAACAACTGCTTGAGCACCGACAGTCGAGAACAATCCCAATAGTCAATGTGGGATATCACCTTGCCGTCTTCCCCTAGACCAAGCTCACTGCGACCGGGGATGCTCATCCGCGGCTGCCAAGGTACCGGCGCTATCCAGCTCAGCGTCCAGCGGGTGTCAATTTGGTTGGGGTTAGAGTACTCAATGCCGTGCAGTTGCAGGTTGACATCCTTAAACCAGTGGCTGATGAAACCAATCATGAGCCGGTAGCGATTGACGCCGCGAAACTTGTTTAGCGGGTCTTTAAAGTACACATCCTCAGCGTAGAGGTGGTAGCTCTGATCTTCGGGGAACCGTTCGTAGTCGATGCGAATCTGTTCAAGAATATCCATGGGGTTGAGCCCTCAGGGCAATGCCGTAGCTTAACCCTAAGTTTGCCTCATCTAGACCAAAGTCCTATTACCAACTGTGCAGAGGACAAGGTTTTGTCCTATATCTACAAAATCTGAGAAAGAAACTTTTGGGTGCGGTCTTCGCGGGGGTTGCTGAAAAACTCCTGGGGAGTGTTTTCTTCGATGAGGTAGCCGCCATCCATCAGCACGACGCGATCGGCCACCTCACGGGCAAAACCCACCTCGTGGGTAACGCACACCATTGTGATGCCAGTCTTTGCTAGGCCCCGCATGACATCAAGCACCTCGCGCACCATCTCGGGGTCGAGGGCAGAGGTGGGTTCGTCGAACAGCATGACTTTGGGCTGCATGGCGAGGGAACGGGCGATCGCCACCCGCTGCTGTTGACCACCCGACAGCTGACCGGGGAACTTGTGGGCCTGCTCCAAAATGCCCACTCGCTCTAGTAGCTGCATGGCGACTTCTTGCGCCTTGGCCTTGGGCCAGCGACGCACCCAGATGGGGGCCAACGTCACGTTTTGCAGCACCGTCAGGTGGGGAAACAGGTTGAACTGTTGAAACACCATGCCCACTTCACGGCGGATGGCCTCGATGTTTTTTAGGTCGTGGGAAATCGTGATGCCATCGACCTCAATGGAGCCCTTTTGATAGGGCTCCAGGGCGTTAAAGGTGCGAATAAAGGTCGACTTGCCTGACCCAGACGGCCCCATCACTACCAGCACTTCACCCTTATAGACCGTCATGTTGACGCCCTTGAGCACGTGGAAACCGTTGTCGTACCACTTTTCCACATCGCGGGCCACAATCACCGGCTCGGTGCTCATGTGGTGGGCAGAGGGTTGCTCCGTCTGAAACTGTGTCATGAAAGGTTTCCTCTTGATCGCGCCCTCAGGGCTGCTAACAACTCACGAAACGAACGTTTTCACTATGGCTAAACCCGACAGGCCAGGGCGCTAGCGCAAGATAATGCTATTTTGCCTCAACCCTAGAAGGTTTCTAGATTTCAGACTGTCAACTGTTACACGGAGAGATATTTTGCCAAAGCAGCTAGTGTTCAGTATTGAGCTTCTCCTCAATTTTGCGGCTGGCCAAGGACATGGCGTAGCAAAAGAACCAGTAGATCACCGCTAGGAACAGATAGACCTCGGCGTAGCGTCCTAAATAGGCTGGGTTGGCCAAGATTGATTTACCAATACCCAATAGCTCTGCCAGACCCACAATCGATAGCAGCGTTGTGTCCTGAAACAGACTGATAAACTGCCCGACGATCGCCGGAATCGCGATCTTGAGCGCCTGAGGCAGAATAATCAGGCCCAGGGTAGTGGGAGTATTGAGCCCCAAAGACATAGCGGCCTCGCGCTGACCGCGAGGTACCGCTTGCAAGCCCGCCCGCACGTTTTCGGCCAGGTAGGCCGCGCTAAACAGAGCCAGCGCAATGACCGCCCGTAAAATGCGATCGGGTCGCGACCCAATCGGCAAAAACAGCGGAATCATCACCTGCCCCATGAATAGAAAGGCCACCAGGGGCACACCCCGCACCAGTTCGATGTAGACGGTAGATAGCAAGCGCACCACCGGCAGCGCACTGCGCCGCCCCAGGGCCAGCAGCAGCCCCAGCGGAAAGCACAGCACAATACCGCTCACGGCGGTAAACAGCGTCAGCACCAGCCCGCCCCAGTCGTTGGTGGATACGGGGGTGAGCCCGAGGCCACCGCCAATCAGCCACAGAGCCACGAAGTACGACAAAAACCAGGCTAGAGACACCCATTTGCCAATGCCCGGGAATTTTCGCCCTACCTGGCGACCCCCTGCGGCGGCGATCGCCACCAGCGCCACCATCGGCAGCAGCTTTAAGGAACTGGGCCGAGTCGGCGGAAACAGCACAATAAAGGCACATACTAGCCCCAGGCCAATCAGCACGCTGCGGCTAAACAGGATAGAGACATTGCGCCCCAGCACTCCCCATGACAGCCCTGCCAAACCGCAAACCACAGCCAACAGTGCCCAAATGCGGGCATATAGCCCTGAGGGAAAGGTTCCGGTCATAAACAGACCGAAGTTATTGGGTATGACCTGCCATTGAGCGACGGTCAAAGCCCAAGAAGCAAGGCGAAAAATACCCCAGCCGAGGATACCGACAATAACGACGGTCAGGAGGCTGTTGAACCAGTCACTGAACAGATTTTTTTTGGCCCAGGCCACCGGTCCCAGGGCCAATATTTCAGGGGGTGCAGAAGAGAGAGAGTCAGGCGTTACGGAGGTCATAGCTTAGCGCTCCTTAAACTGCACAGATCGGTTGAATTGGTTCATCACCACAGTTATGAGTAGACAGAGGGTTAAGTAGGTGGCCATCATGACCACAAAGACTTCAACCGGTCTACCAGTTTGGTTATAGGTGGTAGTGGCGATCGAATAAATTTCAGGAAAGGCGATCGCAAAGGCCAGGCTGGAGTTTTTAGTCAGGTTCATGTACTGACTGTTCATGGGTGGAATGATCACCCGCAGGGCCTGGGGAAACACCACCAGCCGCATTACCATGCCCGCATTTAGCCCCAGGGTGCGGGCAGCTTCCCACTGCCCCTTCGATACCGACTGAATACCGGCCCGCACAATCTCTGCCACAAACGCAGAGGTATAGAACACCAGCGCCGTCAGAGAGGCGACATACTCCCGCGACAAACGCAGGCCACCGGTAACGCCACCTCCCTCAACGCCCTCCGGTACAGTCCAGTTCATACCCAGGGTGATAATGGCCAGCCAGGCTAACGCCACTACCGCCAGAGCAATGGACTGAGCCTGGCCGCCGACCCCAGTCTCAATGCGAATTTTGGTGCGCCAGCGCCAGAGGAAAAGGGCGGCGATCGCCGCCCCAACCGTAGCCGCAATGCCCAATATGGCCAGCAGCGCACTACTGGCCCAAGGAATATAAACCCCCCGATTGTTTAAAAAAGCCAGCCCTAGTACCCCAATCTGGTTAGCCGGGTTGGGCAGGGCACCAAAGATAGCGAAATACCAAAAGAATAGCTGCAATAACAGCGGAATGTTCTGCACCAGCCCCACATAGACACGGCTAAGCTTTTGCAACAGCCAGTTCTTAGAAAAACTTGCTACCCCAGCTACAACGCCTAGCACAGTGGTCAACACAATACCGCCTACTACCAGGGTCAAGGTATTGCCCAAGCCCACCATCAGCGCCCGCCAGTAGGGGTCGTTGGGGCGATATTGAATCAAGCTTTCGCCAATGCTGAAGCCAGCCGGGTTCCGCAAAAAGCTAAACCCAAAGGCCCGCCCCTGCTGAATCAGGTTGCGATTTAAGTTGCCTAAGAAAAAGCTCAGCAAGAGCAGGACAACGAGCAGCGTAATCACCTGGAAGGCAATCTTCCAAAAGCGTTCATCCCGCAGCATCGCCTTCAGGTCGAAGGATCTGCTCCCGCTATCGTGGACCATCTATGTCACCTGCGTTGGGTCAATGCAAAAGCTTTAAGCAAAATAATCCAAGAGGGATGTCAAGAAAAGTTCAATTTGTTACAAGGATTTATGAAAAAGGCGCAGTCTAGCTGCGCCTTTCCACGGGGTTATTCCGGAGTTAGAGAGCTGCGGTGAGGGCTAAAGCCTCCCACCGATCAGCAGGACTGTCTTAGCGGAAGGGGGGAGAGTACATCAGGCCACCCTCGCTCCACAGCGCGTTTTGGCCGCGCTCTAGGGCAAACTCAGAGTCAGCCCCTACGTTGCGATCGTAGACTTCGCCGTAGTTGCCCACCTGGGTAATCACCTGCACCATGAAGTCGTTAGGGAGCCCCATATCAGTGCCCAGAGTGCCTTCCTGGCCTAGGAAGCGGGCAATGTCAGGGTTTTCAGTAGCTTCAAAGGTGCCAATATTCTCAGAGGTAATGCCAAACTCTTCGGCTTGAATCAACCCGTAGGTAACCCATTTGACGACGTCGTACCAGCTGGAGTCGTTGTTGGTGGTCACAGGGCCTAGGGGCTCTTTAGACATGGTGACTTCGAGCAGGGTGTGCTCGTCGGGATTGGGCAGGGTGCTGCGGCGAGCCACCAGCTGCGATTTGTCAGAGGTCATGCCCTCACAACGGCCTTCGTCGTAGGCAGCATAGGCCGCGTCGGCGTCCTGAAACACCACTGGCTCAAAATCGACACCGAGCTGACGCATTTGGTCAGTTAGGTTGAGTTCAGTGGTGGTACCGGTCTCCACGCAAATGGCCTTACCGGCAAAAT
Source organism: Nodosilinea sp. FACHB-141 (assembly GCF_014696135.1). NCBI lineage: Bacteria > Bacillati > Cyanobacteriota > Cyanophyceae > Nodosilineales > Nodosilineaceae > Nodosilinea > Nodosilinea sp. FACHB-141. The sequence goes on along the minus strand of NZ_JACJPP010000007.1, from coordinate 812,377 downwards.
CTTCCAGGTCAGCGATGCCGCTGTCGGTTCGCACCAACATGCCCTGACCATCGAAGAAAGTGGTAGGCGCAAATTCAAGACCCACGCTGGTGTCACGGCTGATGGTCCAGGTGGTGTTGCGCGAGAGCATATCAACTTCACCCCCCGAGAGAGCCGTAAAGCGCTCAGTCGAGTCTAAACGGCGATATTCTACAGCTTCGGCGTCGCCCAAAACGGCAGCAGCTACGGCCTTACAGATATCGACGTCGAGACCAGTATAGGTGCCGCTTTCATCCACAAAGCTAAAGCCCGGAATACCACCATCCACGCCACAAATTAGCTGTCCACGCCCTTTAACAACGTCGAGACGGCCACCACCAGCGGGAGCGGCTTCCCCATCGGCGTTGGTGGTGGTAGTGGTTCCGCCACCACAGGCGGCCAGCGTTAGCCCGAGGGCAGCTGCGAGAAAACCCCACTTGCGCATGAATTAATCCTCACTCACAAAAGACACTGCAAAACTTATAACCAAACCGTTGGAGTGTTGCACTTGGTTAACATTCCAACGGTTTGGGTTTTCATTTTGCATCAAAGATAACAATATAATGGCGGGGAATCTAAACCCGCCCGGATCCATCTGCTTGACGGTTTAGGAGAGCCTCAACACTTACGCCTAGTGAAATCAGTTTAGTGCTCCTGCGCTAGGTCACGAATCAGAGGAATTTTATTGCGAATGTAGTGATGCAGCTGATCGGTTTCGGCCTGATTGATTGGCTGCTGCCCAGTGAATTGCTCTAACAGCCAGCACACTAAACCGTTGTCATCTAGTGCGAGAAGATGACTGCTCTGGGACCGTTCTACCAAAGACCACAGGTGTCTCAGAAGCTGGGGGTTCATAGCAGCTGTTAATAATTTCTTTAGATTTATATTAGTGCACTGACCTTCTGGCGCAAGAGGACTAATAAATTATTAATATTTCCTAAGAGTGCCATAGCCAGCATCTATCTAAGGGGCGAAGTTCTTTTGGGCTCAATGGGGGTGGCCCAGATCGTTGGACGGGCGACGGTGCAGATGCCCTCTACAGCGATGCCGCTGCGTCGCAAAACCTGGGCCGCCGACTGAGCAGTAGCCCCAGTGGTGAAAATATCGTCCAGCAGCCACACCGTAGATCGTTGGAGGGTCTTGATGTGGGCTGGGGCGACGGCAAAGGCCTGAGCTAGATTTTGCTGACGGCTGAGGCGGTTGAGGCTGTGCTGAGCCTGGGTGGACTGCACGCGCAATAGGCCATGGCTGTATAGCGGCAGCCCAGTTAGTCGACAAAACCACTGGCCGATCAGGTCGGCTTGGTTAAAGCCCCGCTGCTGCAATCGGGTGGGGTGGAGGGGAATAGGGACGATCGCCACTGGGCGAGATGATGCCCTAGATTGAGGGTTGTGATCAAGCCAGGTTTGCCCCAGCTCGGTGCCCAAAAACTGAGCTAGGCCAGTGTGGCCACTGTATTTGAGGCTGCCGATGACCTGACGCAGGCTGTCTTCGTAGCGACCCCAGCTCAGTACTGTCAAATCTGGGATACTGCGATCGCAGGGCGTTGGCGCCTGGCACTGCTGCACCTGGCGACAGCAGCTGGGGCAGAGCACTGCGGGCGTCGCTCGCTGACACAGAGGGCAGGGCTCGGCCAAAAACAGGCTGAGCATCTGGCGTTTGCCCTGGCTGAGCCAGGTCTGAACGGAGGAGCGGCGGTGCATGCGATCTGCCCTAATAGCTAAATGGCCGAGATGGCACTAGACCCATTGTCGGAGCCACAGCGGGTAGGGGCGAGGGTAGAAATAGGGATCTCCGTTGGGAAAGCATCATTCCCAACAGCAGGGTAGAGGGCGAAGACGATGGCCATCGCGTAAACTTATAGATATAAGATATTGACTTCAAATAAAGCGCTTCGTTGCGATCGCTCCTCGGTACCGCCAATCTAGCGTTGGGGCAGGCTAAGCAGCCGCAGGGGCCAACGGTTCTGGCGTTATAAAACCGAATACCTTGGCCACCTCCCTCAGACGACAGCTGAGGGCTAGCCCTGTATCCCAGCATGACGTGGCTTCGACAACTGCATACGCTGAACATCGCTGATCTGCGGGACGTCGGGCAGAAAGCCTATTACCTGGGCTTGCTCGAGCAGCAGGGGCTACCCGTGGCTCAGGGTTGCGTGCTGACGGCAGCAGCCTGGCACCACGGTTTGGAGCAGATGGCCTGGCCCGATGGCGACGGCGATCGGCTGGCTCCAGTGTGCCAAAACGGGTTTAAGACTCTACAGCAGAGCAGCCAGCAATGGCAAAAGGCCCTGCGAGACATTCCTGCAATCGAGGCGATCGCAGCTGAGGGGTTAACTTGTCCAGAGCCTGATGGCTTTATCCCCGCCGCCTGGATGCTGCGCGCATCGCTCTGGGTAGATGGTTTAGGCTTAGAGCAGGCAGCGTCTAGATTGATCAGCCCAGGCCTATTGTCGGCCCAGATCGAAGCCGACCAGGCAGATTTGGCCGGGGTGCTACCACAGTTTTGGAGCCAAGCGTTAACGGCTCGCTGTCTACCGGTCTGGGATCTTCACTGCCAGCGACTGCGCGATCTGAGCCTGGCCACACTGGTTATGCCGGTGTATCCAGCCCTGGTGTCCGGCACGCTCATTCTGAGCCAGGAGCAAATTACCGTGACTGCGGTAGCGGGGCTAGGGATGGCCCTCACCCAGGGAGAAGCTATTCCAGCCTCCTGCTGGACCAGCTCTGGTAAAGTCGCTGAGGCCACCTGGCTGCCGGGGTTTCAGGAGCGAGTTTACCAGCTCAGGCCCGCCTCTAAGTATCGCCCCCGCCCCTTGGCCAGTGCCCAACCCATTCAGGTGATCGAGCGCGATCGCCCCAAGCTGAGCGCCCCCCTCAGCCACGATCAGCTCGCCCGGCTAGTGCAGGTTGCAGAACGGGCTCAAACGGCCATGGGTGAAGCAGGGGTACGCCTAGAATGGCTGCTGCATCCCAGCGCTAATCCCGACCAGCCAACTCTGATCATTACCGAAGCCGGCCCCTGGCCCCACCCAGCAATAACGGCTGCGGACCCGGTGCGACCACCCCCAACCAAGGCGAGGGCTCAGCCTCCCCTACTGCCCTCAGCTAGCACGGTTGTACGCGGTATCGGGGCTGCAGCAGGATGCATTCAAGGGGTCGCCGTAGTTGCCCAACGGCCTCAAGACTTGCCGAGACCTCTCCCTGCGGGCTGCATTGTGGTGCTGCCTGACCTGCAACCCGATGTCTTTTTTCAGCTGCCCTCGGTAGCGGGCATTGTCACCGAGCGCGGCGGCGCCACCTGCCATGCGGCTATTTTGGCGAGAGAGGTAGGCATTCCGGCGGTGGTGGGCGCCCCCCATGCCACCCAGCTACTAGAGAGCGGCATGGTGCTCTGGCTAGACGGCGATCGCGGTGTGGTCTATGGCCTCACTGACGAGGCTGCCGCCTCGTTTCGTCCTCCGCTGGCCCCAGCCCCCGAACCGCTACCCACCGATCAACCGGGCCGCTATCACCGGCTGCGCACCCAGGTCATGGTCAACCTCAGCCAGCGCCAGGGCTTGGCCAACCTTTCTCTCAACCATGTCGCGGGCATTGGCCTACTGCGATCGGAATGGCTACTGCTGGAGGTGCTAGAGGGCCGCCACCCGTGGGACTGGGTTAACCGAGGCCAGGAAGCAGAGCTGCAAAGTCGCTTGGTGCAGCAGTTAGAGCCGATTTTGCAGACCCTAGGCCCCAGACCGCTGCGCTACCGCAGCCTCGATCTGCGATCGCACGAATGGCAGGCCCTGCGGGGCAGCCCTCCAGTAGAACCCAATCCGATGTTGGGGTTACGCGGCACCCTGAGCTACGAGATTGACGATCGCCTATTTCAGGTTGAGCTGGGGGCATTAGCCACTCTGCAACAGGCTGGCTATAGCAACCTACAGCTGATTTTGCCCTTTGTCCGCAGCGTTGAAGAAGCCATTGCCTGCCGCCAACGAGTTGAGCGCGCTGGCCTCATTGACACTACCGGCTTTGCGCTGTGGATTATGGCCGAGGTGCCCTCGGTGCTGTTTTTGCTGCCCGCCTACGCCCAAGCTGGCATCCAGGGCATTGCCATCGGGTCCAACGACCTCACCCAGCTACTGCTGGCCATCGATCGTGACCAGCCCACCATAGCCTCCGCCTATGACGAGCGCCACCCGGTGGTGCGCCTAGCCATGGCCCACTTGGTACAGGAGGCCCGCCGCAACGGCCTGCTCTGCTCCATCTGCGGCCAGGCTCCGGTACGCCACCCCGAACTGATCGCTGATTTAGTCGGCTGGGGAATTAACTCTATCTCGGTAGAAGCGGCGGCTCTACCGTTTACGCTGGAGGCAATTTGGCAGGCGGAGAATGGTGGGGGGAGTGAGGGAGTGGGGGGGTGAGGGAGGGTTCTTGCGAAGCCGCTGGTGTAGGTTTCTGAGAGAACAGTAGGGATAGAGCAACGTCGGCTTGGGTTGGAGGGAATTGGCCCAACAACCGGCAGGGATGACCGATAATAACAACGTTGTGCAGACCATTACCCCCTATGTCTCTTCCTTCTAACCTCGCCACCCTAGACGGTGCCCCTTTGGCTCCCGAGGTGCTAGCTGACAAGGTAATTCTCTTTGTAAACGTGGCCAGCAAGTGCGGCCTGACACCCCAGTACAGCGGCCTGGTAGAGCTGGATAAGGCCTACGGCGATCGCGGCCTTGTGATTGTAGGCGTGCCCTGCAACCAGTTTGGCAAGCAAGAGCCCGGCAGCCCTGAGGAAATCAAAGACTTCACCAAGACCAAATACGACGTCGATTTTACCCTGCTCGAAAAGCAGGATGTCAACGGCCCCGATCGCAGCCCCCTCTATCAGTTTCTCGTCGGCGAAGGCCCCGACATCGGCTGGAACTTTGGCAAGTTTTTGGTCGGTCGCGATGGCCAGGTGATCGGGCGCTTTGAGCCTCAAACCCCTCCTAACGACCCCGAACTCAAAGCTGCGATCGAGCAGGCTTTGGGCTAAGGTGCGATCGCACTCAAACGAGCACTCCTGGGCCGAGGCAACTTAGAGCAGGTTTACAGGTTAGACCGTTTGAACGGTCTAACCTGTAAACCCAAACAGCAAAGTTAGAGCTTTGTGATCGGCCCAAACCTCCCTCGAGGCAAAGATCAGGGCAACAGCACGTCCCTTAGCAGGTCTTGGTGCATCAGGGCGCGATCCACTCGTGAACTGATTTGTTCGGGCGACAGTGGGTCGCCGTTGGCGTAGACCTCCAGCCAGGCTTGGGTCATCTGCTCAGGGGTGTCTGGCCAGCGGTGGCTCACCGCTTGGGGGTTGAGGTCAAACCCTGGCAGATCGAGGTCGGTCATCAGGTGGCTGACCTTGGGGTCGTAGCTGAGCCCAAAGCAGCGACAGCCCTCAGCCGCCGCCATAATCAGGGCGTGCAGTCGCATGCCTAGCGTCATCTCAACGCCGCGAAACAGCCCTTTGAGCTGGTGTGGGTTATCTAAAGCATAGATGCGGCTAGGGCCAGGCAGCCGTGGCTGAATATATTCGGCAATGGGCAGGTCTTTGATCGGCTGAAAGGGCACCAGCAGCAGGCAGGTTTGGGTCGCCTTCTGAAACGAGGCCAGAGCTTGGGTGAACTGGTCTAGGCGACTTTCGGTCAGCCAGGGGTGAGGGCGCAGAGCAACAGCTACCCGAGGGGCAGGCAAATCCCATAGTCCGTCTACTGGCGCGGCGTCCAAGGCCCACACCGGGTCTGGGGCCTGCATGCCCGGCACATGCCAGCGAGCCAACCAAGCCGCCGAGCCGTTGTCTCTCACGCTAACGGCGTTGCAGTGGCCCAGGGCGTAGCGGCCCAGCCCCTGACTGAGAGGGTGGCTGAGGGGGCCAATGCCCTGCCCCCAAGCAATAGTTTTCAGCCCCAACCACTGGGCTAGCACCATCAGCCCGCCATAGTAAATGGGGTTTTGCAGACTGGTGGCGTCTTGTAGCAGACTGCCGCCGCCCCAAATCAGCACCTCGGCCCCCCGCAGAGCGCGAATGACTGGCCCCAGGGCCTTGCGGGGCACAGTTTCTACGCCGTAGCGCTGGGCGGTTTCAACGGGGTTGCCCGACAGCACCACGGGCGTTACTCCCGCAGGCAGCATTTGCAGCAGGGTAGCGAGTAGAGCTTCATCGCCGCCGTTGCCCATGCCATAGTAGCCACACAAAACCGCTCGCATGCTCACCTGCCCCTGGCTAACCCGTGGGTTAAACGCTATACGCCTTACACTGACCTCTCTACAATAGAGGCTGTTGTTACGCCCTGAACTCCATGCACGCTCTCTCGCTGCCCACCTGGATGATCCATATTTCAAGTGTGCTGGAGTGGATGGCGGCGATGTGGTTTATTTGGCAATTTGCCACCGTGACCCAGCGGCCCGTATGGCGCTGGCTGGCGATCGGCATGTTTCCCGCCCTGGTAAGCGCCATGGCCGCCTGCACCTGGCACCTGTTCGACAATGCCTCTGGTCTGGCCTGGCTAGTCACCCTACAGGCCGCGATGACCGTGATCGGCAACTGCACCCTATGTCTCGCCGCCTGGTGGATCTGGCGACAGAGCAGCATTTCAGCCGCCAGCCCAAAGTGAGCCCAAAATTAATACTTGAGAACGCTAAATGTGGCAGGCTTCAGCGGTCTAGGGTTCAGGGTTTAAGGTATACGGTTCAAGGACTGCTGTGAACTTTAGACCCTCGCCAACCCATCACCATCGGCTTGGCAGACTACTAATGAACTTTGGGATTACGAATTTCGAATAAAAGATTGTCTACCTAAACTCTCCTACCTATCTACTCCCCACTCCCCTCATGCTCGACAAAAACACTCTCTTCGCCATGTCCCTCTTCCCCTACCTAGGGTTTCTCTGGTTTATGAGCCGTACCCAGGAGACACCGCGGTTGGCGCTGACTGGCTTCTACGCGCTGCTGGTGTTTGTGGCGGTAACTATTCCGGCAGGTATCTATGCCAAGGTGGGACTTGGGGAAGAACTGGCCAACGTGGACTGGCTCCACGGCAGCGCAGAGGCGTTTTTAACACTGTCAAACATTCTTGTGGTGCTGGGGTTTCGCCAAGCGGTTGTGCAGCATCGGGTGGGGACGCAGGCGGAGGGCGATTAGATGAGGGATGAGGGTAGGCTTCATTCTCCTATCGCCTCACCTTCCTCACTTCTCCTCCTTCCTCACCCCCTTATGTGCCTTATCCCAAGCCGATCAGTTCCTCGGCGGTGCTGGGGTGAATTGGCAGGGTGGTATCAAAATCGGCTTTGGTGGCACCCATGGTCACGGCGATCGCAACCCCCTGCATGAGCTCTGCGGCGTGGTTGCACACCATATGCGCCCCTAGCACTCGGTCAGTAGATTTTTGCACCACTAGCTTAATCAAGCCTTGGGTCTCTCGGTCAGAGGGCCGGTAGTACAGAGGCTGAAAGCGGGAGCAGTAGGTTTGAATGTCGTCTTTGCCAAACTTTTTGGCAGCTTCTACTTCGGTGAAGCCAACGGTGCCCATCTCAGGCGTGGTAAACACAGCGGTAGGAATGGTGTCGTAGTCGAGGGTGACGGCTTGGTGACCAAATTCGGCGTCAGCGAATAGGCGGCCCTCCCGGATCGCTACAGGGGTGAGGCTAACGCGATCGATGATGTCTCCGATCGCGAAGATGTGGGGGACGGAGGTGCGATAGTGAGCGTCGACGGCGATCGCCCCGTGGTTGAGGGTAACACCGGTATTCTCTAGCCCTAGGCCCTTCACGTTGGGGTTGCGCCCGGTGGCCGCCAAACTCACCGCGTCGCTGAGCACGGTCTTTTGCTCCTGCTCGGTAGTTACGGTCAGGGTTAAGCCTGACTTGCCGGGGGCGATCGCAATCTGCTCGCTGTTGGTCACCATCGTGATGCCCTGTCGCTGCATCGCCCCGTGAATTTCGTTGCGTAGGTCGTCATCAAAGCCGCTCAGGACTCTGTCACCCTGAATGATCTGGGTAACTTCGGTGCCCAGCCCAGTGAGAATGCTGGCAAATTCGCAACCGATATATCCACCGCCAATAATGACCATGCGCTTTGGCTGCTGGGGCAGATGAAAGATATCGTCGGAGGTGATAGCGTGCTCAATACCAGAAATATTGTCGGGCCGGGTAGGTTGACCGCCGGCAGCAATCAAAATTCTGGCGGCGGTGACGGTGGTTTCACCCATAGCTAGGGTGTGCTCATCGACGAACTGCGCCTGGTGGCGAAAAATTTCTACACCTGATTTGTCGAGCAGGTCTTGATAGACACCCCTGAGGCGCTGCACTTCCTGGTCGACGGCGGCAATTAGGGTGGGCCAGTCAAACTGTCGCTCGCCGACAGTCCAGCCGTAGCTGGTGGCCACTTCAGCCTGTTCTGCAAACTGAGCCGCATACACCATCAGCTTTTTGGGTAAGCAACCACGATTGACGCAGGTGCCGCCCAGCTGCCTTGCCTCCGCTAGACCCACATGGGCACCATGGCTGGCAGCCCGCCGCGCCGCCGCTATACCGCCAGAGCCTCCACCAATTACCAGTAAATCAAAGTCGTAGGTCACAGCATTTCCTAGGGTAGTATCGCTCTCTAGGATTGACCGCAATCTATCTTAAAAACATCCTCAGTTAGGCACAGTTTAGGGCGATCACGCTCCTGAAGGCGATCGCCAGGTAAACCGCTCACCCTGAGCTATGGGCCATGAGACCAAACGCCTTATTGAACAGCCTCAGCAGCGGTAAATGCCATTTGCCAGAAGGCCGCTTCGAGATCAGCAACCTGCAAAAAGGCGGCTTCGGCCTGGGCCTGAACCTCTGAGCTAGCTGTAGCCAGGGCAGCATCGGCCTGGGCGGCCAACAGGTGCACGTAGTCGGTAAAGCCGGGGTTACCCCAGCGATCTGCGAACTCGGTGTAGGGCTCGGGCATGGGGCCGGGCAGCTGCCAGCCTTGATTGTAGGCATACTCAATGGCCCATAGAGCAGTAGCCTGCACCGCGTAGGGCTGCTGGGCAAGACCGGTCATGAACTCACAGTAGCGTTGGCAGGTGGGCTGGGGCGAGGTAGATAGGTCGAGCGATCGCTCGGCGGCCTTAGCCTCAAACCACAGCAGCTCGTCTTTCAGAGCACCCAGCCCTGCCAGCAGCCCATCAATGTGGTCATCGGGGGCCGCCCCCAGCACCCGCCCCACCATGCGGGTAAAGTCTTTGACAAACAAAAAATCCTGCACCAGCCAGGTGTTGAACTGAGCGGGGTGCAGAGTGCCGCTCTGACAGCCGGTTAAAAACGGGTGGGTGGTGGCGCTGTGCCAGGCGGTCGGGTGAGCTTGCAGGAGAGATTGACAGGTCAGAGCCATGGAAATTTTCTTAGGGATGAGGGGTATTGGGGATTAGGTATAGGGTTGCGGGTTTCAACTCCGCCTGACACCTTGTACCGCACACCCTACACCCTACACCTGCCCCCTGACACTCCACATCCCATCTCCTAATTCGGCACGATCTCGGTTACAACGCGACCCCCGTCAACCACTATGGTCTGATCATCAATGCGCCCCACGGCACGCGCACCGTTGAGATTGACGTTGGGGTTGACCTGGCGATAGTTAACGCCACCCTCAGCAACCAGGGTTTGGGTGTCTACGTTCCAGTTGAGGCGATCGCTGGTCATGCGGGCTTGATTAGCTTCGCCCACGGCCACTACGTCCTGGGAGAGAAAAATTTGCTGCGCTGCCAAATCCATGCGGCCCTGGCGGGCGGTAACCCTGATTTTATTTTCGGGATGGATCAGGGTGAGGGGCTGGTTGACGGTCACCTGCTCTTCGGCCACCTGCCAATCTAGAGCTTCGCTGGCCATATTGAGCGGAATATCCAGCATCTGCATGGCCACCTGCCCACGCAGGTTTACCAGCTGCGTAGCCAGGTTTACCGTGCCGCGCTGGCCAACTACCACATCGGTAATCGCGTTTTGCTTAAACTGCTCTACCCGCAGAGGTTGAGCACTGTCGATGCGTTCTTCCTCCCAAAACCAAGCGAGTTCCTGGGCCTGCAGCTTCAGCCAGGGCTCAGTTTTAGAATCAGCCACCGTACTGGCCACCACGTTACCGGCTAGCTCCATGCGATTTTCGCGGTTAAACACCCGTGCCTCGTCGGCCACAGCCCTGAGCTGCGGGTGGGTACCGGTAATTTGGTCGCGCATGATCAGCACATCGTTCTGGGGACGCCACTCCATTTCGTTGCCCCGCAGCACGGAGCCATTCTTAACGCCGGTGGCCACAATATTGCCGCGCAGCAAAATTACGCTGCCGTTTTCGCGCACCTCGCCGGTGTCGGCCACCACTTGATAGATAACTTCGCCGTCCTGAAACAGGTCGCCATCTGGACGCGTAATAAACGCTACCTGCTGGTCAGGGCTGTAGGTGACCTCCTTACCCTTAACCCGCCAGAGCAGTTGCCCCTGCTCATCGGGCTGCTCTAGGGTGACATCCCGCAGGGTCAGGCCCGGTGCTGGGTCTCCAGCAGCCGGGCCTTCAGCATTCGGCTTTGGGCCAAGCCCAGGACCGATCAGGCTATACAACCCCACGGCCAGAGCTGCGATCGCAGCACCACTAATCATCAACTGCCGCCATCGTGCCATGGTGCTGCGCCTGTAAACACTACTCGCTGATTGTCACGCCGTCGTCTACCGCATCGTCGGCAGTCGCTAGGTTAGACAGAGGGCGGTAGGTGTAGCTGTGACTTGCAGAGTTGCGGGGCATTTTTCTAATGTCGTCTTTGATCCCTTCGAGATCGATGTAGCGATCGGCCACGTTGATCAGACTATCGCTGGTCATAGATCGCAGGCTCACCACCTCGACCCGCGCCCCCCGGTAGCTAGCGGCATCGGCAGCATAGGCCAAATCGCCATCACCGCTGACCAGCACGGCAGTATCGTAGTAGCCGACCAGGGCCACCAAATCCACCGCTATTTCGACATCGAGATTGGCTTTTTTCGAGCCATCGGGCAGCTGCACCAGGTCTTTGGCAATCACCCGATAGCCGTTGCGCCGCATCCACAGCAAAAAGCCCTGCTGCTTTTCGTTCGTGCGGTCTACTCCAGTGTAGAAAAATGACCGAAACAGCCGCGAGCCAGCCGTGAGCTTGCACAGCAGCTTGGTGTAGTCAATCTCAATGCCCAACTGCAGAGCTGCGTAAAACAGGTTCGAACCATCAATAAAAATGGCTACCCGGCCCCGATTTTCGAGCACTTGCTCAGGGGTGAAAATGGCGTCTTCGCCAAGTAAAGAGTGGTTATTTAAGGAGTGGCTGTGACTATCTAACATGGGTTTTTATTAGGGTGTTAAATCGATTTGAAAACAAACGAGCAAAAACAAACGTGAAACGAGCTGGAGCGGTTTTAGGCTAGGGATTGCCCACGGGTTCGGGCAGTTCCAAGCGCTGAAATACGGGGGAGGCTTCTCCCAAAATCTGAGCAGGGGGCAAATAGCCCCAGGCAGCATGGTCGGCATAGTTAATCTGCTGACCGATGGCTTTGTCGTCAAAATCTATGGCAAAGCCGAGCTGAGCATAAATTTGGTTGCTGATGCCAGGGATCATCGGTGACAGCAAATAGGCGGCCTGTCGCACCGACTCCAGCACGGCGTATAGAACGGCTTCGGTTTCGGCCTGTTTGCCCTGTTTGTAGAGACTCCAGGGAGCTTGCTCATCAAGGAACTTGTTGCTGGCCTGCACTAGCGCCAAAATTGCGGTACAGGCCTGACTAAAGGCCAGGTAAGTGTAAGCCTCAAAGACAGTTTTAGGCAGCGCTGTGCCGATCGCCCGCAGAGAATGATCAGCCGCAATGCTTTGAGGATCAACATCAGGCACATGGCCATCGCAGTAGCGCCCGGCCATCTTTAAGGTGCGGTTGAGCAGATTGCCCAGATCGTTAGCTAGGTCGGCATTCAGCACATTGATGAAGCGGGTTTCGTTGAAATCGCCATCTTTGCCAAACTCGATTTCGCGCAGAAAGTAGTAGCGCACCGCATCGGGGCCATAGGTTTCCACCAGCGCCACTGGGTCCAGGGTGTTGCCCTGGCTCTTGCCCATCTTTTGGCCGTCCTTAGTCAAAAAGCCGTGGCTAAACACCCGCCCTGGCAGCGGCAGCCCCGCCGACATCAGCATGGCTGGCCAGGAGATGGCGTGAAACCGCAGAATGTCTTTTCCGGTCAGGTGAATATTCACAGGCCACCACTTGGCCACTGCCTGCTCCAGGCTCGGTGGTTCGCTGGGGTCTTGCAGAGCCGTTAGGTAGCCTAGTAATGCGTCAAACCAGACGTAGAGGGTTTGCTCAGGATCGGTGGGTACTGGAAAACCCCAGTCGAGGTTGATGCGCGAAATTGAGAAGTCTTGCAATCCCTGTTTCACAAAGCCCAGCACCTCGTTGCGACGGGCCTCGGGCTGAATAAAGTCGGGCTGACTAGCGTAGAGCTGCTCTAGCTGATCTTGATATTTCGACAGCTTAAAAAAGTAGTTTGACTCATCACGCCACTCCACCGGCTTGTTGGTGTGAATGGCACAGTGCTGGTTGGGCAGCAGATCGCGCTCTTCTTTAAACTCTTCGCAGGAAACACAGTACCAGCCCTGCTGCTGGCCCTTATAGATGTCTCCCTGATCCCACAGGCGCTGAAAAAACTCGTTGACGATGACGTTGTGGCGGGGGGCAGTGGTGCGAATGAAGCGATCGCAGTCGATGTTCAGCAATTCCCACAGACGCTCAAACCCAGCCACAAACTCGTCGCAATGTTCCTGGGGTGAAACACCGCGCTCTTCGGCAGTGCGCTGAATTTTTTGGCCGTGTTCATCGGTGCCGGTAATCATCAGCACCGGATGCCCCATCAGCCGATAGAATCGAGCCACTACGTCGGCGGCAATGGTGGTGTAGGCGCTGCCGATATGGGGCAAGCCGTTGACGTAATACAGCGGCGTAGTAATAGCAAAGGGCGGTTGGTCGACAGGGGTAAAAGTCATACAAAAACTGAAACATCAGCCCACTCAGGGGCCCAGAGATAACAGCAACGATCGGTGCGCTAGCCTCTAGACAAAAGGCTGTAGACTAAACCCGACAAATACTAAGGATAGCAGCGCCAGGAAAAAGCTAAACCGAGGCCCCTTGCAAACCCAAAAGCCCAAGCTAGAATCTTAGACTGCTATGTTAAGGTTCCCTGAATAAGCCCCAGAAGTTTTAAGCATCTGGCTTGACCCCCGCCCTAAAAATTGTCAATCAATCGTCAAGCAGGCCCAGGCGATCGGGCGGCCAAAACCGTACCACTGCTTTACCAATGATGTTTTCCTGGGGCACAAATCCCCAGGCGTGGCTGTCGTAGCTGCTGTTGCGATTGTCGCCCAGCACTAAGTACGAAGCTTCGGGCACTTCTTCAGGCCCCCACTGGTAATCAGGCGCAGCTTTGATGTAGGGCTCAGTCAGCACCTCACCATTGCGAATCACCTCACCATTGCGTACCTCGACCACGTCACCCGGCAGACCAATAATGCGCTTAATAAACGCGTCTCGGCGCTTTCCGGGGGGCGTGAGGCTGTCGGGCGGCCAAAACACTACAACATCCCCATGTTCGGGGGGGTTGAGGTGATAGCTAATCTTTTCGATCACGAGGCGATCGTTGATTTGCAACGTGGGCTCCATTGAGCCCGAGGGAATGTAGCGCGCCTCTGCCACAAAATGTCGGATACCCAGGGCCAAGAACACACTCAGCACGATGGTTTGCAGCCCTTCCACCCATGGATTTGGTTGGGGTGCCTGCTGCTTTTGAGCCGGACCTGAATTTAGAGAGGACTCGGGCGGCAGCGAAGATTTATCAGACTGATCGGTCACAGGTGTGTCCCCGAAGATACAGAGAAAGATTAGCCCCAGTAGCTCCCAGGGCAAAATCGCCCCAGACGTACCCGCTAGGCCTGTCCTAGTGTAGTCGATCTACTTTGCAACCATCTGTCTCGGGTAGACGGTTGGTTGCAGAGATAACAGACAGCAGATTTGGCTTCCCCAAAGCGCTTTCTAAGGTGTGGCGGGAGCCAAATCCTCAGACCACAGCCCCTTTTCTTCTAGCCAGGGACGGCTGTAGATGCGCGACTGGTAGCGGGAGCCACCATCGCACAGCACGGTGACAATTTTGTGGCCGGGGCCAAGCTGCTGGGCTAGTTTTACCGCCGCTGCTACGTTGATGCCTACTGAACCGCCCATGAACAGCCCGTCGTTATAGAGCAGCTGATAGATGGTGCGCAGCGCCTCGGGGTCTTCGATTTGGATAGCATCGTCGATGGGCACCCCTTCCATGTTGGCGGTGATGCGGCTGTTGCCGATGCCCTCGGTAATGGAGCCGCCCTCGATGTGAACCTCGCCGGTTTTGACGTAGCTGTAGAGGCCGCTGCCCATGGGATCAGCCACTACGCAGCGAATGCTGGGGTTTTTCTCTTTCAGAAACATGGCTACGCCAGCGTAGGTGCCACCGGTACCCGTAGCCGCTACCCAGCCGTCAATGGTACCCTCGGTTTGCGCCCAAATTTCAGGGCCGGTGGTTTCGTAGTGGGCCAAGCGGTTGGCCAAATTGTCAAACTGGTTGGCCCAAACGGCGTTGTCAAGCTCCGCCGCCAGGCGACCTGAGAGCCTTACGTAATTGTTGGGGTCACGGTAGGGCACGGCGGGGACGGTGCGGACCTCAGCGCCGAGGGTGCGCAGCAGGTCGATTTTTTCTTGCGACTGGGTGTCGGGGATGACGATGAGGCAGCGGTAGCCCTTGGCATTGCAGATGTGGGCCATGCCAATGCCGGTGTTGCCGGCGGTGCCTTCCACGACGGTGCCGCCGGGCTTGAGCAGCCCCTTCCTCTCGGCGTCTTCGACAATGTAGAGTGCAGCGCGATCTTTGACCGAGCCACCGGGGTTGAGAAACTCTGCTTTGCCCAGAATGTCGCAGCCAGTGGCCTCGCTCACGCTGTTGAGGCGAATGAGGGGAGTGTTGCCAACTGTGGCGACAAAACCTTGTTTGATATCCATGCCTTTCGTAACCGTTGACAACAGCCTGTTCGGGGCCAGGCGATCGCCCAGCCTAGAACCTGCCTAAGGCTACACCCCCAGCGCAGGTCGCCTCTTCATCCTACGGTGAAACGGCTGGCTTCTCGGCTAGAATTGACAGTTTTCTGAGGTTCTATCGACAAGTTCAGCTTATCGGTAGATTTTTCTGACCGGCAAAATTCTCCTTCTGGATTTGGCCCTTCTAGACGTAGATTTGGTTTAGCGTTGCGATCGCTTACGCTATTATCCTTGCCCCCTGCCTTGTGCCACGATGAAAACCCTTGAGGCGCTAATTTTTGATGTCGATGGCACCCTGGCCGAAACCGAGCGCGACGGCCACCGCGTTGCCTTTAACCAAGCGTTTCAAGAGTTTGGTCTGCGCTGGCACTGGCCCGTGGGTCTCTATGGGCAGCTGCTGCGGGTAGCGGGGGGCAAAGAGCGTATTCGCCATTACATTCAGCGCTACCAGCCCAAGTTTGAAACTGAGAATATCGACGAACTAGTGGTGGCCCTACACCAGGCCAAGGCCAAGCACTTTCAAGCGCTGGTCGAGAGCCACGTGATTCCGCTGCGGCCGGGGGTGCGGCGGCTGATTGAGGCGGCACAAAGGGAGGGGGTGCGGTTGGCGATCGCTACCACCAGCGCCAAAGACAGCGTCATCCCCCTGCTCGAACATCTGCTGGGGCCAGACTCACCCGGCTGGTTTGAGATGATCGCGGCCGGAGACATGGTGACCACCAAAAAACCCGCCCCCGACATCTACAATCTCGTGATCGATGCGATGAATCTCAACCCCGCCACCTGTTTGGTGATTGAAGACAGCCCCCAGGGCCTAGAAGCAGCGACTGCCGCCGGGCTCCCCACCGTGGTTACCGTCAACGACTACACCCGCAACTATGCTCTGCCCGGCGCTCGCCTGGTCATTAGTCATCTGGGCGAACCCAGCCTCCCCTTTGAAGTCCTTTGGGGCAAGGCCAACAACGCCTACTATTTCTCTCTAGATCTGGCCCAGGCACTGTTGTCGCCCCAAGCCACCCAAGGGTAAAGACTTTTATAGACCCAAGTTTTTTGGCAAGTCTCCCTCAGAGACACGCCATGCGCCCCTACCTTAAGTATCTCAGCCATCTCCCTACCCCTTCACCCATCTACCCATCCACTCCCCATGTCCCTCTCCCTAGCCCTCTGGCACGCCAACAATGACCTAGCCCAGGCCTGCCTGCACCATCCCTTCGTCCAGGGCATTGGCGACGGCACCCTGCCGGTGGAAAAATTTGCTTACTACGTGGGGCAAGACGCTTTTTTTCTCGAAGCCTTTGCCCGCGCCTACAGCATCGCTGCTGCCAAAGCGGAAACCTGGCAAGACTTTCAGGTATTTCATCAGCTGGCTGATGGGGTGCTGGCCGAGCTAACTCTGCACGGCAGCTACGCCCAGGAATGGGGCGTAGACCTAACTACTGTTACCCCTGGTGCGGCCACCCGTCGCTACACCGATTTCTTGCTCAGCACCGCTTGGGGGCAAGCGCCCGGAGCAACGGCGGTGGCGATGGCCCCCTGCATGCGGCTCTACGCCTTTTTAGGTCAGTCTCTGGCAAAACGTAGCCCGCCGCCCCACCGCTATAGCCCCTGGATTGACACCTACAGCAGCGACCAGTTTGAACCCTTGGCCGCCCAGCTCGAAGCGCTGATTGATCATTCAACAGCAGATAACGCCAGCAACCAGACCGCCTACCGCTATGCAATGGAATGCGAACTCGCCTTTTTTGAAGCCGCTTGGCAGATAGGCAGCTTACAACCACAAGAATGACATCTTTAGGGATGGCTCAAGGGATAAACGTAGGTTAGGACAAGGTTTTAGCGCATTGATAGCAGTTGATCAGCCTAGAGGGTGGCAGGTCAAATGTCTCTGCTAGTTGCCAGGTTTTGTATGCAGGCGATCGCTGTTTAGGTAATAGCTTCTAACGACTCTACGTTCACCACTGGGCAAATTTCAGAAAGTTTAAACATTCAAACCATTGCGGTAGCGCTGCCACCAATAATTTGCCAACCGCTTCTGTCTCTACGCCAAACTCTCATGTAGCGGTAATCCCCTGCGAAGGCATTTCCTGAATACGTGCCGCTCAAGAAAACGTGAGCCGACGCAAGAGCAAAGTGTTCGCTCAAAACTCGTATCTCTAGCCCTTTAGGCACAAACTCGTGAAACTGAGTACCACCAGTACGATGCAAATCTAAATCCATCGCTTTGGTTGCCAGTTCACCAGTTGGCCCGGCGAAAAGCAGATCGTCGGCAATGAGCAGATCTAATTCAGCTACATCGGAGGCCGACATTGCGGCGTAAAGTCGCGCTTCACACTCGCGAATTTGAGTTTCAATTTCTGAATCCATATTTCTTACTACAGTCTTGACTACACTTAGCTAATCATTACCGATCGCTCTATCAAGGTGCCTCCGCCAATTGCTTTTGGGACTGTGATGATGCCATTTAGTGTAGCTATTGCACTGTTCACTAGTGGTGAAATTGTCTCGGCCAGAGATAATAGACGCGGAACCCTCTACTGGTTGACCCATGATTGCCGATATTCGTCTACTCGTGCTCGATATCGATGGCACCCTGGCTGGCGTGTCTAACCAGATCAGCGAGCCGGTGCTGGAGGCGGTGCGAGAGGTGCAGCAGCGGGGGATTGCGGTGGCGATCGCCACCGGCCGCATGTATCAGTCGGCCTTGCGATTCTACGAGGTGGTGGGCTCTACCCTGCCGCTGATGGCCTACCAGGGAGCGTTCATCAAAGACCCCAACACGCAGAAATTGCACCGCCACACCCCGCTACCCCGGCGGCTGGCCCTCGAAATTCTCGCCTACCTGGCGCCGATGGAGGCTAACAACGACCTGTCGATTCACCTCTACATCGACGACCAGCTCCACGTGCGGGCAATTATTGAAGACACCAAGGCCTACGCCGTGCGATCGGGTGTTAACCCGATCGCAGCGGGAGATCTGGCCGCGCTCTTGACGGGCAACGTCGCCATCGAAACCACCAAGCTACTCACCCTCAGCGAAAACGTAGACCTGCTAAGCGACATTCTTAGCGAGCTGGGGCAGCGCTATCCCCTCGATGACCTGTATCTGACGCGATCGGTGGAATATTTTGTCGAGGCTACCCATCCCAAAGCCAACAAGGGCGAGGCGGTGCGGTTTTTGGCCGAAGACCTGCTGGGCCTCAAGCCCGACCAGGTGATGACCGTGGGCGACAACTACAACGACCTCGAAATGCTGCGCTACGCGGGCATTGGTGTGGCCATGGGCGATGCCCCGGAGCCGGTCAAGCAGGGGGCTGACTGGGTGGCACCGGGGGTTGAGGCGGATGGGGTGGCGGCGGCGCTGCGGGAGTTTCTGCTGTAGGTTGGGCCGGGCTGTCAACCGGCAGGCTGTCATACAGTTCCGAGAGGGTGCCAACGCGGTAGCCCTGGCGATCGATCAGCGCCAGCAGAGTGGGCAGAGCATAGGCGGTCTGAACGCAGCGCTCCATTGAGCCGCCGTGCATGACAAAAATTGCCCCCGGAAAAATAAACTGCGCCAGGTACCAGGTATTGAGGTTGGGCTTGCTAAGGCTTCGCATAGTGTCGAAGGGAATCATTGAAGCTAAGGCCACTAGCGACTCGTAACCGGGAGCAAGCCGAATGTGATCAACCATGGCCCGGTTGTAGAGGCCGCGCCCAGGGCGATACCAGCGCAGGGGTTGCTGAATCAAGTCGGTGATGCGATCGTGGGCCTCTTGAAAGTGGCGAGCAAACTGAGCCGGCTGCAAGATAGCTGGGGTAGTGTCGGTGGTGCCGTGGTTGGCGATCTCGTGGCCGCTGGCGAGAATGTCTTGCAGAATCGTGCTGCCAGGGTTGAGGTGGTCGGTAATGACGAAGAACGTGGCGCGCACCGGCTGTTTGGCGGTGCGGTTGTAGGTATCCAACGCGTTGAGAATCAGCCGGGTGGAGGCATCGTCGCGATCGCCCGGCGTCGGCACATCGTCAATGGTCAGCGCTACGAGGGGAGCTTTAGTCGGCGCATAGAACAGCGCATCCGGAAACATCCGGGCAACCTGGGTCAGCAGTTGATGGTGGGGAGGAGCCATAGCATTAGCGGCTGGTAGGATCTAGACTATCGCGGAGGCGATCGCCCAGCGTGTTGATGCAAAGGACTGTGAGAAAAATTGCCAGACCTGGGACCAGCACCAAGTAGGGAGCGCTCTCAATATAGTTTTGGGCGTCGTAGAGCATGCGTCCCCAAGTGGGCACGTCAGGGGGAAATCCTACCCCTAAAAAACTCAGCGTCGACTCGGCCAAGAGGGCATTGCCAACACCAATAGTCGCCGCCACAATCACCGGCCCGAGGATGTTGGGCAGCAGATGGGTTTTGACAATTCCCCAGGGTCTCGCCCCCAAGGCCACGGCCGCCTGTACAAAGGTGCGCTGCTTCAGGCTCAAAAACCCGGCCCGCACCAGCCGGGCCACCGACATCCAACTCAAGCCGCCAATTAGCAGCACAATCAGCAAAAAAATGCCCCGCTCTGGCCCTAGGGCGCGGCGCACCGGGTCGCCCAGCAGGTAGACCACCAGCAGCACCAAGGGCAGCTGCGGCAGTGCCAAAAACAGGTCGGTGACCCGCATTAAAACAACATCCACCCAACCGCCGCAGAATCCGGCCAGAGCACCAATAACCACCCCTAAACTAATGCCCACTAGGGTAGCTGCTAGCCCCACCGCCAGCGAAATGCGGCCCCCAATCAGCAGCCGAGCCAGTTGATCTTGGCCCAGGTCGTTGGTGCCAAAGGGCTGCCCCGCACCAGGCGGCAAAAAGGCGCGGCCAAAGTCGATGGTGCTGGGAGAACCGGGGTAGAGGATGGGGCCGAGAGCGATCGCCAGCATCAAAATCCCTAGCACCACCAGGGCAAGTTGGGCGGTGCGATCGCCCCACAACCGCTCCCATACCCGATTTTTGCTTCCCACAGGAGCCACAGCTCTCGGCGCCAGGTCGGTATCAGTGGCCATAGCGCACCCGAGGGTCAATGATGCCGTAGAGAATGTCGGCCACCAAGTTAAACGCCACCACCAGCACCGCGTAGATAAACGCAATCCCCATCACCACTGGCGTATCGCTGCGGTAGATCGACTCGATCAGCAGCGCCCCAATCCCCGGCACCCGAAACACTTGCTCTGTCACCAGCGCCCCCGTAAAAATTGTCGGAATATCCAGCGCCACCAGCGTCACCACCGGAATCAGCGCATTACGCAGCATGTGCAAGGTGACAATGCGCCAGCGGCCCAGCCCCTTTGCCCGCGCCGTTTTCACATAGTTCTGCGGAATTTCTTCAAGCATGGCAGCCCGCACAAAGCGCAGCAGCACCGCCGTTTGAAACAGCACCAGAGTTGCGATCGGCATAATTGACTGCTTCAGCCACCGCCCCAAGGTCGCGGCATCACTCACTACCAGCTGGTTGTCGTAGATAAAGGGCAACCACCCTAGCCGCACGCTCAATACAATGATCAGCACCAGCCCCGAAAAAAACGGCGGCGTCGAAAACCCCATAAACGCCAGCGTCGTAATCGCCCGATCGATCCAGGTGTTGTGCCGCAGCGCCGCCACAATCCCTAAAGGCAGAGCCAGGGCCACACTCAACAGATAGGCCACCCCGATCACCCACAGCGTCACCGGCAACCGCTGGGCAATCAGCTCTGCCACCGGCAGACGACTGGTAAACGAATAGCCCAGGTTACCGCTAAACAACGCCACCGTCCATTTCAAATAACGAATAGGAATAGGCTGGTCAAGACCGAGCGATCGCATAATATTCTCCCGCACCTCTGGCGTAATCGCCGGATTCGTCGCCAGATCCCCCAGGGGATTGCTGGGTGCCAGCGCCAAGATGAAGAAGATCACCGCGCTAATCGCCAGCAACGTGGGAATAGCGATCAGCAGGCGTTTGAGCAAGTAGCCGAGCATTGGCAGGTGAAGGGGTGGATGGGCAGGGGGTGGAAGGGTGGATGGGTAAAGAGATAGGGGATTGGAACGGGAATTAGTGGTATCTTCACCGCTGCGCGGCCCAGCATCTTCACCTTTCTATCGCTTCACCTATCCGCTCATCCACCCTCCCACTCTCCCACCCATCCACTCCCCTACCCCGCCCTCGGCGCCAACGCCGCCTTCGGGTAGGCAATCCGCTTGTGGTTATACTGCTGCCACACCTGCACAAAAATTTCGGCAATCAGGGTCATGTGGTCGCGAGTGAGGCCTGATTCTACCAGCTGGTTATCTTTCCAGCGGGCGCGCAGAATACGGTTGACCATGGCCAAGGCCTCGTCGGGGGTGGCATTGGTGAGCGATCGCAGCGCTGCCTCGCAGGAGTCAGCCAGCATGACAATGCCGGTCTCAGGCGACTGAGGAATGGGGCCATCGTAGCGGAAGTCAGCTTCTTGAACCGTCAGGGCCGGTTCATGTTTGGCCAATTCTTGCGCCTGGTGGTAGAAGTAGCTGATCAACATCGTGCCCTGGTGCTCGGGAATGAACGATCGCACCGCCTTGGGCAGCCGACATTTGCGGGCCATCACAATGCCCTCAGTAACGTGCTTTTTGATAATGATGGCGCTGAGCCAGGGGTCGTTGAGTTCGTCGTGTTTGTTGGGGCCACCCATCTGATTTTCGATGAAACCCTGGGGGTCGTGCATTTTGCCAATGTCGTGGTAGAGCGTACCGGCCCGCACCAGCTCGACGTTGCAGCCCAGGGCACGGGCAGCAGCCTCGGCCAGGCTCGACACAAACACCGTGTGCTGAAAGGTGCCCGGCGCTTCGGAGGCCAACCGCTTCAGCATGGGGCGGTTGGGGCTCGACAGCTCGGCCAGGCGAATTGGGGTAACGAGGTCAAACAGGTGCTCTAGATAAGGGCTCAACCCCTGGGCGGCAATGCTAGAAATCACCCCATAGATGCCTTGAAGGGCGGCCCCGGTGAGCATAACTGACCCAGCAGAAATTAAAGACACCGGGCTCACTACCAGGGTCAGCAGCAGGTAAACCACGCCCTGAGTGAGGCCGACACCACCGCCTAGCAGGGCTAGCTCTTCACGCGATCGCATGCGGCTGGCCAGCAGACTGCACACCAGAGCCCCTGCCGCCCCCGCCATAAACGAAATGCTGCTCACTGCCGACCCCACCGGCAGCAGCACTGCCACTAGCACCACCAGCGTGCCGCCCAGTACCGGGCCGTAGAAGCTGCCCGCCAAAAGACCGATGGCCGGTAACCCGTAGGCCGCTACCCCAAAAATTTGCATCACTCCGGTGCTGACCACCATCGCCGACAGCAGCAGATAGTCTTTTTGGCGCAGCCGCTGGGGCACCCAGTGTTCAACTAGCAAAAACAGACCCACTCCACCCGCCACTAGCCCACCAAACATGGCCAGTCCCCAGTAGTTAAAGCGGCGTTGGCTAAGGTTGAAGCTGTCGAGCAGCACAAACTGTTCCTGGCTGATGGGTTCTCCAGACGAGACAATCAGCTCGCCCTGCTGCGCCTCTATAATCACCGGCCTCACGGCCTCTGCGGCCATGTCGGCCTGCTGCCGAGTGCGATCGCTATCTTCGACCAGGTTTGGCTCTAGGGTCGAGAGCAAGAGCTGGCGAGCCAGGGGCTCGATTGGGCGAGGCAAGGTGTCTTTGAGCTGAAGGTAGGCTGCCCGGTCGAGCATTTCGGGCGGCAGTCCAGCATGAATGCCTTGGGCTAGCATGCGCTCTGCGGCTTTGCGAATCTCGACTTGAGCGTTGACCCAGTCTTGCAGCGGTAGATCGAACAGGGGAGGAGCCTCGGCAACGCCTTCGGCTTGGGCGGCCAGCAGCGTTAAATTGGCCATCGCCTCTTGATAGCTCTGGCGAGACTTTTCCACCGCCGTCAGCAGTTTCGCCAGCTCTTGACTACTAGACCGCTGACCATAGGCCCACAGTTCCCCCAGGGCTGTCTGCTGATCGGGGGTGATGGTTTGGTTGCGCAGCAGCATTGCTAAAGGCACCTGCTCGCCTCTGGCGCTGTCGTCAGCTAGGGGGTCGATAAGGCTGCGCAGCTTGAGCCAAGTGGCATCGTCAGAGCGGCGCAGATAAACCTGCACCTGAGTCGACAGTTTGCTGGTGGGCACAAAGGGCACTCCGCCAGCCTGGCGGCGGATATCGCCCACTTGATCCATCAACGCGTTGAGCGACCGCAGCACCGAGTCATCGACGGTGGGGTCAACCCGGAGCACTTGAAGGGCACCGTTGCGGGCATCGCGACGACGCTCTTCGGTGGTTTCTTTGTCTTCTACTCGCACCGTGCTTGGGGCCAGCACGGTATTGGGGGCAATGCTGCCCACCTGCAATCCTGGCTGATTGTAGAAACGCTGCCCCAGAATGGCCGTTAGCCCTAGCGCAGCGACCGCAAAGGCAAAGCGGGGATAGCGAATATTTTTGCGCCGCCGTAGGGGGCGACAGGGCTGAGGCCAGACCTCAAAACGGCGCTGGGCTGAGGTAGCGATTGCCTCCGTATCCACCGCCTCCACATTCAGGGATAGCGATCGCGGCGACAGCGTAGAACGCGGTGTAGTCGGCTTCATTGCCTGCTGCTCTAGGGCCCACCAGCGCTCGACCGCAGCCACAATGTCCTGAATTGCCTTCATAAATTGAGACATTTAAAGGGGGCGGGCAGAGGCCGGGAGAACCCCAGACTAAAGCTATAAGAGCACCGCTTCTCTGCAACCGTCAGGGCTTTGAACTCAATCAGGACCTCTCAGAAGCTATTATAGGCGGCGGCTGTGGTCAGCGCCTGCACCCGTCAAGTCAGCCCCTCAATCCCAGGGGCAAAGTGGAGGATAGGATGGGGGGCGCTATCCCCGCCCAACGGCGATGCAGCGTCGTCGCTAGGGTCGCCAAGGCATCGGCATCTACCTCCCGCCAGGGGTCGGGCTGAGCAGGGTGGTAGTCAAGTAGCCAGCGCTGGCGCAGCGCAACACTTAGCCCAGCGCGGCCACTAGCCAGCCCCGTCAGCAGACCCACTAGGGCAATCGCCGTCGCCGACCACTCTCGATGACGAGCCAGTCCTAAGGCAACCGCAAACTGCCCCTGGCTCTGAACCACTAGGCTAAGGGCCTGTGCGACAAGGCTAGCGTCATCCCAAGAGCTTGTTGCACCGGGCAGGACGCGGGCTAGAGCACTGAGGCTGTGAGCGGCTCCCATCTGTTGGCACAGGACGGCAAACATCTGCTCGCAGGCCACCGCCGCCGTTGGGCACAGCTCCAGCTCTTCTACCCAACGATGCACCGCGCCCCGGTGGTGGCCATGGACATCGGCCATTACCCACAGATAGGGTAGGGCGTTAATCACCACCGCCGGGCTGGTCAGCAACTGAAAATGGGTTTGCCAGCGCTGCGACAGCAGCTGCTCTCCCCTAGCGCAGGCGGCGATCGCTTGTAGCAGGCCCTCCTGCCACCCCAAATCTTCGGTGACGCTGGGACGAACAGCGCTGCGATCGCTAATCACTACAGCTTCTAGGGCCGCCACCAGGCGATCGTATTGTAAACCAGCTTGAACCATCCCTATGAAGACCCTGTTGAATTTTGAGGGGTGTAGTAGTCTATTTGCTGACAGCAATCCTATAATGCTTGCTGTCAAGCCCTTGGGGTTCTCTTGCGTTCTGTTACCCTGCCTGGAGCCAAGTCTATGTTCCGCGTCTCCCCTTTTATACAACGGATGACTCCAGGGGGGGCCAGCCAGCGCGTCTGGGGAGCAGTCGCTGCAATTCCCTTCTGGGGAGGCTGCGCTATCGCCCTCGGCGTAAGCCTAACCGCTTCCGTCACCTGGGCTCAAGACCCAGCTGAGGAAAAGCCCCCGGCTAGCCAACCCGCTACACCTACGGTGAGCGGCGGTCGCATTGTCCGGCCTACCCTTCAGCTAGGCAGCCAGGGAGAGTCGGTACGAGAACTACAGTCCATGCTGATACTGCTGGGCTACTACCCCGGCCCAGTAACCGGCGTCTACCAAGAAGACACCGCCGCCGCCGCCCGACGGTTTCAAACCGCTGCGAGCGTTACTGCCGATGGCATTGTTGGTCCCGCCACCTGGAGCCGCCTATTCCCAACTCCGCCGGAGGAGGCCAACCCACCAACGGCCACGGCCTCCAGCAGTACAACCCCACCAGCAACCACTCCCTCAGCTACGGCTCCTGGCAGTACAACCCCACCGGCGACTACTCCCCCAGCCACGACCACTCCCGCAACCCCCAGCGGCGGTACCCCAGCCGCTCTTCCTGTGCTGCGCCCTGGCATGGAAGGAGACGCCGTGCGGCAGCTCCAGCAGCGCCTGCGCACCAAGAAATTTTACAACGGTACCGTTGATGGGGTGTTCGGCAGCCAAACCGAGGCTGCCGTGCGTGCTGCCCAAGCTGCTAATAACCTAACCGTGGACGGCATCGTCGGCCCAGCCACGTGGCGAGCGCTCAATTAAATAATGCTGTCGAGTTTACAGTCGAGTCTGAGCCTGCTATGGCAGGCTCAGGGTGGTGGGTGGCGGTACTAATTTTTGACCAGACCATGGTGGGCCGGCGTTAAAACTGCTGCTTCCAATGTCTGGTTATCTGCTGCAAACGGCCACTAAAAAGCCACCGAAGATGTAAACTCCCCGGCGGCTTAAGCATAGTGCTGGCAGGCACAACCTTAGTCTGGTTGAACGAACCAGTCATTTAAAGTATTGGCCGACTCAGGCAGCGTAGCGCTGGCGTAGGTGAAATAGGGAATATCTAGAGCTTCCATAGTTGACATCTGCTGGCCAGCATGATCCATATAGATCATGTAGTTACCCATCAGGAAGTAAACCCCCATCAAGGCAGCAGCAGAGGATGCCACTAAAAAACCCGCCAGCATCAGGGAAAATTCCTGACCTTTGACGGCCTGCTCCATGAGGCGGAGCGCCCAAGCCACCAAAGCAATAACAATAGTCAGGATGAGCAGCAGCATGGAACGATAACTGTTGTAACGATATGAATAGTCAGATTAATGACTGAGTCTATATGTTACACATCGTAACAGGCATTCATAAAACTGGCGTAGCATCCACAGAATGTCTTTAGGTTTACCCGGTGAAGGGAAAAGACTAGGTCAAACGCACCGGTACCTGGCGATCGCGCAAATGCTCCTTCACCTGCTGCACCGTCAGCTGCCCGTAGTGTAGCAGTGAGGCCAACAGGGCCGCCTCAGCTTTTCCCTCGGTGAGGGCCTGGTGGATGTGGTCGCAGTTGCCAGCCCCGCCAGAGGCAATCACCGGCACCGGGACCCGATCGGCGATGGCGCGGGTGAGATCGAGGTCGTAACCCGCCTGGGTACCATCGGCATCCATGCTGGTGACCAGCAGCTCGCCCGCTCCTTGGTTAACGACTTCCTCGGCCCAAGCTAGGGCGTCAAGCCCTGTATTCTCGCGACCGCCGCGCACGTAGACATCCCAACCTGGATTGCCAGGGTCGGGGCGGCGGCGGGCATCGATCGCCACCACAATGCACTGAGCGCCGAAGCGATCGCTGGCCGCCCTTATCAGCTCAGGCTGCTTCACCGCCGCCGAGTTAATGCTGACCTTATCGGCCCCGGCCCGTAACAATTTTTTAATGGTCTCTAAGGATTGTACGCCTCCCCCCACCGTGAGGGGGATAAACACCTGCTCAGCCGTGCGGTACACCACGTCGTAGATGATGTCGCGGTCTTCGTGGGTGGCGGTAATGTCAAGAAACACCAGTTCATCGGCTCCTGCCTGGTTGTAGGCCTGGGCCAGCTCCACCGGATCGCCTGCATCGCGCAGGTCGACAAAATTGACCCCCTTCACCACCCGGCCGGCTTTCACATCGAGACAGGGCACAATCCGTTTGGCCAGCATTGCGTTCTCCTTGCCTAGCGGCAACTAAACCCATTCCCCGGTTCCACAATAGAGGATTATGACGATCATCAGGGGCCAAGACGCTGATACACTGTCTCTTGGTTTATCGTTGGAAACGCAGTTGGAGCCCTTAGTAGACATGGCTTTAGAGATTGGCCAGAAGGTGAAAGTATCCCGTCTTCGCGATCGGGTTTCTAAGAATGTAGC
This sequence comes from Nodosilinea sp. FACHB-141, assembly GCF_014696135.1. Taxonomy (NCBI): domain Bacteria; kingdom Bacillati; phylum Cyanobacteriota; class Cyanophyceae; order Nodosilineales; family Nodosilineaceae; genus Nodosilinea; species Nodosilinea sp. FACHB-141. The sequence goes on along the minus strand of NZ_JACJPP010000007.1, from coordinate 785,153 downwards.
GGCTTACCTCGGCAAGCGCGGTGTCGTGAGCCAGTTCAAAATGGTGGACGGCAGCGACGTTGGCGTCGTAGTCGAGTTTGAAGACAACTACACCACCTGGTTCTTTGAAGATGAGCTGTCTGCAATTCAGTAGCGGGCGGTTGCACTGAGGCGGTTTTTACAGCGGCTAGGCTCCTTGAATCATGTCGTTTGCCCTTTTTGATCGAGGGGGCAGGCGACATGATTCTAAAATTTGGGGTTTTGAAAGCGCAGTAGAGGGAAAACCTGAAGCCGATCTCCTCTTTTGGAAAGATTTCAGCGCTATCAGGTCCCCGAGATGATCGGTATTGATTCCCTTAGTCTAGGATGCAGAGCAGCTTCGCTCTGGTGCATCCTTAGCAAAGCACGGGAGCAGCGACGATTTGACTAACGCAAAGGCCCCATTTTTCTATGGCATTAATTCTCACCTATTTGGGTAAGGGCGGCAGCGGCAGTACGACTGTAGCGATCGCCGCCGCAAAACAGCGGGCACGGGCCGGGCAGCGGGTGCTACTGGCCATTCAAGATGTGACCCCGGCTCCAGCGCTACTACTGGGTCAGGCCCTAAGCGTCGAACCCCAAGAGCTAGAGTCCAACTTGTGGGGCATGCAGTTTCAAAGCGCAGCGCTGCTGGAGCAAAGCTGGGATGAAGTTAAAGCCCTAGAATCCCAGTATCTGCGAACGCCCTTTCTCAAGGCGGTCTATGGTCAAGAGCTAGGGGTGATGCCGGGCATGGACAGCGCCTTGGCTCTCAACACTCTACGGCAGCTCAACGCCAGCGATCGTTACGACGTGATCATCTACGACGGCAGCGATGCCCTGGCGACCCTACGTATGCTGGGCATGCCCGAAATTTTAGATTGGTACCTGCGGCGGTTTCGCGGCGTGTTTCAGCAGTCCGATGTGGGGCGGGTGTTGTCGCCCTTTTTGCAGCCCATGGCCGCAGCCGTGCTAGCGGTCGACTGGTCTGGGGATGTGCTCGACCAGCCCACCGGACAGGTGCGATCGCAGCTTGAGGAAGGTCGCCAGGCAGTAACCGACCCCAGCCGCATGGCCGCTTTCTTAGTCACAACACCTACTCCTGGGGCAGTGGCGACGGCCCGCTACCTGTGGGGCAGCGCTCAGCAGATTGGCCTCACCGTAGGCGGCGTGGTGGTGAATGGGGGTTCTCTAGACGATGAGCAGGCGACAGCCTTTGCTCCCCTGCCCCAGGTGGCGCTGCCCTCGGTAGTAGAGCAGGGCTGGGAAAGCGCGATCGCCGCCCTGCCCGACCCGGCCCAGTGGGCGACGGCAGCTCCTCGCCCGGTCAGCGTAGATGCGGCGGCCAAAACCGTGCGGCTCTTCTTACCCAGCTTTGACAAAACCCAGGTCAAGCTCACCCAGTATGGCCCCGAGGTCACGATTGAAGCGGGCGATCAGCGGCGCAACCTGCTGCTGCCTCCAGGGCTGCAGGGCAAAGCGGTGGCCGGAGCCAAGTTTCAAGATCAGCACCTGGTAATTTCCTTTAGCTAAAGCGATGGCGCAGCCTCCTTAGAGGGGAATTGCGATGATGGCTCAATGTCACGAGTTGGCAGGAAAATCTTCCCCCACTTCAATCGGGATTTGATTCTGACTTGGAAAATGTGGCACCGTGAGTAGTGATCGCGATTCCCTCAGGGAAGGCTGTGCGATCGCCCAATTGTTGATCGACCCTAGTTTTCGACCTGTAGCATTCCACCACCATGGCTGAACCACCGTCCTCCACTCCGGTCAACGACGCTCCAGACCAAGCTCCTGCTGCTGAGATCGCCCCCGAGGCCCAGGGCAACGCCGCCCGCCAGCTCTTAGGCATGAAGGGCGCCAAGTCGGGTGAAACCTCGATTTGGAAGATCCGGCTTCAACTGATGAAGCCGATCACTTGGATCCCGTTGATTTGGGGCGTGGTGTGCGGGGCGGCCTCCTCCGGCAACTACCGTTGGAGTTTAGAGCACGTGCTGATCGCCGCCGCCTGCATGCTATTTGCGGGGCCGCTGCTGACGGGTTATACCCAAACTCTCAACGATTTCTACGATCGCGACATCGACGCTATTAACGAGCCCTATCGCCCCATCCCCTCGGGGGCAATTTCCATTCCTCAGGTAGTAACCCAGATTTTGGTGCTGCTGGTGGCCGGTATCGCTATTGCCTTTAGCCTCGATCGCTGGGCTGGGCATAGTTTCCCAATCATTACCGCCCTGGCTATTGGTGGCTCGTTCGTATCGTATATCTACTCCGCCCCACCGCTGAAGCTCAAGCAGAACGGCTGGTTGGGCAACTACGCCCTAGGGGCCAGCTACATCGCGCTGCCCTGGTGGGCGGGCCACGCCCTGTTTGGCACCCTCACATGGAAGATTGTGGTGCTCACCCTGTTCTACAGCCTGGCGGGCCTGGGTATTGCGGTGGTCAACGACTTTAAGAGCGTAGAGGGCGATCGCCAGATGGGCCTCAAGTCGCTGCCAGTGATGTTTGGCGTCACCACTGCTGCCTGGATCTGCGTACTGGCGATCGATATTTTTCAGGGGGGCGTCGCCGCCTACCTGATGGCGATTCACCAGAACCTCTACGCGGTGCTGCTGGTGCTGCTGATCATTCCCCAGATCACCTTCCAAGATATGTATTTTCTACGCGACCCGCTGGGCAACGACGTCAAATATCAAGCTAGCGCCCAGCCTTTTTTGGTGTTAGGTATGCTGGTAACAGGGCTGGCCTTGGGGCATACGGCGCTTTAGGGATCCGCGTAATCACGGCTGTACCCTTGAAGAAATGACCGAAACCCCATACAGTTCACAGAGGATGTGAAAGGCAACGCTGCTATGGCTCGATCTTGGTTAACCCGGCTGCCGTTTCCTTCGAGGAAGTCGTCGCGGCCCTCAGGACGCAGCAGATCTGGGAGCGGTGTGGTCAAGGGTTCGCGAGTCTCTCCTCAGCGGGTAGAGTCCCAACCTGGGCCATCGGGCGAAAAGCCAGAGGCGCCGCGTAGCTATCGGCCGCTGTTTTTGCGCCCCCTGTTTTGGGTGGTGCTGCTGGCCGGGGCGGGCATAGCCGGAGGCGGCACCCGCGCCTACCGCGTTATTGAGGCGACTAACGCCAACCTACCCGATCCTACTCAGGCCCTCACCTACCAGCGCGACGGCACCATCACCATGACGTCGGCGGACGGGGTGATTTTGCAAAAGCTGGGCCCCGCCTCTCGTGAAACCATCACCTACGACGCCATGCCCAAGCACTTGGTGCAGGCGTTCATTGCTTCGGAAGACCAGCGCTTCTACGAGCACAGCGGCGTTGACTACCGGGGCATCGCCCGCGCCGTCTGGGCCAACGTGCGAAACCGCGATCTGGTGGAAGGGGCCAGCACCATTACCCAGCAGCTGGCTCGCATCGTCTTTCTCGACCAAGAGCGAAGCTTTCAGCGCAAGATCAAAGAGGCTATGATGGCCTCCAAGCTTGAAGAGGGCTTGACTAAAGAGCAGATTATTGAGCGCTATCTCAACCTGGTGTATTTGGGCTCTGGAGCCTACGGTGTAGCCGACGCCTCCTGGGTGTACTTCGGCAAAACCATCGACCAGCTCACCGTGGCCGAGGCCGCCATGATTGCCGGTATGGCTCCTGCCCCCAGCCTGTATTCACCAACAGTGAACGTCGATGCGGCCCGCAGCCAGCGCAACCGAGTTATTCGCCGCATGCTGGCCACCGAGGCCATCAGCGGCGTTGAAGCCGAAGAGGCGATCACGGCGGAGGTGGAGGTTGCCCCCAACCAGCCCAAGTTTCTCTACAGCGAGTTTCCCTACTTCACGATTTACGTTCAAAAGCAGTTGGAGGCGCTGCTGCCTCCCGATCAGCTAGAAGCAGGAGGGCTGACGGTAGAAACCACCCTCAACGTAGTTTGGCAGCGTCGAGCTGAAGAAACCGTTGAGGAGGCCGTCGCCGACTATAGCGGTTGGCAGAATGTGGGCCAGGTATCGCTGGTGGCGGTAGATCCCCGCAACGGCGAAATCAAAGCCATGGTGGGGGGCACTGACTTCACCAGTGAAAACCAGTTCAACCGGGTGACCCAGGCGCAGCGACAGCCGGGCTCTACGTTTAAGACGTTTGTGTACGCAGCGGCGATCGCCGGGGGCATATCGCCCTACAGAAGTTACATGGATGCCCGCTACGTAGTCGACGGCTACGAGCCTAAGAACTACGGCAAAAACTACAGCGGCAGCATGGATTTGCTCCAGGCCTTGCGCAACTCGGTCAACATTGTGGCGGTGAAGCTGTTGGTGGATGTGGGCTTTGACCCGGTAGTGAAGCTGGCAGAGCGTATGGGCATTGAGTCGCCGCTGCTGCCTGCCTACTCCCTCGCCCTGGGCACCTCTGAGGTCAACCTGCTAGAGCTCACCAGCGCCTATGGCACCTTAGCCAACAAAGGCATTCATCGCCCCGCCCACGGCATTCGCCGAGTGCTGAACAGCAGCGGCGAGGTGATCTACGAGCGCCCTAACGAGTCGGAGCAGGCGATCGATGCCGACAGCGCCGCCATCATGACCTGGATGCTGCGCGGCGTCGTGGAGGGCGGCACCGGCAGCAATGCCTATATAGGGCGGCCAGTCGCGGGTAAGACTGGCACCTCCGAAGAGTATCGTGACCTGTGGTTCGTCGGTTATATTCCCCAGCTGGTAGCCGGCGTGTGGATGGGCAACGACGACAACACCCCCACCAGCGGCGCTAGCAGTATGGCCGCTGGGGTGTGGCGCAACTTTATGGCTAAGCTCACCGACGATATTCCCGTCGAGGAGTTTCCCAGCCTGCCTCGGCTGGGTGGGCGTGAGGGCAGCATTACCCTCAGCCCAGTCAAGCCCGGCCGCGTGGTGGCTGAAAACGGACCGTCGCGATCGTCAGAGGCGGCCTCTAACTCCGGTGGCGGGGAAAGCCGCCGATCGCGACGGTCAGAGAGTAACTCTAGCGGTGGCGGTGAACCAGCGGCGGCCCCGGCACCAGCTTCTAACAGAAGATCTAACAGCAGCCCACCAGCAGCGCCCGAACCAGCAGCCCCTGTTGTGACAGAAGAGCCCCCGGCTCCAGCCCCGGCCCCGGCTCCAGCCCCAGCCCCCGCCCCGCCGGCTCCCGCTCCGCCGGCTCCCGCTCCTGCTCCTGCCCCACCTCCACTTGTGGCACCGCCGCCGCCCCTCGAAGCGCCGCCGCCAGCCGATGGGGAATAGGCCTCAGGGTAGAGCGCTGGGTTTAACTGAGACCTATAGACCTCTCGAGGGTCAGACCTGGGGGTGATCCCTGGTAGTAACCTGCCGTCGTAGGATGATACACAACTGATTTTGGAGTTTAGTTAGCTATGTCACTCTATTTTGCGACCGCAGCGACCGCAGGTGAGGCTGGTGCAGGTTCATCTCTTGTGCTGGTGTATGTAGTGGGCTTTATCGCCGCAGTTACCCTTGGCTCAGTCGCCTGGTACAACTCCAAGCGCCCCGCCGGTTGGGAAAACAAAGAGAAGCCTGACTTTGTTCCCACCGTCGATGGAGAGCCAGGCGAAGAGGTCTAGGCCATCTGCAATCGCTCCAGCTTCGGCCTCACGGCAGGCTAGAGGCATGAGAGATGGCGTTCTAGCGATCGCGCTGCCGTCTGAGCTACGAGCTTAGACGGCGTTTGTATTGACATTTTTTGTCGCGGCCTGCCTTTGATAGGGTAAGCCATCGGTAGGCAATATTAATCAACCACCCGCAGTCGTCCCTGACGAATCGCGTCAAACACCCGCTGGGCCGTTGCATGGTCTTGATTGCTCAGAGTGGGTTGGCTGAGCAAAATCTCCATCAGCTCTCGCTGCACTTGGCGACTAATGCGGCGTTCGGCAAAGATTTGATCGACGAGAGCTTTAAGCGACTGGCTGGTGGTTTGAGGCATGGTGACGACCTGAGCTGTTGAGGCTATACCCAATATCGCCCGTAACTCCCAATTGCAGCGTGATACAGCCTTTGTTCAATCATGATCCTAAGCCGATCAAACGGTGACAGACAGCAGCTCTAGCTGTGGTTTAGATCACCACAAAATAGTTTCTGTGCAGTAGGCAAGCCGCTGCTGAATTGAGCGACACAAATTAATCAAGCCCAATGAGGTGAGCGGCCTGACTATTGCATCTCCCCTATAGAAGCCCAAACCTTTCAGCAGGTTTCCCAGACCGGCACACCGACTGTGGCTCTAGCCTTTCTGGCGCTGGCGATCGCCCCAATAGCGCACATATTCAGCTATTCCGGCCAGCAGAGCAGAGCCCAAAATTAGCATCACGCTCAGGGCGTTGATGTCGGGCTTAACGCCAGTGCGTACCCGGCTAAAGATCTCAATGGGCAGAGGGTTAGCACCGCCCCCAGCGGTAAAGCTAGAGATCAGCAGGTCATCCATGCTGAGCACAAAGGCCAGTAGACAGCCCGCCAAAATTCCCGGTGCTAGCTGGGGCAGCAGCACTTTGAACATAGCCTGGGTATGGGTTGCCCCCAGATCTAGAGCAGCTTCTTCGAGGTTGGGGTCGAGGCGCTGGATACGGCTAGATACCACCACCGCAATGTAGGCCAGGCAAAATACCATATGCGCGGCGATGATGGTGCCCAGGCTGAGGGGCACCGCTACCGATGCCAAAAAAACTAGGGTTGCCACCGCGATCGCAATATCAGGAATAATCAGCGGCAGATACGACATGCCGCGATATAGACCTTTGCCTGGGAACCGGTGGCGGGCTAGGCCAATTGCCATTAGCGTGCCCAGCACCGCCGAAATTGCCACCGCCACGATCGCGATGATCAGACTATCTTGCAGGGCGGCCAGCAGGCGGCGATCGCTAAACAGCGCTCGGTACCACCGCAGGCTAAAGCCTCCCCAGCTGGCACTGTAGCGCGAGTCGCTAAAGCTGTACGCCCCCAGCACAATGATCGGGAAGTACATGAAGGCGTACATCAGCGCGGTGAAAAGGCTGGGCCAGGTGACGGAGCGGGAGAGCATGGGGAGGGGGGATGGGTGGGTGGGTAGGAGGGTGGATAGATAGGGGGCGAGCTTAGGTTTCGGTGACGGTGTTGCGATCGCCGTAGCGGATGAGGAGGGCGATCGCCAGGCTGACCGCTAAAATCAACACCATGCTGAGGGCTGAGCCAAACCCCCAGGCGCGGGTAGGTCCGAGAAACTGGTTGTAGATGAGCCGCGAAATATTCATTGATGAGGCGCCCCCGAGCAGCGTGGGCACCACAAAATCGCTGAGGGTGCTGATAAACACCAGCAGACTGGCCGCTGCGATGCCGGGCAGGGTTTGGGGTACAGTGATTTTCCAAAAGCTTTGGCGGGGGGTGGCCCCCAGGTCAGCAGCTGCCTCTAATAAGCGGGTGTCGAGCTTCTCAAGTGATGCGTAGAGAATCAGCACCATATAGGGCAAAAAGCTGTAGGTCAAGCCAATAAACACCGCCGTAGGCGTGTTTAGCCAATTTTGAGCGGGCAGTCCGATCGCCGTCAGCATTCCGTTGAGTACGCCGCTAGGGCGCAGAATGGTCGTCCAGGCGTAGGCCCGCAGCAGCGACGAGGTCCACAGGGGCAGAATAAAGGCCACCAACAGCAGGTTACGCCACCGCTGGGGCGACATCAGCGCCAGCCAGTAGGCCACCGGAAACCCCAGCAGTAGGCACAGCGCCGTGGAGCCCACCGCAAACGCCACCGATCGCCCGATCACTCGCAGATATACCGGCTGCAAAATTTGCAGGTAGTTGCCTAGACCATAACCGCCGCTGGGCTGCCCCAACCGCAGCCCCGGCACTAGGCTGATCTCAAGAATTAGCAAGGTGGGCAGCACCAGCAGCACCAGTAACCACACCCCCGCTGGCCCCAGCAGTGTCACCGGCCCCAGCCAGCGCCGAGGAGCGAAGCGATCGGCCCAGGTTACAGCGGGAGTCGGTGAGGGGGCAGGAGTCATAGGGGAGTGGGGGTAGATGGGCTAGGGAGTGGATGAGTAGGGATAGGGCATTCGGCCTGCTACTGCTTCGTTCATCATTTATTTAACCCACCTATCCACTCGTCTACCCATCCACCCATCCACTCACCTACCCACCTACCCCTCAAGCGCTGGTCACTTCAGTCCAAAATTGGTCAAAGAGATCGGTGCTGGCGGTATTGACAGCCACAATGCCTTCGCTCTTAGCCAAAATCTCATCGGAGGGGTACAGGTCAGCGTTGTTTTGAATTTCGGCAGGCAGCAGGTCAAAGGCAGCCTGGTTAGCGGTGGCAAAGAACAAGCGCTCCACGGCGGCACTGGCCACCTCTGGCTCCAGCAGGAAGTTAATCCACTGGTAGGCGGCATCAACGTTGGGAGCGGTGGCGGGGATAGCCAGGGTATCGGTCCACAGCGACGCCCCGCTGGCGGGAATGATGTACTGCATACGGTCATCTTCGAGGGTGAGGGCGATCGCATCGCTGGAGTAGGCCATCGACACACTCAGGTCACCACTGAGCAACTCATTCTCAAAGCCTGTGGTCTTAAAGGCAGCGATATGGGGTCTCAGCTCTAGCAGACGGTTGTAAGCCGCTTCAATCTCCGCTAGATTGTTGGAGTTGTAGGAGTAGCCCAGCGATTTGAGGGTGGCTCCTAGGGTTTCGCGCATATCGTCCAACATGGTGATGCGGCGGGAGAGCTTGGCCTGGTTATCCCAAAGAAAGTCCCAGTCGGTGGGTTCGCCGGGGGAGGCCTCACGGTTGTAGAGCAGACCTGTGGTGCCCCAGCAGAAAGGCACACTGTGAGCGTTGTTGGGGTCGTAGGCGGGGTTGCTCCACTGTGCTCTAAGGTTTTCTAATCCGGTGAGGCGACTTTGATCGAGTTCGGTGAGCAGGTCTAGCTCCAGCATTTCCGACACCATGTAGTCGGAGGGATAGATGATGCTGTAGGCGTCGCCGCCCCCCGCTTGCAGGCGGGTGAGCATGACCTCATTAGAATCGTAAATATCGACCACCACCGGAATGCCTGTGCGTTCGGTAAAGGCTTGGGCCAGGCCATCATCGGTGTAGTTGGCCCAGGTGTAAATGTGCAGAGTGCCGTCGTTTGCGCCCCCGCCCGCCGGTGGCCCCGCCAGGTTTTGGCGACAGTTGGTCGCCGCTAGGCTTGCCATGACCGCTGCTGACCCCTGCAAAAACCGCCGCCGGCTCACGGCAGAAAGGCGCGAGAAGGAGGGAGTTTGTAGTCGCGTTCCAGGCACAGGCATTCTCCGGGAGGCTAGGGGGCTAGGAATAGCAGTGGTCGACGCCGACTTTAGCACTCAGAGGGAGCGACCTTATCTTTAGCTTCTAAGTATATGGCGATCAGCCCGGGGTAACGCGCGCGCTGCGATCGCCTGCCTAGATCAACATGTCCTCAGGCTGGGTCGAGCACTAGGCAATCGTCGGCAGCCCAGTGCACATACACAGCAGCATCGACGCCCAGCGATTCGGCCCGGTTGGGCTGGCGCACCATCAGGGTCTCGCCTGAGCCCAATCGCACCACGCAGTGCAGGTGCGTACCGAGGTACATCAGATGGGTGATGTGTCCCTGGTAGCAGTTGTTGGCGGTGGCCGGCGCGCTGAGACTGAGGTTGATTTTTTCGGGTCGCACGCTCACAACCACGGTCTGGGCATCGCTGCTGCCGGCCGAGCAGGCCAGCACTCGCAAACCACTGTCAGTGGTGACCTGCACCTGGCTGGGGTAGGTCTGATCGATGCGCCCGGACAGCAGATTGGTATCGCCAATAAAATCAGCAACAAAGGCGGTGCGAGGACGATCATAGATATCGCTGGGGGTGCCGATTTGCTCGATCTGGCCATTGTTCATCACGGCGATGCGGTCAGAGAGCGACAGGGCCTCCTCTTGGTCATGGGTGACCATAATAAAGGAAATGCCCAGCTGACGGTGCAGGTTGGCTAGCTCGACCTGCATCTGCTTGCGCAGCTTTTGATCTAAAGCGCCGAGGGGCTCATCGAGCAGCATCACCGCTGGATGGTTAACCAAGGCGCGGGCCAGGGCCACCCGCTGCTGCTGCCCACCAGAAAGCTGGGCGGGATAACGGGCAGCCATAGATTCCATACGCACCAGGCGCAGGGCTTCGGCAACGCGATCGCGCACTTGAAGCGACCCCATGCGACGAATTTTGAGGCCAAAGGCAATGTTGTCTTTAACCGTCATATGGTCAAAGAGAGCATAGCTTTGAAAGACAGTATTAACGGGGCGACGGTGGGCGGGTACGGTGCTCACGTTGGCCCCCTGAATCAGGACATCGCCAGCAGTAGGAGTTTCAAAACCCGCGATTAGACGCAGGGTTGTGGTTTTGCCGCAGCCTGAAGGGCCCAAAATACTAAAGAATTCGCCCTGGTGCACCGTCAGGTCGAGATCGCGAACTGCCACCTCTGTTCCAAAGGCCTTAACCACCCGCCGCAACTCAACATCCGCCTGGGTTGCTGGCGTCGCCGTCACCGCCGCAGAACGCACCGTCTGAGCCATAGCCATGTCTCCTGGGTTCACCCCAACTGTAGCGATCGCCCTTGGGTTAGACAAATCGCTCCGATCACAACCACCGCCCTAGTTCAGACCGAGGCCAGAGCAGCACTGCCTCTACTTTACCCACCTTGGCGATCGCCAACGCATCCTGCCCCAAAAAAGCCATTATTCCGCGTCTTAGCCGCCAAAAAGACGGCATCGATAGGTCACCAAAACGTTACCATGGCACCAAATAGTGCTCGGGAGTACAGTTATGCCCGCGAAACCTGACCAGTCGCCGCTTCAGCGCCGTCGGCCTACCCTGGCAAGGTGGGCCGTGGCGATCGCCGCTGGGGTTGCGATCGTCGGCTGCCGGCCCAACTCCCCGCCCCAAACCGAAGCCATTAACCCTGCCCCAGCAGCTCCTACCGACTCTGCCCCTGAGCCCGCCGCACAGTCCACCGAGCCGCCAACAGCCACTACAGCCGCTCCGGCAACTACGCCTACCGCCACCCTGCCTATCTCCCTCATCAAGGAGTGGCAGCCCCTCAGCGACGTACTGCTCGCCTTTGGCCCCATGACTCTGACCCCCGATCAGGTGCAGTGGGGCAGCGGCCAAACCAGCCCCTACACCCTAGTCAGCACCGAAGGTGGCTACTTGCTTGAGCTGGGGGCCAACCCCAGCTTTTACGACACCCAAAACCGCTACATCAAGCTCATTCCCAAAGCCGACACCAACACGGCCAACTCCATTGAAGTCGCCTTTTACACTAATTCTGACCAACTTCAGAGCGACGAATACGTCATGTACGGCGGCTACTTCGCCGAGTAGGCACCCAGCCCTGTTGCAAATCGACGACTTTGAGGACATGAGCCACTACCGCCGACAAACCGGAGGCAGCGCGATGGCTATGGACCATTGCGATCGAGGGTGATGCAGAATGGCTCAACCTGGCGATCGCTATAGAAGCAGAGAAAAAATCGGGGCAGAAGCGCTTGTTGTCGCCTCTGCCCCTTTTATTAACCGTCTTCTTTGCAAAAGAACCGTGAACCTTAACCCATCGAAATAGTCATTCCTCGGGAGGAACTAATTTATTCCTCCTGACGACCTCGATTTTCGAGAATATCTTGCACAGCCTCACTAGGGGTGTACTGATACCCAAAGGTCGACTGATCCGAGTCGTCCAAGATTTGCGGCGTCAGTAGCACAATCAGTTCTCGCCGCTGGTTATCGGTTACCGTGCTGCGGAACAGCGCTCCCAAAATGGGAATATCGCCCAGAATGGGAATTTTGTTGACGCTATTGCGCTCCGACTCTTGGATAATGCCGGAAAGCAGCAGGGTTTGACCATCGCGAATTCGCACCTGACCAGAGCTAATTTGGCGCTCTGATAGCAGGAAGAACGTACCCGCGTCACTGGTAAAGCTGTCGGTTGGTGCCGAGATACTAGGAGCTACCGAGAGCGACACAAAACCATTGTCATCAATGCGATCGACGTCAATTTGCAGAATTAAACCAGCCGGCTCAGTTTCAATGTCCAAGGTGGTCAAGGTTCCCGTCTCGGTCACCTCAATGGTTTGCGTCAGCTCAGTTACCACATCCTGAGTTAGCTGAACCGTAGCCGTCTGCCCCTCTTGCACAATTAAAGTGGGGTCAGTAATAATCTTGCCGTTGCCGTTTTGCACCGTTCCCAGCAGCTGAGCCAAGAAGTTGCCGGAGGTGGCATTGGTACCGGGGCCACCTAACGTACGTGGCAGGATAGGTGTGCCTGTGGGGGTTGCCTGGCTTGCAGGGTTGGGAGTACCACCATCGCCAATATTGAGAATGCCGAGACCGCCAGAGCTGAGCACCCCAAACAGCCCGTTCTGGAATGAGAAGCTGGTGCCAAAGGCATCGAGGGAGTTGAGATCGATATCAATGACTCTGACATTGACCGCAACCTGCCGTCTACGCAGGTCAATGCGGGTGAGCTGCTCGGTGGCAATAGCGATCAGATCAGCCCGGCCAACGAGCGTCACTGAGTTAGTGCGCTCGTCAGCGACTACCTGCAACCCGCGAAGAATTCCTTGGCTATCTTCATAGTCAACTCGGCTCACCTCAATCTGATCAACCGTTGAAGTCTGGGTTTCCGTAATTGGAGGGGTTCCCTCTGCAACGGTCACAGCATTGACGTTAGTGACTAGGCGCTCTCGGCTGACGGCGCTCTCCGCACCTAGGGCCACCAGAAAGTTGGTGGCCACAGTGGCGTCAACTTGATTCAGCCGTAGGGTTCTAGCAGAGACATTTTGGGCTGAAACCGGCAAGCTTGGGCCAACATAGACACTGCGGCCTACCCGGTTAGCCTGTAGGCCAGTGACCCGCAGAACGTGGTTAAACACATCCTGAACAGACTCATTTTCAATATCTAGACTAACGGGCGGACCATCGGCGCTGGCCCCTTCTGCCCCAGCCTCAGCTTCTCCTCCGGCGGGAGTAAACACTAGGTTGAGTCCTGCAGCCCGGGCCAGAAGCGACAAAACCTCACGGGCCGGAGCGTCCCGTAGCAGCAGCTTGGGGATGCGCTCGTTGCTACCTAAGTTGATGTTGTTGAAGGAGGGCACTCCCTCCGCTACAGCAATGTCACCAATTGGCGGCGCTACAGCACGGGGTAAAAAGGGAGGTGTTTGCTGCACCTGAGGACGAGGCACGGGGGCACCGTCGATGGTGACTTCAGGGTTGGGTACTAGCACATCGGGGCTGGCTGGGGTCGGCACCTCTGGGGCGGCTTCGGGAGCCGGCTCTGGGGCAGCTTCAGGAGATGGCTCTGGAGCGGCTTGGGCCACAGCGGGGGGAGCAGTCGGAGCAGGCACAGTCTCGATCTCAGCAGGCACCGGGGTAGGAGCTTGGGCAGTCCCGCCATCGTTGCGAATCGATAGCACTACTTGATTATCGCTGGATTCTACTGCCCCAGTGGGGGGCTGGCTGGTGCCACTGACGGTGATGCGAACGCTGTTGGCATCGAGGGGAACCACGGATACCTGACTGATGCCGGGGGCAGGGTTAGCCTGGTTGAAGCTGCCTCCATCGGGCAGGTTGAGCTGAGCACGGGTAATATCAGCCTGTAGGGTGTTGCCCTGGCTCACTGTAAAAACGCTGCTGTTATCGCCTCCCTGGGTTTCAAAAACCAGGTCTAATCCCGTGGCGGTGGGGTTTAGGCGGACGTTAGTAATGCTGGTTACTGAGGCCAAGCCAGGTTGGGCAGCTAGGGCAACGAGGGTGCTGCCAAGCAAAAATGGTTGCAGGTTCATTAGACGGTTCACGGTTCACTCCTCCATCACAGATGCGGCTGGGCCGCGCGGGGTTTGACTGGGCTAGGTGGGTAGATTAGGCCACTAGGGTGGCAGTAGCAACGGGGCTGGAAAGGTTGGGTTTAGCCGCCTTCAGGTGGAGGCGCACCTTCGACGGGGGCTGCACCCTCGGCGGGGGCAGGCGGCGGCGGTGGCTCGGGCGGTACGCTCGGGTCGCCGACGGGCACGAGCACTTCGAGGGTGTAGTCGGTGAGCAGAAGTCGGCTAATGCCTAGGAGCTCCTCTTCGGTGGTATCAGCCGGCGGCGGCGCAATACTCTGCTGCACATCTTTAATGATGATCAGCGGCTCTAAGCGCTCGATATTGCGCATGATGCTGAGCGTCTGGGGAAACAACGCCTGCATCGATACATCGACGGTGACGCGCTCTAGCTTGCCGTTGAGCTCTGGGCCAAGGTCAGTGACCGGCTCCGCCGGGCTGGGGTTAAAGCGCAGCAGCTCCGAAGAGAAGAGTTGCTTTTGTACCTGGGGAGTAGCGGCAAACTGGGTCTTGACCCGCTGAATTTGTTCTCGGGTGAGCCCTAGGGCAGCCAGCTGGGCGTTGTCGAGGCGAGCTGAGTCGGCCCGCAGCACATCGGCGATCGCCGCGTTGCTGTTCTGAATCTGCTGGTTGATGTCGAGCAGCAGAGTGTCGAGGGTTTGAGCGCCACCCAACAGGCTGTAAACGCCCACCCGCTGCTCCAGGGCCGAGTTTAGCTCAGCCTGTAGCGCAGCGCGGTCTTGAAGACTGGCCCGTTGCTGGTCAACCTGAGCTTGCTTTTGGGCAACCTCACCCTCCAGAGCAGTTTTTTGCTCCACTACGGGCTTGACCACAAAGTTATAGAGAACAAAGGAGCCGATTAACCCCAGTACTGCTAAGCCAATGCCCTGCACCTTGGGGGTGAGCTCAATACCAAAGGCTGTAGGGTAAGTGGGGCCGACGTCTAAGGCCTGGTCGTCGGCGGGAAGGAAATCACCCGATGCGGTCATTCGATCACTCCTTTTTCTCTCAGGGCCTGAATACGGGTTACTAAACCGACAGTACCCTGGCGCTCTAGCTCATCCACCAGCTGGGAGGCTGGGGTATCAGTAATGTTGGCTCCGATGGTGTAGTCAATCAAAAAGTCAGGATCACCTACGGCAGTGCCTGGGCAGCGGCCCTGGGTTTGGGGGTCAAGCAGGGTGGGTTGCTGCTGGGCCTGACTAATCGCTACAGTCTCGGACTGCAACAGGGGCGATCGCTGTAGCACCAGGGCAAAATCGTTGATCTCGTCGTAGGAACAGGCCACACCGTTAATGGAAATTCCTTCAGACGACTCCGGCACAACGTTGGGATCAGTTGCTTCGGGGGTAGTCGTGGTCTGGCTGAGGCCAACGATTTGAACGCGAGCCGGAGTACGGGTGCGAATATCTTGCAGCAGCGCCGACCAGGGGAGAATATCGTTGAAGACCGTCACGAAAGCGTTGATTTCAGATCGAATGAGGTCGATCTGCCCCTGAATACCACTAATCTCCTGGAGCTGACTCTGCAGCTGAGCCGTCTCAGCGTCTAGTTCAGCACTGCGAGCCCGGAGCTGGTTGACCTGACTTCTCGTCACCGCCCAGTAGCCCCCCACCAACGCCAGGGGTATCAGCGCCACCGCCAACCCCAAAACTAGCGGTCTGCGATCGCCTGGGGCCACCCCGCCGCCACCCCGAGCTCGGGGTCTGGCCTCAAAGACGCGAACTTCGCGGTCCTTGAGAAAATTAATATCGAGACCGTACATAGCTACACCTCCCGCATGCCAAGACCGATTACCGTTGCCAACCCTGCCCGCTGACTCTCGGGAATATCCTCAGCCACTTCCAACGACAGCGCTGAGATCGGGTCAATTTGGCTGGCTGGCAGACTCAGCCGCTGGGCCAAAAACTCGTCGAGCTGCCCAATGGAAGCTCCCGGTCCGGCCAGTAGCAGCTGCGCCACCTCCATGTCTTCGCCCTGGTTGAGGTAGAAGTCGATGGAGCGGCGCAGTTCGTCAGACAGCTCGCCTAGCACCCGCAGCATGGCAGTAGTGCCAGGGTTGGTGTTGCCCATCTGGGGCGCACCCACAGTATCCATCGTTTGAATAGGCACCGTCATGCCCTGGAGCAGCTCCGTGTTGCGGGAGGGAGGTAAATTCATGGCGCGGCTGAGGGCGCTTTGAATTTGAAAAGTTCCAATGGGTACGGTGCGCGAGAAGTGGGGCACCCCGTCAACCACAATGGAGATTTCGGTGTTTTCAAACTCGATATCGACTACGGCGGCGGCCTCCTGGGGCGTAAACTGCCGCAGCTGCTCCCGAATCGTGCGAATCAGGGCAAAGCTGGAGGTCTCAAGCACGTTGAGCGCCAGCCCCGCCTGCTGAAACACTTCAATATATGGATCGGTGAGGTCTTTACGCACCGCTACCAGCAGCACCTGCACCTTCTCAATGCCATCTTCGTCGACAAAATAGCCGAGTTTTTGATAGTCAACATCGGCCTCCTCGCGGGGGAAGGGCAGATAGAGACTGGCCTCTTGGTTGAGCACCATTTCGCGCAGCTCGTCGTCGTCGAGCTCGGCGGGCACAGGAATGACGCGGGTAATTGCCCGCCCTGGAATAGCAGTGGTGGCCTGCCTGACCTTGAGCTTGCTTTCAGCGAGCACCGTTTGAATGGCGTCAGCCATGGCGGCGGTGTCTAAGATTTGGCCTTCCTCGTAAATGCCCTCGGCCAGTTCTACCGAGGCCAAGGCTTCTAATTTAAGCGAGGCTCCCTGCTTTTTTAGGCGGGCCAAATTAACTCTTTCGGGGGTTAGCTCAATGCCAACTCCCCGAGGCTTGCGACTAAAAATGGCTTTGAGACTATCCACGGTAGTATCCGAAAAACAGGTGGGTATATAGAAAACCTGCCCGGCCAAAGTGATAACCAAGCAGACCCAAACGAGTCCGTTTCTTCCTTCCCAAAAAGACCTTTTCAGGCACTCAAGAAGAGATTCAGCGGCCCAGCAATTATCCGTAGGGGAAAAGTGCTAACGAATGGTACACAATTTAATTCAGATTTTCCACTTTTCTTTTTAAGCACTTTTTCTGGGCTGAGAGATAGCCGATGCTGTATCTCCTGCCCGCACACCTAATGGTCTCGCCGTTGCTCCTGAGGTGATACCAACCCAACTAAAGCTTGGTATCACCAGCGATGTTACACACAATTCTGAAAAGTGAGCACCTAATATTGAGAAACTATGGCCCTGTCGCTGTATTTCTTTACGCGCTGTCTTTCTTATCCGCCTGGAGCAACTTGTTATGACTACTCCTCCATCGCCCCTAGCACCCCTGGGCACCCCCTTAAACGACGACGCCCAGCGGTTGATGCTGCTGGGTTCGGGTGAGCTGGGTCGTGAGGTGGCCCTTGAAGCGGTGCGCCTAGGGCTGGAGGTAATTGCCGTCGATCGCTACGACCATGCCCCAGCTATGACGGTGGCTCACCGCTGCCACGTGATTGACATGCTCGATGGTGCGGCACTGCGGCAGGTGATCGAGCAGGAGCAGCCAGGGTTGATCGTGCCGGAGGTGGAGGCGATCGCCACCGATACTTTAGTGGCGCTGGAAGCCGAAGGCTGGCGAGTCATCCCCACCGCCCGCGCCACCCAGCTGACCATGAACCGCGAGGGCATTCGGCGGTTGGCGGCAGAAGAACTGGGTCTCAAGACTTCGCCCTTTCGCTTTGCCGGCACTGAGGCGGAGTATCTAGAGGCTATAGAAGCCATCGGTCTGCCCTGCGTGGTCAAACCAATTATGAGTTCGTCGGGCAAAGGCCAGAGCACCGTGCGTCAGGAGTCTGAGGTGCTGACGGCCTGGCAGTACGCGGGAGAAGCGGGTCGGAGCAAGGGCGATCGTGTCATTGTGGAGGGCTTTGTGCCCTTCGACACTGAGATTACTCTGCTGACGGTGCGGGCGATCGACGGCACCCACTTTTGCCCTCCTATCGGCCACCGCCAGGAGGCGGGCGACTACCGCGAGTCTTGGCAGCCCTGCGCCCTGCACCCCGACACCCTAGCAGCCTGTCAGGAGATGGCGAAAGCGGTCACCGATGCCCTGGGCGGCTGGGGACTGTTTGGGGTGGAGCTATTCATTGCTGGAGAAGCGGATCAACCTCAAACCGTGTACTTTAGCGAGGTCAGCCCCCGCCCCCACGACACCGGCATGGTGACGATGGTGAGCCAGCACCAGTCGGAGTTTGAGCTGCACGTACGGGCGATTATGGGTCTGCCCATTGGCGAGATTACCCTGATGCAGCCGGGGGCCTCGGCGGTGATTTTGGCATCTGGGAAGAGCGACAATCCTCAGTATTCTGGCCTGGATAAAGCCTTACAAGTGCCCACCAGCAAGGTGCGGCTGTTTGGCAAGCCCACCGCTCACCCTAACCGCCGCATGGGGGTGGCCCTGGCATTAGGCGAGACGGTGGAAGAGGCTAAAGAGCGGGCGATCGCCAGCGCCAGCGCCGTCCAGGTGATTCTATAACCCCCCGCCACAACTGCACAAATTAAGCGAAAATGAACAACCGTGACTGGGTGCGCCCTGTTTGACCCTTCGTTATTCCTTCTTTTTTCGCCATGAGACTCCGCCCCTACGCCCGCTTTGGTCTGTTTGCCCTGCTAGGCCTAATGATGAGCTGGCTCGTGGCGTGCGGGGGTGGGCAGCCCAACGCTACCGCCCCTGCTGAGGGCGGCAGTCAAGAGGTCGAGTTTTGGACGATGCAGCTTCAGCCCGACTTTACCGACTACTTCAACGGGCTGATTGCCGACTACGAGGCGCAAAACCCCGACACCACCGTGCGCTGGGTCGATGTGCCCTGGGCCGACATGCAGAGTAAAATTCTCACCGCCGTCACTGCCGGCACCGCTCCCGACGTGGTCAACCTCAACCCCGACTTTGCTGCCCAGCTCGCCAGCCGCAACGCTTGGATGCCGTTGGATGAAAAAGTTTCCGCCGAGGCCAAGCAGGTCTACCTGCCCAACATTTGGGAGGCCAACACGCTTAACGGCCAGAGCTTTGGCATTCCCTGGTATCTGACTACCAACGTCACTCTGCACAACCAGGCCCTCTTGGACGAGGCCGGGGTGGCTCCGCCCACCACCTACGCTGAGCTGGCCGAGGTCGCTCGCCAGGTGAAAGAAAAAACCGGCAAGTATGCCTACTTCACCACCTTTGTGCCCGAAGATTCCGCCGACGTGCTGCAATCCTTTGTGCAGATGGGGGTCGAGCTGGTGGATGACCAGGGCCAGGCCGCCTTCGACACCGACGCGGGCCGCGCCGTCTTCCAGTATTGGACTGACCTCTACCAGCAAGAACTGCTGCCCCAGGAGGTGCTGACCCAGGGCCATCGCCGGGCGATCGAACTGTTTCAGGCTGGGGAAGTGGCGCTGCTGTCTACGGGGGCAGAGTTTTTCCCCACCATTGAGGCCAACGCCCCCGATATTGCCGCCGTCACCGGCAGCGGCCCCCAGATTACCGGCGACACCGGTAAGACCAACGTCGCGGTGATGAATGTGGTGATCCCAGCCGGGACCGACGTGCCCGATGCAGCGCTGGATTTTGCGCTGTATGTCACCAACGACGCCAACCAGCTCAGCTTTGCCAAAGCCGCCAACGTGCTGCCTTCTACCACCGGGGCGCTTGAGGATGGCTACTTCGCCGCCGAGGGCACCAAGGGCGTAGAAAAGGCGCGATCGGTCAGCGCCGAGCAGATGAACCAGGCCGAGGTGCTGATTCCCGCTATGGATGGGGTGAAGGAGCTGCAAGCGATCATCTACGACAACCTGCAAGCGGCGATGCTGGGCCAAAAGCCAGTAGACCAAGCGGTCAGCGATGCGGCCGCCGCGTGGAACGCTCGGTAGTAATGTCTCTGAGCAGCGATGCTCCCTTTGCCAAAGCTCAGCTAAATTCCGCTGTCTCCAGCCTCGGCAATTCGTCGCAGTGTTTTCTCACCGATCGCCGCATGCCTAGGATGCTCGACCAGCCCAGTATCCAGCAGCACCACACCAAAGAAAATCGCCCATCCTAGGGCTCGCCGTAGGGTGGCCTTAGAAACGGGACCATAGGCGGCGATCGCCCTTCGCCGGGCCATCCCATCCTCAAACAGCATCCACACCGCCGCTAGGTCGGTAGCGCGATCGCCCGAGGTGATGTCGCCCCAGTCGATGATGCCGGTCAGCACACCGTTTTCAACCAGGATGTTGCGGGGGTGAAGATCGCCGTGGAGCCAACTGGGTGGGGTATCGATCGGCGCATTCAAGGCTGACTGCCACAGAACTTTGAGGGTGGGCGTGATCAGGTCGGTTTTGGTTTCCAAGCGGGCTAGACGCTCAGCGATCGCTGCCGCTCGTTCTTTCAACGGCACGCCGCGAAAGGGATTCTTAGGGGCATTGGTTGGTGCAGGGGTATGGAGAGCCCGCAGAAATTTACCAAAGCGACTTGCCTGCCTTGGATGAGGCGGTTCTAGATCGGCAGGACGACCGCTGAGCCAGGGCAAGACGCTCCACCGCCAGGGATAGCCGAGGGCCGGAACGCCCAAGCGATAGGGCGTAGGAACGGCGATCGACAGTTGAGCGGCAAGGCGCGGCAGCCAAGTCTGCTCATGCTCGACCAGGGCAGCGGCGATCTGGCGGCGGGGAAGGCGGACCGCGAGGCAATCGCCCAGGCGAAACATGGCATTATCCCAACCTGAATCAACTAGCACAATGTCTAGGTGCGCCAAATCGGGATGCTGGTCGTGCAGCAACCGTCGAACGAGAACGTCGTCGATGAAGACTTCAGCGTCTGGTGTTTTAGCTAAACGCCCAAAATCTTTTGGCAGCATAGCTAGTTCCCGGGTGCATGACGGTGGAGCATTTGAATAGCTAGCCACCTGATTACAGTCTGACCAAGGACACCCTACAAATAATTACGACTTGAGCAGCTGATCTAGAATCGCTCGGGCCGGTTGGGCGCGCTCCAGCGCTCCTTGGTAGTCGCTGTAGAGCTTAAGCAGCTTAGAGAGACCGCTGATGCCACCGCGCAATTCCTCCAGATCGTCTCCAGATACCAGTTCGCCGTCGAGCAGCCGCACAATTAGAGGCTTAATATCACCCACGTCTTGCCGGGCTTTTTGCAGCTTTTCGACGGTGCTCAGCAGGGTCTTGAGGTCTTTGAAAAGGTCGTCAATTTGGTCATGATCAACCAATTCAACAACGGTGTCTTCGCCGTCGTCAGCGGCTGGAGCCGTAGTGTCTAAATCTAGAGTGGCGGTGTCTGCCTTTGCAACCGCGCCGTTACCTTTTGCCTGTGCCATTGAGCCGTCTCCGTAGAAACCGTGGATGGGGAGAGTATAGTCTAGCTTGGTTCAAGCGTACTATAGACTAATTCACTGCTTTCCCTGAGTTTTACCATGCTCACTCCTAGGAAGCGCGTTAAGTTGCGCGAACCGTAGACCCCTGAAGGGAGAACCTGCCCATTGAGGTACGCCTACTCAAACACGATCGTTTCCTGTTTCTGAAGCTGCTTTTTCTCGCGAGGGGTGAGCTTGCGGCGGCGACTGGCCTCTTCTAGACGCTGCTGCAACCGCTCTTTTTGGTCAATTTCGGGCAGCTTGAGCACAATACCCGCCGCCAGCCAGTAATACACGTTTACCGGATCCACATCCAGTGGGTAGTAGTAGGGAAAGATGCTGATAAACAGCACAAACACCCACATTGAAGCACCATAGCCTCGCAGGTTGGGGTCTTTGATCGACCGATAGGCCTTGAAGGTAGCGACGGTCAGGGTGAGGTATACCGCCAGGGTAGCCAGCAACCCCAGGGGACCGATTTCGTACATCAGTTTGGGGTGGTAGGTTTCGACCAGCTCGGTCTTGCCAAAGATGCGGGCAGCATTGGTAGCGCGGCCCACCCCTCGGCCCAAAATGCCCTCCTGCTGTTTCTGCGCCCACTCAAACTGCTGCACAATAAACTCATGGGGCGGCGAGGCGCTCCAGCGGCTTTGAAAACTCGCCCACCGTTCATTAACCACCGCCTGGTTTTGGGCCATAAACACACTCAAGATCAGCGCCAGACCGATGCCGATGGGGAGAAAGCGCTTCAGGTTGGCCACCTGACCCGTAAGAATCAGCAGGCCAACAATGGTTACCGGTACCAGGGCTAGGGCGATGCGTTGACCAGAGACCACCGCCATCACCCCCACCGCTGCCAATGAGCCCAGACCTACGATGCGCCACAGGGGGCTGCGATCGCTAAACGCCGTGCCAAAAGCAAAGAAGCCGCTTGAAATCAAAAACCAGCCCCACTGCCAGGGGGCGTTAAATGTACCGGGCAGACGAATTTGCCCCTGCGCCGGGGTATACAACAGCGACCCGCCGACGAAACAGCGCGACTCTAGGGATGCCTTGAACAGGTCTTCGCCCTCGCCGATGGTACCCTGACAAATGCCCAGTCGCAGCATCATGTATTGAATGAACCCGAGGCCGCAGCAGACCAAAATCAGCACCACTTGCAGGCGCAGGAGGAAGTAGACGTCTTCGCGATCGCGCAGCAAATAATAAATGCACGGAATAATCAGCACGTAGCCGATTAGCACCTTCAGGCCTAGCACCCCAATCAAAATTGGCACCTCGCCCCCGGCTGCATCAAGCTGCTGTCCGCCGTTGACCACCAGCATAGTCAGGCTGCACAACCCCAGCAGCACCAGCAGCGGCACTTTGATCAGCGGTGGAATAATCAGCGGCTGCCGAGTACGGCGGCAAAACTGAATTACGCCCAGGAGTGCCGGAATGTAGATGGCGTCTTTAGCCAACTGCAAAATGCCGCTGCCCCCAAGCGCGTAGGTGACGGTGCCGCTAAAGGGCACGTAGATGATCAGCCCATAGATTGCCTGGCGGGGATATTTAAAGGAAAGGGCGAGACAAGCGATTGCCACAACCGCTGCCAGCGCTAGCTTAGGTTCACCCAGCAGCGCCAGCAGCACCCCAATCAGCCCCGCTACAAACAGCGTCGCCGCCAGGTATTGAATTAATTCTTTGCGCGCCTTTTGGGCCTGGCGCTTCTTCGCCCGCTCTTCTTTGCGGCTGAGGGGAGGCACTTGATCTGCAGTATCCTCTTTGCCTTTGCCTCGCCGTCGGGGCCGAGGTGCTTTTGCTTGGGGCTGGGGAGTATCTACCACGGCACGATCCCATGGGGCTTGTAACGTCAGGGTAGCCTCTAGCTCAACACTTTGAGCAGCGCTCGTCCTATCGCTACATATTCCACAACCACAAGCGGACCCAAATTCTTCATCTGGGTCCGCTCACTACTTTTCTTGAGGTCTAAATATCTGAACGAGTTCCAAACTTAGAACCTACGACTCAAAGCCAAAATCCCACACAATCGGCTCCCAACCGTAGGCATCGCCCTGGGCACGCACGTGGCCGAGGCCGGGAAAGGGCATGTGGGGTACCAGTAATTTGCGGCGATCGCCCGTAACCGTCTCCAGCAATTGTTTCCGCGTGGCTACGCCCTGGGTAGGGTCGGTGTCAAACGCCACTTCCCAGTCGGGGTTCTCCAGGTTCAGCGGGTCGCTAAAGAACACATCGCCGGTAGCTAGCAGGCTATCGTCGCCGGAGGTGATCAGGTATGAGGCTTGGCCAGGGGTATGGCCCACCGAAGGAACTGAGACAATGCCGGGAATGATCTCATCGCCCAAGGCAAAGCGGGTGGTGCGGCTGGCGATCGCCCCCAGCCACTCCTGCGCTACTGCCACCGTAGTCGCTTGGGTATCTGCATCCACCAGCGAGTTGGGCATTTCCACCGTTGGTGCCGTCCAAAAATTCCACTCGGTCTCAGAGATATAGTAGCTGGCGTTGGCGAATACCGGGTTGCCGCTTTCGTCGAGAATGCCGCCGATGTGGTCGGGGTGGGCGTGGGTCAAAATGACGGTGTCAATGGTGTCGGGGGCAATGCCTGCGGCTGCCAGGTTGCTGGCTAGATAGCCCACGGTGGGGCCAAAGGTGTTGCCCGCCCCGGTATCGATCAGCACCTTGTGCTCATCGGTTTCTAGATACAGCACGTTGAGGTGGGCTAAGACACTGTCGGTCGGCAAAAAGTTGTCCGTCAGGGCTGCCGATGCCGCCGCAGGATCAGCCTTGGGTACAAAGAATCCCACCGGGAACGTCAGCGTACCGTCGCTCACGACCGTTGCGCTATAGTCGCCCACCTTGAAACGGTAGGTCGTGGCGTTGGTGGGGTTGGCCCGCTCGACAGCGGGTTCGTCTTGGGCCAGGGCAGTCGAGGACGGCAAATGCAGCCCACCCAGCCAGAGAGAAAAGCCAAGAGTAGCTGTGGCGACAAGAGCCATCAGGCTCCACCGCTTGAGGCTCCACCGCTTTGAACGCTTTGCAGCAGCTAAAAAATTGGACACGAATCGTCTCCTCAATACTAATAACAGGCTCCTCTCAGGGAATTTCCCCACATATCTTCACCATGGTAAAGCAGGAGATTTGCCGTCGTAGGCTGCTGAATTAGGATGAGGTTAGCGATCGCAGTCGATCGCCGCCCATCTCACTCGGGCCAGGTAGCCAGTGCAACCGCTCACCACCGATCTGCTCGACCAAATTACCCAACGTTTGGTGTCTGCCCTGCAACCAGAGCAGATCATTTTGTTTGGCTCCTACGCCTACGGGGAGCCAAACGAAGATAGCGATATTGACTTGCTCGTAATTGTTTCACAGTCTGACGAACCCCGCTACCGGCGGGCACGGGTTGCCTACAAAGCGCTGCGAGGGCTAGGGATTCCTAAAGATATTTTGGTCATGACTCGCGAAGAGGTCGAGCGCAAAAAGAACGTAGTCACTTCCCTAGTCTGCCAAGCACTTCGGCAGGGCAAAGTTCTCTATGGTTAATAGAGTTGGCTGCATCAATGCTCTACTTGGTCACTCAAAAATTGCCATAGATGTCTATGTTTCAGGCGACTCGGCGGCGGCTTGCGCTTTGGTATACGGCGGTGACGGCGGTGCTGCTGCTGCTGTTTGCCAGCGGCTTCTATCTCTACGTGCGCACCACGCTGGTCGAGCGGGTGGATGACACGCTGAACCACGTGGTGGAGATTGTGGAGCGATCGCTGGTCATAGAACCTGATGCCGCCGGGGATCATACCTTTGCCACCATCGATACCGATGGTCCGCCGCTGCGGGTCAACGTAGAAGCCAGCTTTCGCGACAACGCCCGCGCCGTTGAAGACGACCACATCGACCTAGAGTGGTTTGGCCCCGGTGGGCAACTGCTGTGGTCTACCTTTGCAGACCTCCAGCCCGTGCCTCTGCACGTTAACCCGGCGGGCGAAACGGTGCGGGTGGGGCAAGAGACTTTCTTTCGCCAGATTACTGAGCGGGTGCAAGACCACGGGCAGGTGCTGGGCTATCTGCGGGTCAGCCATCCCTGGTTTGAGGTGACCAAGCCCAGCCGCAGGTTGATTGTGGATTTAGCCCTGGGCACAAGTCTGATGGTGGCGGCAGTGGCGGCAATCGGCTGGCTGCTGTCGGGGATCGCGATCGCCCCCGTGCGCGACTCCTACCAGCAGCTCAAGCAGTTTACCGCCGACGCCTCCCACGAGTTGCGCAACCCCATCGCTGTCATCCAGACCAATGCCCAGGTAGCGCTGTCAGACCCCAACCCTGACGTAGATATTCAGCAAAAGCAGTTTCAGGTGATTGAGCGCCTCACTCGGCGGCTAGGGCGGCTGGTGGATGATCTGTTGTTTCTCGCTCGTCAGGAGAGTGGGCTGATTGCCTTTGCTCCCGCTTCTGTCAGTTTAGAGGGGCTGCTGGAGGATGTGTTGGAGGAGCAGCAGGTGATGGCTACCGAGCGCCAGATCGCGCTGCAAGTGGCAGTCGCGGAAGACGGTTTTGGTAAAAGTTTTGGCAAACAGCGGTCTAAAAACGCAGCGCTACTGACTGCTCCCCCCACCGCCAGCTCCACGATTTTGGGCGATCCCGGCCAGCTCACCCGCCTATTCACCAACCTGATCAGCAATGCGGTGCAGTACACCCCCAGTGGCGGCACCGTGACGGTCAAGGTCAAGCCCACCAAGCACCAGGGACAACCAGGAGTGCAGGTAACCGTGCAGGACACGGGCATTGGCATGGATAGCGAAGCGATCGCCCATGCCTTCGATCGCTTTTACCGGGCTGACCCCTCGCGGTTGCGCAGCGGCGAGCAGGGTACGGGACTGGGGCTGGCGATCGCCAAGGTAATTGTTGACACCCACCGCGGCCACATCCACCTCGACAGCCAGCCCCAGGTGGGAACCACAGTCACCGTCGTGCTGCCCCAGGGAGGCGTGGGCGGATAGACTCAGCCAGTTCTACAGCCCTGCTTCTCTCCCGCGAGGGATGAGTCAACTGTCCAATTGCCGTAGTTTATACGGTGGGGTTTAGCTCGTTTGCCCAGTTGACAAACATCAACGGAGGTTAAGCGCGAGCGGTTAACTTTCATAAAGAGGGTTAAAATCAGCAAATGTTGGGTTAGAAAACACGCCCACAGCGTCGGTCGCCCTCAGTTCCCCGGTATGCCCAGCCTGGTTCCTGCTGATCCCCAGGTGACCCTACGGCATTGGCAGCCTTTTAGCCTTTCCTCACGCAGCCGCATCGTCCTCTGGGCTTTGATCCCGGCTTCCCAAGTTTTTTTGAATCCGTTCCCCGGTGGTAGCACAGCCCATGGTTAGGCTGGCCACTGTGTCCAACTCCTCACTCATTTTTTTCCTATGGCTGATTCACTCCAGCATTCGGCATTGCAGGCTAGCTCTGCGGTCCCTACGGCCTATGATGGCCCCCACGATGGCTTGATCCCCGCTGTTAGCACCGGGGTTTTTGTTTGCGTGCACGGCCACTTTTACCAGCCGCCCCGCGAGAACCCTTACCTCGATGCGATCGAGAAGCAGCCCAGTGCCGCCCCCTTCCACAACTGGAATGAGCGCATTCACCACGAGTGCTACCGGCCCAACGCCTATGCCCGCATTCTCAACGATCGCGGCGAAGTCGTGCGCATCGTCAACACCTTTGAGTACATCAGCTTTAACATTGGCCCCACCCTGCTGAGCTGGATGGAGCGCCACGACCTGGAGACCTACCAGCGCATCATCGACGCCGATCGCAACAGCTGCGCCCGACTGAGCGGCCACGGCAACGCGATCGCCCAGGTCTACAACCACATCATTTTGCCCCTGGCCAACCCCCGCGACAAAGTCACCCAGGTGCACTGGGGCATTGAGGATTTTCGCCGCCGCTTTGGTCGTCAGCCCGAGGGCATTTGGTTGGCCGAAACCGCGATCGACTACCCCACGCTCGACGTGCTCCACGCTGAGGGGATCAAGTTCACGATTCTCGCGCCGTCGCAGGTGCAGCGCTGTCGTCCCATGGTCAGCTACAACGGCGAGCGCGACACTTGGCAAGAAGTGGGCGGTGGCCAGATCGATCCCAGTCGCCCCTACCGCTGCTTTCTCAAAAATGCTGACGGCAGCCCTGATCCCAGCCGCTATATCGACATCTTTTTCTACGACGGCCCGATCTCTCGCGACATGGGTTTTAACGACGTGCTGAGTTCATCTCAGCATTTTGTCGGGCGCATCGGCCAGGCCATCCACGGGGATCATCGGCCATTCCAGCTGATCTCGGTCGCCACCGATGGCGAAACCTTTGGCCACCACCGGGGCGGGGCCGAAAAAGCCCTCGCCTACGCCCTCACCGACGAGTTTCCCCGCCAGGGCTGGACGGTGACCAACTACGCCCACTACCTGGCCACCCACCCACCCACTTGGGAAGCCGAACTCAAGCCCGTCACCGCCTGGAGCTGCTCCCACGGCGTCGATCGCTGGCAAGATGACTGCGGCTGTGGCGGCGGCGGCGAATGGCATCAGCAGTGGCGACGCCCCCTGCGCGACACCCTCGACTGGCTGCGCGATCAGCTGGTTGCCGTCTACGAGACGCATGGCTCTGAGCTGCTGCGCGATCCCTGGGCGGCGCGCAATGCCTACGTAGCGGTGATGGGCGATCGCAGCCCCGACACCCTCGACGCCTTCTTTGCCACCCACCAAACCCACAAACTCTCGGCCATCGAGCGGGTCACCGCCCTGCAACTGCTCGAAATGCAGCGCCATGCCCTGTTTATGTACACCAGCTGCGGCTGGTTCTTTGAAGAACTCTCGCGTCCCGAGGGCACCCAAATTCTGCGCTACGCTGCCCGCGCCATGGAGCTGGCCGGCGAAGTCTCAGGGGTCTCTCTAGAAGCCGAATTTGTGAAGCGCCTCGGTCAAGCCCCCAGCAACATCACCGAATTTATCCACGGCTCCGGCGTCTACGAGGCCCTGGTCAAACCCTCCCGCATCACGCTGGAGCAGGTAGTGGCCCACTACGCCATGGGGTCGCTGTTTACCGACTACCACCGCGAGCAAACCGTCTACTGCTACACCGTCGAGCAGCACGACTACCGCCGCCAGCGCATGGGGCCCATCTCCCTGGCGGTGGGGCAGGTCGAAATCACCTCTACCATCACCCGCGAAAGCCTCAACCTGGCCTTCGCCGTAGTGCACCTGGGCGGCTGGGACTTCCACTGTGGCATCAAGAGCATGCGATCGCGCCTCGACTACACCCAGGCCAAAGCTGCCGTGTTTGAGAGCCTCAGCCAGGCCAGCGCCGCCCAGGTGATTCTCGCCATCAACAGCGCCTTTGGCCCACACACCTATGGCCTGCAAGACCTGTTTGCTGAAGAGCGCCACCGCATGATGGGCCTGCTCTCCCAAGACACCCTGCTGCGCCTCGACCAGCTCTACGCCCAGGTCTACCGCGACAATTATGGCGTGCTGCGCGCCTTCCACCGCGATGGCCTGCCCGTACCCCGCGAGCTGCAAGTGGCGGCCGATATTGCCCTCAGCCACCGAGCGATGGAAGTGCTGCAATCCCTCGAACGCGAGACCAGCGACCCCACTGCCAGCCCCCTGCGCCAGGGCGAGGACTATTTGAACGAGCTAGAGGCGATCGCCACCGAAGCTAGCACCTGCAATGCCTCCCTATCTCTAGCGGCGGCCAAGCCCATGCTGGAGCGGCTGATTGGGCGATCGGTCTGGCAAATTCTCAACCAGGCACCGACAGAATCCCTCGCCGCCGATGTGGATTGGCTGGGGCGACTGGTTAATCTCGGCCAGCAGCTCAACCTAGGCCTTTCGTTAGAACGCCCCCAAGAGCTGTATTACCAACACCTCAACCGCCAGGTGTTTGCCCTGCTCAAGCAGGCAGCGGTGTCTAGAAAACCCCTCGGCTCCGACAGCCGTGCTCAGGTCAACGACATCCTCCGCCTCGGCGAATACCTGTCAATGGACGTGGGCGCAGTGCTGAAAGCGCTAGATCACCTCGATCCCGGTCGGCCTGCATGAAGAGGCTAACATCGACATGAGCGGCACAAACTCAACCAATACCTCTCGTTCTAACTAGGCGACACTAGAGTCATTGGAGGATGAAGGAATTGATTATTCCGATAGTCCTCCTTTGACGGAAGAGTCCTTTGAGAAGGCGATGCTAAGAATTCCGGCGTCACAAGCACAGCAACTTTTGCAATTGAGCTTGATATATTGCAGTGGTTTTAGGCTCAATGTGGAGAATGCCAAGCTCTAATCAACTTGGTTTTGCGTGTTACTCGGAAGCTAAAATAGATAGCTAGGAGACTAGATTCATAACTCTCATCTCTATTATTATCACTTTCGAGTAGAAAAGCCGTCGTATCCAGGGAGACTATTACATGGTGCTTACTGCGTAGGCGCGAATTGCAGTATCCACTGTAGCAATGGTTAGTTTATTTTCTAAAGCTTGACAGATCAACATTCTGTCAAACGGATCGCGATGTAAAGGAGGTAATTTAGCTAACTGAACCACACTACTCTCGTTGAGGCCAAGGCTAGCAATTTGATGAAGATCGCGCTGTTTGGGAAGGTATATCTCTGGTGTTTCAGGCAAAGGCAACTTACCCAATTGATACTTCACAATCACTTCCCAAATTGAGACGGCACTTAGATAGACTTCGTTGTCTGGATTGCGAATGCTATCGCGAAGACTGATCGAAAGCTGAGCATCACCACTGATGAACCATAGAAAAATATGGGTGTCTAGCAGAATCCTCATTTGCCCTCGAATGCGCTTAGAAGATCTTCGGGTAAAGGTGCGTCAAAATCAGCCGGGACAGTGAATTCTCCCGCACATAAGCCAAATGGCCGTGGTTGTTTATCTTTGATGATGGGCTTGAGTTCTGCGATTGATAAATTTTCAACGTCATTTACAAAGGTACTCAAAATGGAGAGTTCATCTATTCTCTTGTTTTGATGCCCCAGATCTTTTCTTATTGCCAATAGCAATTGACCAAATAGCAAGATAAGACTACTTGGAGACCTTTCAACATTACTACTTGCTATTCGTCGAAATTCGATATACAGCTTCAAAACATCGTCAGAGGCCCATAAAATTAAATTGGGCGTTATATCGGCAAATTCCTGAACTAGCTTCACTTCGCTCTTAGGCTCTCGTCCCAATTTAGTGGCCAGAATAGAATCAAAGAAAAGGTTTATTACTTGATCATATATTTCAGTTTTTTTAGGTTTTTGCTCATTTCGAATCTGAATTTGCAAGTTACCGACGAATGTAATTAACGCGCCCAGTAAAGCAATCAAAATTGTAATAAACTGCCAAGGAGCCTTGCTGATTTCGTGAAACAAAGCCCATGCTACCAAGCCAAGAATGGTAGCTGCGATTATTCCAATACCGATGCTTTGCCAATTTGCATCTCTTTTCATCGCCTAGTACCTAAGTTGACTGTCAAAGCAATCTTTCTCAATTAGCGCGGAAACGATGTTGATGAATTTCGATCAGCTTATGACAAAAGAATTATGTGTTATGCATCCTAATCAAAAAGCTCTGGCGTAACAGTTTATTGTGCCGGAAATCGCCGTGCAACTCCTCTCAAAGAGGCCATTGCTTGATGTTTTTTGTCCAAATTTCGCATAAGGCTGAACCTAACTAATCTGATGGGATGTGGCTGGAGAACACGTATATGCGCTGGCTTTCTAGGCTGCCGCAGAGGTCGGAGGGTTTGACAGTCTCGGGGGTGGGCACTGCGTCGTGGTGAAAGACCTGGCGATCGAGGCCCACCTGCAAGCCACTGAAAGGGTCGCTGCCACCGGAGATGAGGAACGCGAGCTGGTCAATTTCGGGCCAGGCGGCGAGTTTGTCGAGTAGGGTGGCGATCGCATTCATCTGTGGCTGCTCACAGTCGTGGTACCACACCTCAGACCCCTCCACAGGCAAGGTATCTAGCCCTAGGTTCACAATCAGATCCGGCTGGCTAAACAGTGCTGCCGCTACCGGTCGGGCTTCTTCTTGCAGCAACAGCCCCTGACTGTGGGCTAGTTCGCGCAGGTGCTCTAACTTTTGGTAGCGATCCTGCACCGGCAAGTCG
The DNA here is from genome assembly GCF_014696135.1 of Nodosilinea sp. FACHB-141. Taxonomy (NCBI): domain Bacteria; kingdom Bacillati; phylum Cyanobacteriota; class Cyanophyceae; order Nodosilineales; family Nodosilineaceae; genus Nodosilinea; species Nodosilinea sp. FACHB-141. The sequence continues at coordinate 753,835 of NZ_JACJPP010000007.1, read as the reverse complement.
CCGCTGCGCCAATGAATAGCCACCGTTGCCAGGTAAGTCTGCACCAGCAGGTGGCCCAGCTTTTGAGCTTTGGTGGCCAAGTAGCCCGAGTTGTAGGCGGTAGCCTCAATAATCAGCGGCACTCGGCTCACCATATCCAGGCCATAGCCCTTGATACCCGCAATTTTGCGAGGGTTGTTGGTAATCAGGCAAAACTTCTGCACACCGATGTCGTTGAGAATTTGTGCGCCGATGCCGTAGTTGCGTTGGTCTACGGGCAGGCCCAATTTCTCGTTGGCCTCAACCGTGTCAAGGCCCATATCTTGCAGCGAGTAGGCTTTAAGCTTGTTGACCAGGCCAATGCCGCGCCCCTCCTGGCGTAGGTAAACCACTACGCCACGCCCGGCCGCATCGATCATTTTTAGCGCCGCCTGGAGCTGCATGCGGCAGTCGCAGCGCAGAGAGCCAAAGGCATCCCCGGTCAGGCACTCAGAGTGGACGCGCACCATCACCGACTGGTCGGCAAAGGTGGCGGGGTCGCCCTTCACCATGGCCACATGCTCGGAGCCGTCGAGCAAGTTACGGTAGGCGTAGATGGCAAAGTCACCAAATTGAGTGGGCATGCTGGCCACCGCCTCGCGCTGCACAAAGCGCTCGTGCTGCAAGCGGTAGTGAATTAAGTCAGCAATGCTGATTAGCTTGAGGCCAAAGGCTTTGGCATAGCTGACTAACTCGGGCAGTCGCGCCATCGACCCATCCGGGTTCTGAATTTCGCAGATCACCCCGGCGGGGTAGAGCCCCGCCAGCCGAGCCAGATCGACCCCGGCTTCAGTATGGCCGGCCCGCTTCAGCACGCCGCCATCCTTGGCCCGCAAAGGGAAAATGTGTCCTGGCCGGCGCAGGTCTTGGGGGCGAGCATTGGGGTTAATGGCAACTTGAATGGTGCGAGCGCGATCGTCGGCAGAAATGCCTGTGGTGACGCCCCAGCTCAGGGCAGCGTCGATGCTGACGGTGAAGGCGGTCTGCTCGTTTTCGTCCTCGAAGGCGCTGGGGCTGACCATCAGGGGAAGATCCAGCTGGTCGAGCCGTTCTCCGGTCATCGCCAGGCAGATTAGCCCCCGCGCTTCCACTGCCATGAAGTTAATGATGTCGGGGGTGGCAAACTGGGCGGCGCAAATCACGTCCCCTTCGTTCTCGCGGTTTTCGTCATCCACCACCACAATTGATTTGCCGGCCGCCAGGTCGTGGAGCGCCGACTCAATAGAATCGAACTGAAAATCGGAGGGCAGTTCGAGGTCGGAGGGGGACTGACGAAGGGCGGGCGGCATCTCCGATTCTGGGTTGAGCACGGTGGGGCGAACCTGTAGAAAGAACGTTGGCTTCTAAAATTCTAGCTTTATGACCTGCGCTTCATAGAGAGAATGGTCGCATCCCTAAGATCAGCGGTAAATCTAGCACCATCGACCTTAGCTGACAGACCAGTAACAGCATCCGAAGCCACCATGTTGAATTGGAGATTACTGGTTTACTATTACAGTGCTGATCTAAGAGGAAGGGGCTAACTGGATTAGCGATCGCCCCCCAGAGCCGCCCTACTCCCTCTATATATTCCTCAACCCAACCAGCCCCAGAACCATGAGCGAGTCACCCGTCGGAAAAATCAAAGTCGGCATCGTGGGCGCGTCGGGCTACGGCGGGGTGCAATTGGTGCGGCTGCTTACCCAGCATCCAGGGGTAGAGCTGGTCTACTTGGGGGGCGACAGCAGCGCCGGGCAACCCTACACCGATATCTATCCCCATCTGGCAGGTTCCGTCAATTTGACGGTGGAAGCCGTAGATTTGGGCGAAATCGCCCAGCGTTGCCAAGTTGTATTTCTGTCGTTACCCAACGGGCTGGCTCACACCATGGCCCCAACGCTGCTGGAGCGGGGCTGTCGGGTGCTCGATCTCTCCGCCGACTACCGCTTTGAAAATTTGAATACCTACCAGTCGTGGTACGGAGGCGATCGCAGCGACCAGAGCATTGCGGGGGAAGCCGTGTATGGGCTGCCTGAGCTATTTCGCGATCGCATTCGTAACGCCCGCTTAGTGGGCTGTCCTGGCTGCTATCCCACCGCCAGCCTGCTCGGCATTGCTCCGCTGCTCAAGCAGGGCCTCGCCCAGCCCGAAACCCTAATCATCGATGCTAAATCTGGCACCTCTGGCGGTGGTCGAGTGGCCAAAACCGGCATGCTGCTCGCCGAAGCCAGCAACTCTTTAGGGGCCTACGGCGTTGCCCGCCACCGTCATACACCCGAAATTGAAGCCATATGTACTGGCTTGGCCAGTCAAGAGGTGATGGTGCAGTTTACACCCCACCTCATTCCGATGGTGCGGGGCATTTTGGCCACCATCTATGCCACCTTGCGAGACCCCGGCCTGGTGCGCGACGATCTGCTCACCATCTACAGCGCCTTCTACCGCTCTTCTCCCTGGGTGACGGTGCTGCCCAGCGGCACCTACCCCCAAACCAAGTGGGCCTGGGGCACCAACCGCTGCTACATCGGCCTTGAAACTGACCCCCGCACCGGCCGCGTGATCGTCATGTCGGCGATCGACAACCTGATGAAAGGCCAGGCATCCCAGGCGGTGCAGTGCCTCAATCTGATGATGGGCATCGAAGAATCTCTTGGGCTACCGACCACTACCTTTTATCCCTAATACCAAATCCGAATCACATAACCCCGATTTCAAAGAGGTCAAACCGTAGGGGCGTAGGCGTAGCTGAGGAGGCTCCATCGCATTCGCCCTTCTGAATCGGGGGTAATCAAGAAGGATTTAGTGTTAGTTGCTAAGGACGATCAAAGAGGTTTGATGGGTGTTTAGAGGGCCGTCAGCTTGCCAACTTTTGCTCTAGCGGCCTTTGCTACAACTTCAATTAACTGAACTGGATCAATGGGTTTGGCGAGGAATTGTTGAAAGCCACTTGAGAGTGCTTGATGTCGATCCTCTTGCTTGGCATAGGCCGTTAGGGCGATCGCCGGGATTGTCCTCCCCCGCTCTTGCTCAACCATCCGAACTCGTTGCAGTAGTTCATAACCATTTTCGTCGGGCATGGCAATGTCGCTCAACAACACATCGGGGTGCGAGTGTTGTAGGTAATCTATCACCTCTTGTCCACTCGCCACCGCTGTGACTTGAGCACCCGCTAGCTCCAGCGCAGTAACTAGATAGTTTCGATTATCAACATTGTCATCTACTAACAAAACAGAGATATTTTCTAGGGCTAAATCGCTAGGCAATGACTCCTGGTTTGGCATCTCAGAAGATGGGTCACACTGGGTTGGATTGTGCAACGGCAGAAAGATGGTAAAGGTTGAGCCTTTGTCCTTGCCCTCACTGGCAGCATCAATTTTGCCGCCGTGAAGCTCAACGAGTTGGCGGACGATCGCCAATCCTAGCCCTAACCCATCATGAGAACGGGTGGAAGACGAATCTGCTTGGCGAAAGTATTCAAAAATCTGAGGTAGAAAATCAGAGTCAATGCCGATTCCGGTGTCAGCTACAGTGATTTGGGCAAATGCAGTGATTGGTAAGGGGTGTTGGGTCACTTGTTGTGACTCTTGGTTTCTGCCAATTATCCCTGACTCATTGCTTATGATTCGCTTTAACCCCACCTCAACCTGCCCGCTTTCTGGCGTGAATTTGATAGCGTTTGAGAGTAAATTGCGAAGAATTTGCTGTAGGCGCTGCAAGTCGCCGCTGATAATGCAGTGATCGGACGTAAAATCACCCGTCAGTTGAATACCTTTTTCGTTTGCCGCAGGACGAATGGACTCCAGTTCGTTTGAAATCAAATTGAGTAAGTTGACCGGCTGTTGATGAATTTTTACTCTGCCGCTGGTCAGGCGGGCGACATCTAGGATGTCATCGATGAGTTGCGCCTGAGACAGGGCATTGCGATTAATCGTTTCGAGAGCGCGGCTGGTCGCGCTCTCGTCAAGTTTGCCTGCCATCAATAGTTTTGACCAGCCTAAAATCGCGTTGAGCGGGGTTCGTAGTTCGTGGGAAACGATCGCCATGAATTCATCTTTCATGCGGTTGGCAGCTTCTGCTTGTTGACGAGCAAGCTGTTCCTGAATAATCTCGACCTTCTGCATGGCTAATTCTGCCGATTGCCGCTGGATCTCTTGGGTCTTTTTGAACAATTCAACAAATACAGAGACTTTGGAAAGCAGAATTTCGGGGTTGATTGGTTTGAGTAAATAATCCACTGCTCCCAGCGCGTAGCCCTTCATCTGCAACTGATCGTCGGTGCTAAACGCGGTGACAAAGATGATTGGGGTGTGTTCCGATCGCTCTCGCTGCCGAATCAGGGATGCGGTTTCAAATCCGTCCATGCCTGGCATTTCCACATCTAACAGAATTGCGGCGAAATCCTGATTCAGCAGACATCGAAGCGCTTCTTTTCCGGACTGGGCGGTCACGAGATTCTGCCCCAATTTGCACAAAATTTCTTCTAGGGCGATCAAGTTTTCTATTCGATCGTCAATTAGAAGAATGTTGGCTTTGGGTTCAAAGGGCATGGTGTGGAAAATTGGAGGATGGAGAGAATAAACTGCCAAGCAAAGTATGAATTGAGGGTGAGAGCAGCCCAGTTCTCACCCTCTAGCATCTAGTCCCTAGACCGGGAGAGCCAAACTCGCAGTAGAGACAGCAGTTGCTCCATTTCGACTGGTTTAGTAATGTAATCGTTTGCACCGGCTTCTAGACATTTTTCGCGATCGCCTTTCATGGCTTTGGCCGTGAGGGCAATCATCGGCAGATCGGCAAACTGGCTAATCTGGCGGATTTCCCCCATGGTTTCGTAACCGTCCATTCCAGGCATCATAATATCCATCAGCACCACATCAATATCAGGATTTGCCTGCAAAGTATTGATGCCATCTCTGCCGCTTTCGGCGTAGAGCACCTGCATTTGCTGACGCTCTAGCAGGCTGGTGAGGGCGAAGATATTGCGAACGTCATCATCCACAATCAGCACTTTTTTGTCTGCCAAAATTGGATCGTTCCGCCGTACTTGTTCTAGCATCAACCGTTGGTGCTCAGGTAAGTTTGCCTGAATCCGATGGAGGAATAAACTGGTTTCGTCGAGCAGACGTTCGGGCGATCGCGCATCCTTGATGATTAAGGTGTCGGACAGGCGGTGCAATTCTGTTTCTTCCTGAGCGGTTAGATCTTTGCCCGTGTAAACAATGATCGGCAGGCGACCTAAGTTCGGTTCGCGCTTGATTTGTTCGAGTAGCTCAAAATCCTTAGCATCGGGCAGCAGCAGATCGAGGACTACACAATCAAACTGTTGGTCGCGAATAGCGGCTATGGTTTCGGCAGCGGTTGCAACTGCCGTGATGCTGACATCGCTGTTTCCAATCAAATCGACGATGCTTTGGCGTTGCTGGTCGTCGTCTTCTACCACTAACAAGCTCTTGACTAACCGTTCCACAAACTCTTTCATGCTTGCCAGGGCATTAAGCAGAGATTCACTGCTGACGGGTTTTTGGAGGTAGGCGATCGCGCCCTGCCGCAAGCTGCGATCTTGTCCATCTTCCACGGTCATAATGTGAACTGGAATGTGGCGGGTATCAGGGTCGTGCTTGAGGTAGTTCAGTACGGTCCAACCGTCCAAAATGGGCAACCGGATGTCAAGCATGATGGCAGAGGGCTGAAATTCTCGCGCCATCTGTAATCCCACATCTCCCCGGGTGGCCACTAAGCCTTTGAAGCCGTGTTCCCGCGACAGATCGAGCAAGATGCGGGCGAAGTTAACGTCATCTTCGATAATTAGCAAAGAGCGATCATTGGGTTCGATCGAAACGCGATCGTCTTCTAGCGTCGGATCAACTGAAAAGGTACCCACTTGAGTTGCGGTGACCGGAATAGCGGCTCGGATGCCCTCTGACGGGGCGGGTGACGCGACTTCTGTGGGGCGCAATGCGGTCGCCGAGCTAGCCGAGTAAGCCGTAGAGCCATTTGGAGTTGGCGCTCTGCGGGCTTCTACCGAAATAGTTCTCTGCTCCCGACCTTCCCGTCTGCCTGTCTCCCCATTCTCATGGCGATCCACATAGGTCACTGGCAGATATAGGGTGAACGTACTGCCTTGATCCAGTTCACTCGTCAGGCGAATTTCACCTCCCAAAAGTTGGGCGATCTCCCGGCTAATCGACAGGCCCAAACCGGTGCCACCATAGCGGCGGCTCGTTGTCCCATCTTCTTGCTGGAAGGCTTCAAAGATAATCTGCTGCTTCTCTGGAGCAATGCCGATGCCCGTATCGGTCACCGCAAAGGCAATCACCTGATCCGCCTGATTTAATCTGGCTTTCTCTAGGCTCCAACCCTGGGTGACGACGCTGACGTCTAACTCTACCTGTCCCCGCTCTGTGAACTTGAAGGCGTTTGCCAGCAAGTTTTTCAATACCTGTTGCAGCCGCTTGGCATCGGTGTAAAGGGTGCGTGGCAGTTGCTCGCTGAAGTGCATGTGAAAATCGAGTTTGCGATCGACGGCGACCTGACGGAAGGTACGCTCTAGATGCACTTGCAGATCGGCAAACAGGATAGGCTCGGCATTCACTGAAATTGTGCCGGATTCGATCTTCGCCAGATCGAGGATGTCGTTAATCAGCCCTAGCAAGTCATTTCCGGCAGAGTAAATGGTCTGAGAGTATTCCACCTGTTTGTGGGTCAAGTTGCTCTCACTGTTGTCGGACAGGAGTCGAGCCAGAATCAGCAAGCTGTTCAGCGGAGTTCGGAGTTCGTGGGACATGTTTGCCAGAAACTCAGACTTGTATTTAGAAGTGAGCGCTAGCTGTTCAGCTTTTTCTTCCAAAGACAATCGTGCCTGCTCGATTTCGCTGTTTTTGCGCTCTACTTCGCTGTTCTGCTTCGCCAATAGTTCGGCTTTTTCTTGCAGTTCTTCGTTGGTCCGTTGTAATTGCTCTTGCTGACTCTTGAGTAAGTCCTCTGACGCTTTCAAGGATTGCGCCTGTTGCTCCAAACGCCGGTTGGTGTCGGTGAGCTCAGTTTGTTGACCCTGCATTTCTTCCGCCAGAGATTGGGACTGTTTCAGCAGTTCCTCGGTTCGCATACTGGCAGCGATCGTGTTGAGAACGATCGCGATACTTTCGGTCAATTGGTCGAAGAAAGTGAGGTGAATTTCATTGAAGTGGTTGAAGGAAGCTAGTTCGACTACGGCCGTCACCTGACCCTCAAACAGAACGGGCAACACGACCACGTTCATCGGTGAAGCTTCACCCAGTCCAGAGTTGATCCTGATGTAGTCTGAGGGCACCTCAGTGACCAGAATGCGCTCTTTCTCGAGGGCACATTGTCCGACCAAGCCCTCGCCGAGATAGAAGCGATTGGCTAGACTCTTGCGCTCTCGATAGGCGTAGGTGCTGAGCAATTTCAGGAACGGGGGATGGATCTCGCTGGTTTCTAGTAGGTAGAAGACGCCGTGTTGGGCGGATACCAGGGGAGCCAGTTCGGACAAGATCAGCTTGGAAACCGTTTCCAGATCGCGCTGTCCCTGCAGCATCCGCGTAAATTTTGCCAGGTTGGTTTTGAGCCAGTCTTGCTCGATGTTTTTCTGGGTGGTTTCGCGCAGGTTGGCGATCATCTGGTTGACGTTATCTTTCAGAATGGCAACTTCGCCCTGGGCCTCAACCGCAATCACCCGCGTCAAATCGCCCTTAGTCACGGCGGTGGCCACTTCGGCAATCGCTCGTACCTGGGTCGTCAAGTTTGCCGCCAGCTCGTTTACGTTGTCGGTCAGATCCCGCCAGGTGCCTGAGGCCCCCGGTACTTTCGCCTGACCACCCAGTTTTCCTTCGATTCCTACTTCCCGCGCTACGGTTGTCACCTGGTCGGCGAAGGTTGCCAGAGTGTCGATCATCTCGTTGATCGTGTCTGCTAGGGTTTCAATTTCCCCTTTGGCATCCAGCATCAACTTCTGTTTCAGGTTGCCGTTGGCTACGGCAGTCACGACTTTAGCGATACCTCGGACCTGCGCCGTCAGGTTGCCAGCCATTGAGTTTACGTTGTCGGTCAGGTCTTTCCAGATGCCCGCTACGCCAATCACCTGGGCTTGACCGCCCAGTTTTCCTTCGGTGCCCACTTCCCGCGCTACCCGCGTTACCTCGGAGGCAAAGGAACTCAGCTGATCCACCATCGTGTTGACGGTATTTTTCAGTTCAAAGATCTCACCGCGCACATCTACGGTAATTTTCTTGGACAGGTCGCCGTTGGCGATCGCAGTCGAGACTTCGGCAATGTTCCGCACCTGCGCCGTCAGATTGCCCGCCATCGAGTTTACCGAATCGGTCAAATCTTTCCAGGTCCCGGCAACACCCGACACCTGCGCCTGTACACCCAATTTGCCTTCGGTTCCCACCTCCCGCGCCACCCGCGTTACCTCAGAGGCGAAGGAGTTGAGCTGATCCACCATGATGTTGATGGTGCTTTTGAGGTCGAGAATTTCACCCTTTACGTCTACCGTGATCTTCTTGGAGAGATCGCCGTTTGCCACCGCCGTTGTCACTTCGGCAATGTTCCGCACCTGCGCCGTCAAACTACCCGCCATGAAGTTTACCGAGTCGGTCAGATCTTTCCAGGTGCCAGCCACACCAGGAACTTGCGCCTGTACGCCCAACTTCCCTTCGGCGCCCACTTCCCGCGCCACCCGCGTTACTTCCGAGGCAAAGGAGTTTAACTGATCCACCATCGTATTGACGGTGTTTTTCAGCTCTAAAATTTCGCCTTTGACATCCACCGTGATTTTCTTGGACAGGTCGCCATTGGCTACGGCCGTCGTCACGGCCGCGATGTTCCGCACCTGCGCCGTCAAACTGCCGGCCATAAAGTTTACAGAATCGGTGAGATCTTTCCAGGTGCCAGCAACGCCGCGGACGTCAGCCTGCACCCCCAGTTTGCCTTCGGCCCCCACTTCCCGTGCCACCCGCGTTACCTCAGAGGCAAAGGAGCTGAGCTGGTCCACCATGATGTTAATGGTGTTTTTCAGCTCTAAGATTTCACCTTTCACCTGCACGGTAATCTTCTTGGACAGGTCGCCGGTGGCGATCGCTGTTGCCACATCAGCAATGTTTCGCACCTGCCCGGTCAGGTTGCCGGCCATCGAGTTCACATTGTCGGTCAGGTCTTTCCAGGTGCCGGCAACGCCAGGAACTTCCGCCTGCACGCCCAGTTTCCCTTCGGTGCCTACTTCCCGTGCGACCCGTGTTACCTCAGAGGCAAAGGAACTGAGTTGATCCACCATGGTGTTGATGGTGTTCTTCAGTTCCAGAATTTCACCTTTAACATCCACCGTGATCTTCTTAGACAGATCGCCGTTCGCCACAGCGGTTGTCACATCGGCAATATTCCGCACCTGCGCCGTCAGGTTACCCGCCATCGAGTTTACCGAGTCGGTCAAATCCTTCCAGGTGCCGGCAACACCGCGCACCTCGGCCTGTACGCCCAGTTTTCCTTCGGTTCCCACTTCCCGCGCTACCCGCGTTACCTCAGAGGCAAAGGAGTTAAGTTGATCCACCATGATGTTGATGGTGCTTTTCAGGTCGAGAATTTCGCCCTTAACATCCACCGTGATCTTTTTAGACAGGTCACCGTTCGCCACCGCCGTTGTGACTTCGGCGATATTCCGCACCTGCGCGGTCAAACTGCCCGCCATGAAGTTTACCGAGTCAGTCAAATCCTTCCAGGTGCCGGCAACCCCACGCACTTGCGCCTGCCCGCCCAGTTTTCCATCAGCTCCCACTTCCCGCGCTACCCGTGTCACCTCCGAGGCAAAGGAGTTCAGCTGATCCACCATCGTGTTGACGGTGTTTTTTAGCTCCAGAATCTCACCTTTGACATCGACCGTGATTTTGCGGGACAGGTCGCCGTTAGCGATCGCCGTTGCCACCTCAGCAATGTTTCGTACCTGCCCGGTCAAATTGCCAGCCATCAGGTTCACGTTGTCGGTCAGGTCTTTCCAGGTGCCGGCCACCCCTTTTACTTCCGCCTGCACGCCCAGTTTTCCTTCGGTGCCCACCTCCCGCGCCACCCGCGTCACCTCAGAGGCAAAGGAATTCAGCTGATCCACCATTGTGTTGACGGTGTTCTTCAGCTCCAGAATTTCACCTTTGACATCGACCGTGATTTTGCGGGATAGGTCGCCGTTGGCGATCGCCGTTGCCACTTCGGCAATGTTTCGCACCTGGCCAGTCAAGTTACCAGCCATGAAGTTTACTGAGTCGGTCAAGTCTTTCCAGGTGCCAGCCACGCCGCGCACCTCTGCCTGTCCGCCCAACTTACCCTCAGCGCCTACTTCTCGCGCCACCCGGGTTACTTCCGAAGCAAAGGAGTTGAGTTGATCCACCATTGTGTTAATGGTGCTTTTCAGATCGAGAATTTCACCTTTTACGTCTACCGTAATCTTCTTGGATAGGTCGCCGTTTGCCACGGCCGTCGTCACTTCGGCAATGTTCCGCACCTGCGCCGTCAGGTTACCGGCCATGGAGTTCACGGAGTCGGTCAAATCCTTCCAGGTGCCCGCTACCCCTGGCACCTGCGCCTGCACGCCCAATTTTCCTTCGGTTCCCACCTCACGCGCTACCCGCGTTACCTCAGAGGCAAAGGAGTTGAGCTGATCCACCATGATGTTGATGGTGCTTTTCAGGTCGAGAATTTCGCCTTTAACATCCACCGTAATTTTCTTGGATAGGTCGCCATTGGCTACAGCGGTCGTCACTTCGGCAATGTTCCGCACCTGCGCCGTCAGGTTCCCCGCCATCGAGTTGACGTTATCGGTCAAATCCTTCCAGGTGCCGGCCACCCCTTTTACTTCGGCCTGCACGCCCAACTTACCTTCAGTTCCCACTTCCCGCGCTACCCGCGTCACCTCAGAAGCAAAGGACTGAAGCTGGGACACCATCGTGTTAACGATTTGTGCCGTTTGCAGAAACTCCCCTTGCAGCGATCGCCCTTCAATCTCCGTTGCGATCGCCTGCGACAGGTCACCATTGGCCACAGATCGAATCACCCGTGTAATCGCCGCCATCGGCTGCACTAAATCCACAATCAGCGTGTTGATTGACCCTTCACAGGCTTTCCACGAGCCTTTTGCTCCACCCAACGAAGCTCGTTCATTCGTCTTACCCTCTTTCCCCACCACTCCACTGATCCGCTCTAGCTCAGTGGTGATCTGCTCGTTCTTGTCAATGATGTCATTGAGCGTATCGGCAACTTTTCCTGCGATACCCGTCTGATCAACCGGCATTCGCACTGAGAAGTTTCCTTTCTTCACTTCAGTCAAAACTTTAAGCAGTTGCTTCAGGTCGAAGCTATTGGTCTCAGTGAGGGTTTGAGCGGTTGTCATAAACTTCTACGACTGCTTTTGGTAAGGATGGTGGTTAAAGGATGACGGTTGAGACAGCGAGGTAGTAAATTTCTGCGGCGAAAGGTTTTTCCAAAGGGCAAACATACCTCCCCTTATGAATCATCTACCTCAAAGGATAGAATCGGCTTCATACCTTGGATAGAAGGCCAAATTTTCATAAATCAGCCCAAAGAGAGATGCCAATACAGCAGTCTTAGCTCAACTTAGGTAAGTTATCTATTATGCTTCGTATTGAAACGATTATTTGCTTGCAGGCTGTGCAGCGAGTAGTTGGCAATGGATGCAATTACCTTTTCGACTGCCAGCTAGCATTGCCTACACCAGCCTTTCTACTATCTCACCTTCTAACACGCAATTCCCTTGGACGATCAACCCCTATCTAACGAATTGAGTCAGTCGGGAATCAATTTACCCCAACTGGTTGAGGCTGTGGTTCAAGCTGTAACAAAAGTCGGTGAGAGCCGAGACTTAGAGACGGCCTTAGCCATTCGAGATGAAATTCGGCGCTTACCGGATGAGCTCGTGACAGAGGTTTTGAATCAACTGATTCTAAGATTAATTTTTATTGACCCGCCGCTGTGTCGTTGGTTTGTGCTAGATGTGTTTTTGCATGATTCTGATCCAAATGCAAAAGCCGATGTCGCCGAGCGGATTAACATATTGATGACAGATTTGCAATCACAGCAAAAATAATTTTTCCGTAGATTAGTCCAAGCTTTTTTTGCTTATTAAAGGTTGTGAGTGAGTCATCAACACGAGATGTTTTGAATCAAACAGACTGATTCATATTCATCCGTTGCTACCTCTTTGGCCTGGACATTGAGCATTCCAATATATTCAGGAATCAGATGTAGCGCTATCGGTGAGGCAAGTAGGACTGCAAGCATTGCAGTCAGCGGGAGCTTGCATTTGCCGTCTAGGCTCACCTAATCCGTCCAGACCACCTGCCGTTCTGACTTAGTGCGATAGCCCGTTTGCTCTTGAATTACTCGACCGGCTTGGGTTGGGTCAAAGTAGCGATCGAAATCAGCCCTTAGGCGAGCGTGGGTTACCTCCGCTTGGTCAAGCTCATGGCGCACTGTCTCGAGCTGCTGCACCTGAGTTTGAAGATAGGGCACCAATCGCACCAGCGACACGCCTGCTACCAGCCCCAAAAAACAGTTCACCCCCAACCGAGCACTCAGCTCAAAGACTGGAGTATGACGAGCTAAGCGCCGCCAGGGTTGTGCTGGCCGCCGTCCTCGTCGCCGCTGAGCAGGCATTCGATTTGCAGAAGACGTAGGCAGCGGGCTACGAGATCGGGATTGGTGCATGGGGTAAGTGCTTTAAGCTGGCCTTTATTATGCCTGAGAACAATGAGAATAAACCTCATCTGCCCTTAGAAGTAAGCGTTTTACCTTTAAACAATCCCAAATCTCTAACTTCAGTTAGAAACTCTGTGTTGAATTGCCTTTAAACACTTAAGCATTACGAAAAACCAGGAGTTGAGTTGGGGGTTAAGGCATAATAAAGGTAATGGATTTCCTACCCCATGCCCCGACGCATTTTTATTGGCGACATTCACGGTCACTTCGACGGCCTTCAGCGGCTGTGGGAGGCGATCGCCCCAGAACCCGACGATAAAGTCTACTGTGTCGGCGACCTAATCGATCGCGGCCCTAAGAGCGCTGACGTAGTCGACTTTGTGCGCCGTAACGCCGCTGGCTGCGTGCGGGGCAACCACGAACAGCTGATTCTCGATACCTTTGTCGACGGCAAAATCAACCCTCCCACCCTTCAGGGCTGGATCTTTAGCGGTGGCCAGGCCACCCTGACCAGCTACCACGGGTCTGCCGCCACCCTTGAAGACCACCTTGACTGGCTGCGCCAGTTGCCCCTCTACATTGACCTAGGCGATCTGTGGCTGGTGCATGCCGGGGTCAACCCCATGCTGCCCGTTGCCGAGCAGAGCAGCTACGAAATGTGCTGGATCCGCGAAACCTTCCACAGTAGCCTGACACCCTTTTTCTCCGACAAGCTGATCATTACGGGCCACACCATCACCTTTACCTTCCCCGGCGTAGACCCTGGCCAAATTGTCGCCGGGCGCGGCTGGCTTGATATTGATACCGGCGTTTACCACCCCCGCAGCGGCTGGCTCACCGCCCTCGACTGGGACAACCAAATCGTCTACCAGGTTAATGTGTTTGAGCCGATTGAACGGGTGCGATCGTGTGCCGAAGCAATCACCTATCTCGACCCCACAATGATCAAAAAACGCCCCCGCGACATGGCCACCCGCGCCGCGTTTTAGGGAGACACCGCGCGACCTCAGCCTAGGCAGGATAGGCAAAGGGCTTTTCCTCAGGTATAACCACCGCTTCAAGGGGTGAGGACATCTAGCCTCACCCCTTGAAGCAATAGCTATCTGTCAAGGCGCTGCCTCAGTTTTTGCCAGTAGTCAGGATTTGTATCCTAAGCGCAGGGGCCACCGCTGTATTTTGTTGATCTACACCGTGGCGGGGATTTTGATGCCAGAGAGAATGCCTTCTTTTTGGGCCATGAAGAGCATGAGATCGACCACCCGCATCGAGTAGCCCCACTCGTTGTCGTACCAAGCCACTACCTTAAAGAAATTCTCGCTTAGGCCAATGCCCGCCCCGGCATCAAAGGTGCTGGAGTGGGGGTCGGTAATAAAATCACTGGAAACTACAGCGTCTTCGGTATAGCCCAAAATACCGTTCATAGGGCCTTCGGCGGCGGCTTTGACCGTTGTACAGATGGCCTCATAGCTAGTGGGCTGCTCCGTTCTAAAGGTAAGGTCGACCACCGATACGTTGGGGGTCGGCACTCGAAACGCCATACCGGTGAGTTTGCCCTTGAGTTCTGGCAGCACCAGGGTCACGGCCTTGGCCGCCCCGGTAGAGGCAGGGATGATATTTTGACTAGCCCCGCGACCGCCACGAAAGTCTTTTTTAGAGGGGCCATCAACGGTGGGTTGGGTGGCGGTGGCCGCGTGAACAGTGGTCATAAGCCCCTCGGTTAGACCAAAGGCGTCATTAAGGACTTTGGCGACAGGGGCAAGACAGTTGGTGGTGCAGCTAGCGTTTGACACAATGATGTCATTGGCAGGATTAAAGGTTTCGTGATTGACGCCAACAACTAGGGTATGTACGCGGTCGGGGTCTTTGGTGGGAGCAGAGAGAATCACCCGCTTGGCACCAGCGTCGATGTGTTGATGAGCCGTATCAAAGGTGGTAAACAGGCCGGTAGATTCGACCACGTAGTCAGCGCCGAGATCTCCCCAGGGCAGTTCGGCTGGGTTGCGCATGGCCATGCAGGGTTTTTTTTTGCCGTCTACGACAATACCGTCGGCTACGGCTTCAACAGTGCCGTCGAAACGACCGTGGGTGGAGTCATATTTGAGTAGGTAAGCGAGGTTCTCAGGGGGGACTAGGTCATTGATGCCGACAAACTCAAGATTGGGGTTTTTGATGCCGCCGCGCAGTACCAGGCGACCAATGCGACCAAACCCGTTAATACCAACTTTTAGGGTCGTCATAGTTGGAATATCCTTTACGTAGATTGCTGGAGAGTTACGGTTAGCTGGTGAGCTGTAATCCTGCTTAAACAGGGGCGCTGGCGTGAATGGTGACCAAAAACTCATGCCCCCTTGACAAATATCCCGCGCTCCCCATGGGAGAAATGCTAGGGGGAAAAATTCTGTTAGGGCGAGATCTACGCTTTTATTTCAGAGTTCAGTTTTTGCTAGGACGACTAAAATACTGAGTTAAGTCGGTAGCGAAACGAAACAGCTGTAGCCAGATCTGCACTTGTGGTCAAGCAAAGTTTTTACCGCTACCGCTGGGCATTAGGTTCCAGTCGGCCATAGGAGAATGCATTGTGTTTACTGGCCTAGATCTGGTTGTGATATTGCTGGTGTTTGCCGCATTCTTTTACGCCACGGGCTCTAGCAAAGGCTCAGAGTTCAAGCTGGAGCCACTGACGCTATTGGTGGTAGCGATTGTGGTAGGGATGGTAGCGGTTTCGCTTTTGAACCGTTGAGCTGCTAGGGGTTCTCAAGCAGCGGCTATAGAAAAATTGACAGGGGCCGCAGAAAACTGGCCAGACTATTGTAGGCATCCTGAATGCGATCGCCCTCCAGCACCACTTCTTCAGTGGGGTACTTTTGCAGCACCTCTAGCAGGGTGATGTGGCTATCGTCGCTAGCGGATAGCACCAAGGCCGCTCGCAGCGCCTGGCGATCGGCCTCGCCTTTACTGGTATGGATAGAGTCGCCGAGCTGATCGAGGGCCCACTCTCCGGGGCCGCTGTTGAGAGAGCGATCGAGCACAACTGAGTTGACGGGTAGAGGGCGAGTTAGTAGCGATCGCAGCTCCGCTGGGTTCTGCCCCGCCTGGTTGAGCAGCCCGGCAAGCGAGCCGGAGGAGTCACCGGTTTCTGCTAGGGCAGTCAATAACGCCACGGGCACCGTGCGGCTAAACCCTCGGTAGTTGAGACGCACTGACTCAGCCGCCCCCGCTGGAGCAACCAAAGCTCCTAGGCCCAAGCCGGTTAACGCTACTGCCGTTATAACTTGATGGGTTCGATGTTGCATCGTGACCTCCTACCGATTTATCTGCTGACGTCACGGCTTCCCCAAAGGTTGCGGCCTTGGCGCGTGTGATCAGTATAACGAGGCTAGCTGAGTCGCCCAGTTGCTCTAGGCTAGATCAGAGACTGGGCACACGGTGCTGGTTCACTGGTTCTAACGACCCGATCGCGTGCTGAGAGAATAGCAAAAGCGATCGGCGCGGGAGATGGTAGACCCATGCAGCACCGGCTGCTGGTCACTGCTGTAGGCCGTGTAGCGGTAAACCATGAGAGCGTGGCCTAGGGGCACTTCCAGGTAACCGCTTAGGTCGTAGTCGGCATGGGTGCACTCAATTACGCCGTCTATACGCTCGATGGGAATGCCGTTTTGGGCGAGGGTGGGGAAACTCATCTGCTGTTCGAGCAGGGGGGCCAACCGCTTGCCCAGATCAGCGATCAGATACGACAGATCAACCGCTCCAGCGGCCCCATCCATGCGAAAGAGTTTTTTTTGCTGGTAAACGCGAGACTCAGGAGCAATGCCCAGCACCGCCGCCACCTCAGCCGGAGCCGGGGTAGGCTCAAATATCAGGCTTTCAAAGGAAAAGGCGACCTCCTGGCGGGCCATGTCTTGCTCTAAAAACACCAGCGGGCTGGAGAGAGAGTAGGTGACCTTTTTCTGCGGGGTGACAAAGACGCCCTTGCCCCGATAGGCGATCGCCAATCCCTGGCTAACCAAATTCGCTACCGCCTGGCGGGCCGTAATGCGGCTGACGCTAAAGGTTTCCATCAGCTGGTGCTCACTGGGCAGGCGATCGCCAGACTTGTACACCCCCGATTCGATCTGGTGGCGCAGCTTTTCAGAAATGCTGATATGTAGCGGAGTAGCCATGGTCAAGAAACCATCGACAGACGGCAGACATTCCTCAAAACGGCTTTGTCACCCCGAATAATTGTGCTAAGCTCACTTGTCATAACAAGTTGAAAGAGAATTGTTGTGATGGCCGATTTAGTTAGTAGGTCGTTGTGGGAACAGTGGTTTGAGCAACCGAGCATTTCGCAGCTAGGCTGCTTCCCAATTTTTTAATTATCTGACGTTGCCCAGACATTTTCTACCCGAACGTTAACCATGCTTACGAATACTACCCCTGCCGTCGAAGTCAGACCATTACCTCGTCAGCCACGCCAGATCTTATCAGCGGCGGCCTTGGCCACCCTCAACCAGCGATCGAACTGGGCTGGGGCCAGGCAATTTTTGGGCCACTTAGCAGTGATGTCCATCAGCGGCTACCTTTGGGCCACTGCTCCCTTGGGGCTGGCGCTGCCCGCCCTGGTCATCTACGGGGCCAGCCTAGCGCTAATGTTTTGTGCCATGCACGAGTGCTGCCACCGCACCGCCTTCGCTAATCCCCGTCTCAATGACGGAGCAGCCTGGCTAGCAGGGCTGCTGTCGTTTTATAACAGTACGTTTTACCGGCGCTACCACAAGTGGCACCATCGCTACACCCAAATCCCCGGCAAAGACCCTGAGCTAGAAGACGACAAGCCTACCAGCTTAAGCAACTACGCCTGGCAGATGAGCGGCATTTCCTGGTGGATCGGCAAGGTGCGCAGCCACAGCAAAGTCGCCCTTAGGCAACTAGACGGTCTATATTATCTACCCGAAAGCTCCCACGCTGAGGTGGTTCGTTCGGTGCAACTTCAGCTGCTGACCTATGCGGCGGTGGTGGTAGTCTCTACCCTGCTGGGCCAGCCGTGGTTTTTGTTCACCTACTGGGTGCTACCGCTGGCGGTGGGTCAACCCCTACTGCGGGTTGTGCTACTGGCTGAGCACACCGGCTGCCCCAACGATGCCAACCCGCTGATCAACACCCGCACCACGCTCACCCTCTGGCCTCTACGTTGGCTGATGTGGAACATGCCCTACCACGCTGAGCACCACCTCTACCCATCAATTCCGTTTCAGGCGCTGCCAGCGGCCCACGGGCAGCTCAAGCCCTACTTCGCCTGCATAGATGCTGGCTATGTGCGAGCCCATCGCAGCATTGCGGCAGATTTTAGCTAATGAGTATGGTCACATCGGGGCGGTTTACGCTTCAGGAATTTCCCCTCCAGTGCGGTGTTGTACTGCCCCAAGTGGAAGTGGTGTATCAGGTTTATGGAGAGCTGAACAGTCATCACAGCAACGCCATCCTCTACCCCACGTCCTACGGAGCCCAGCACACCGATGTTGATTGGTTGGTGCGCCCTGGCGGCATTCTCGACCCTAGCCGCTGGTGTGTGGTGATGGTCAACATGTTGGGCAATGGCCTCTCGACCTCGCCTAGCAACTGCCCCGTCGTGGCCCAGCCCGGCGTCTACTTCACCCACTACGACAACGTGCGCGCCCAGCAAGCTCTAGTTACGCAAGAGTTGGGCATCGACCAGCTGGCCCTAGTCTACGGCTGGTCGATGGGGGCGCAGCAGGGCTACCACTGGGGCGCGCTCTACCCCAATCGCGTGCAGCGCCTGGCCGCCCTCTGCGGCACCGCCAAAACCACCGACCACAACAAAATCTTTCTCTATAGCCTGCGGGCCGCCCTCACCAGTGATCCCACCTGGAACGGCGAACGGTTTGAGGGCACTCCCGATCGCGGCTTTCACACCTTTGCCCAAATCTACGCTAGCTGGGCCGCCTCCCAGGCCTATTACCGAGCTAAGCCCTACCTGGCCTGGGGCTACGACTCCCTTGAAGACTATATTTTGCGGGGCTGGGAGGCGGGCTACCGCCAGCGCGACCCTCACAATCTGCTGGCTATGATCGACACTTGGCTGCGCTGCGATGTGGGCGATAACCCGGTTTACCAAGGCGACTATGCCAAAGCGATGGGGTTAATCACCGCTAAAACTTTGGTTATGCCCGCCACTACCGATCTGTACTTCACTCCCGAGGATTGCAAAGCCGAGGCAGAGCTGATTCCCAACGCGGAGTACCGGCCTATCCCGTCGATCTGGGGCCATCGAGCGGGCAACCCCTACCAAAACCCGGAGGATGAGGCGTTTATTCGGGAAGCGATCGCAGAGCTTTTAAATCAATAACCCCTCCTCAGAGTGCAGCCATTGGAAAGTTACCTAGGGCTCAAGCTGCACCGACGGTTCGCACTGCACCGGAAAGTTCACCGAATTAGCAATAAAGCACTTTTGATGAGCCGGCCCATGAAGTTGTGTCGCCAGCTCTGAGTCGCTCTCCGGCGTAATGGTGATAATGGGCCTGAGCAAAACCTTAGAAAACTGCCCGCCGCCGTCCCCCGATTCCATCATCGTGCCAATCGGATAGTCAACATAGCGGGTGACGATCACCTTGGCCTCAGCACACAAATGCAGATACCACAGCATGTGGCAGCTTGACAGCGAGGCAACCAGCAGCTCTTCGGGATTGTATTTAGTTTTGTCGCCCCGAAAGACTGGGTCGGCAGAGGCCGCGATCGCCGGTTTGTCGTCAACGGTAATGGTGTGGGCGCGATCGTAGGTGCCGTAGCTCTGGGTGCCCGACCCGGTGTTGCCCGTCCATATTACTTCTACCCGATAGAGGTGGGGCTTTGATTTGGTCATCCTAATCCTCTAGAAATTAAGGCAGGCTAAAAATCTAAGGTAAGAATGACACGATCGCGGCACCAAATGCCGTTTTCATAAATCGGTTCTGGATAGGTGCGCACAAAATAGTCACGATCGATCGACTCTAGCCGAAAGCCCATCTTTTGGTAAAACGCTAGCTGAGCAATACCAGAGTTGCCGGTGCCCACAACCATGCGCTTGGCGCCCAGTTGGCGCGATCGCTCAATAGCCGCCGCCAGCAACAGTTTCCCCAGCTTTTTACCTTGGTGGCTGGTGGCAACGGCAATGTTCATTACTTCGATGACCTGGCGATCGCGCGGTAGTAGCACGACCACTGCAATCACAGCATCCCCCTCCAGCAACCCCATCACCGTCGATTGATGGATGTAGGCATCGACTAGCTCTCGCGACGGATCGGCATCCAGCAGCAGAAGCCAGGGCCATTCTGCTGGGGTGAGGTCTTTTACCTGCATAGTCTATACAAGCGTTTGTGGGCTAGTAGTGTACACAGCAAACGTGAAGAAAAACTCATTAGGACGTCCCTTAGCAAAAAAGGGCATCCCATGGGACACCCTTTTTCACAGCTACTGTTGACTCTGAGGCTCTAAGCACCTCAGAGTTAGAAAACTAGTTCTCTAGAATAACCTTGGCTACCATGCCAGCTCCACGGTGGGGAGCGCAGTAGTAGGTGTAGGTACCAGCAGGCATGTCGCTGGTAAAGGTGGTGGCGTAGTTTTCGCCGGGGGCAAAGGTCAGCTGAGTGTGGGAAATGCTGTCGGCCAGAGCCTTGTCGCCGGGCACACCAGCAGCATCAAACACGACGTTGTGGGGGGCCATTTTGTTGTTAACCCAGGTCACGGTGTCGCCAGGCTTAACGGTGACGGTGCTAGGTTCAAACACCAGCAGACCTGCATCGGAACCCATTTTTACGTCGTAGTTGGTGGCCGCAGCGGGGGCAGAGGCCAGGGTGAGAGTACCCACTACTAACAGAGCAGACAGAATAACCAAGCCCAAACGCTGGGCGGCGCGAAATACACGTTGCATAACTACCTCTAAAGCTCGTATCTCTAGTTCAATCAGTCAGGAGGCTGTTGAACAGCCTTCCTATGGCATATTACCTGCTTTGCGTGGTCACTTGGGGCCTCAGCACTGGAGTAATTGCCGTCTCTAACACCTGCGAAACCCTGCGGACAGAAATTTCAGGTGCAATCTCCAGAGTTTGATCCATCAAAACGATGGGAAGAGACCCCAAGCAAACTAACTGTCCCTAGACTTGAGGAGCAGAGAAGCGGGTTTTGCCAGCTCCCCACATGTCGCCAATCACCTTGGGCTGAAGCAGAATATGGCCTGAAATCGCCACGAGATCTTCCTCGGTCAAACTACGCATTTTGGGGAAGATATCAGCACTCTTTTTGCTGGGGTGTACCTGAGAAATATCGGTCAGACCGTCGTAGGTCATCGGCTCTTTCAGGTAGGCCACCAGGGATTCAAGGTTATCGCGGGGAGGCAAGGAACCGGCTAGGGAGTCCGGATCGAGGCCAACGGTGGGGTTGGTTTTGGTAATCCCCCCGACGTGGCAGGTGCCACAGGCGTAGTTAAACTGGCGACGGCCACGGGTCACCTGCTCCAGAGACAACACATAGGTGTCTCCATCGGGATTGAGCTGTACGGTGCGGGTGGCTTCATCTAGCTCAGCCGCGACAGCGTCTCCCATGACCAGGTGGCTGACAAAGAAGAGTGCGACCGCAACTAGCCAAATGCATCTCTTCAACATGGTTCTCCTCGAATGTATAGGGCTTGGGTATGAAATCAACACAGCTATGTTAAGTCCAACTCAGGTTCTGAAGTTTTCCATCAGGCAAAACTCCACGCCTGGGCTTGGATTTAGATGTAATTCAACGGAGTTTTCCCCATTAAATTATTCACGTAATGTCTATCATGCCACCGAAGGGGGCCATTCCCAATGCTCGCCGTTATAAATCGACGCCAATATGGGTTGGCTCTGCGGCATTGAGGCCATTGGTCCAGGGGGTATGGTTCTCAACAGCAGCGGGGGCAGCAACCGGCTGGTGCAGACGAATCAACTGAGCCAAGGTCTGCTTGAGCTGGGTGCGCGGCACAATCGAGTCGACAAAGCCGTGTTCGCGCAGGTATTCGGCAGTTTGAAAATTGTCGGGCAGTTTTTCACGCAGGGTTTGCTCGACGACGCGGCGACCGGCAAAGCCGATGGTGGCCTTAGGCTCAGCCAAAATGATGTCGCCCAGCATGGCAAAGCTGGCGGTGACGCCCCCAGTGGTGGGGTGGGTGAGCACCGGCATGTAGAGCAGTTTAGCGGCCTGGTGCTGCTGGAGCGCGCCCGAAATTTTGGCCATCTGCATCAGGCTAAGCATGCCCTCCTGCATACGGGCTCCACCGGAGGCACAGACGATGATCACCGGTCGGTTAGTGGCGGTGCCGCGCTCGATCATGCGGGTGAGTTTTTCGCCGACTACCGAGCCCATGCTGCCGCCCATAAAGCGAAAGTCCATGACGCCGAGGGCGACGGGCAGGCCATCTAGCTCGCCTAGGCCGGTTTGCACAGCGTCGGTGAGTTTGGTTTTGGCCTGGGTATCGCGCAGGCGATCGCCGTAGCCCTTGCGATCCTTAAACTTGAGCGGATCTTGAGGCTGAATGTGGGTGTCGAGGGGCTGCCAGGTGTTAGCGTCGATTAGCTGGCGAATGCGCTCGTCGCTGAAGATGCGGTGGTGGTGACCACAGTCGCTACAGACCCACTGGTTGGTGCGCAAATCTTTGGTGTAGGTGAGGACGTCGCAGTGCTCACACTTCGTCCAGAGACCATCGGCAATTTCTCGCTCCTGGCGGTCTTCGCTAATGGGACCTGACTTACGGCGATTGGCAAACCAGTCGAACAGAGACATGCGTGGGCTCATCGGCGACAGAACGACCTAAAAGTGTTCGTTTTGAACACAACCCCCATCCTACCGGGTTTGCTCCTTCTTCGATAGATAGGCTCCCATAGATGGGCTGAGTCAGATGCCGGGTGATGGCCGTCGGTGCATCGGTTTGGCCCTGGTTCTACCATGGCTCAAACCGATGCACCGACGGCCTGTTCGCTACTTTGTCGTCATGACATAGACCCCATCCCAGTCTTCGGGGGGCGGCTGCATTAGGTATTGCCGGGCGCGGCTCAGGTGCACAGTCACGGCTTTGTCCTTAGGACGCATCTGCTGGGCCTGCTCAAATAGGCGCAGCGCTTGCTCAAACTGCATAGCCGTATAGGCGCTGCGGGCCTGGGCATAGAGGTCGAGAAAGGCTTCGGTATCGGCGGTGAGCGGGGCATCGCGCTGGTCGATGAGTTCGTAGATACCAACGGCGCGCTGTTTGCCCTTAACCTGGGTGCGGTCTAGCTCGCGGGCCCAAATTCTGTCGGCGCAGAGGGCATAGGTGTACTCGCTGATCACAATGTCGCAGCCATACTCCTTGGTCACCCCCTCTAAGCGGGAGCTGAGATTGACCCCGTCACCGATCACGGTGTACTCCATTTTGCGCTGGGAGCCAATGTTGCCCGAGACAACTTCGCCGGAGCTGACGCCAATGCCAATGCGAATTTTGGGTTGCCCTAGGGCACCGCGCTCGTTGTTAAACTTGGCCAGCCGTCGCCGCATGTCGAGGGCGCTTTGCACAGCAGCCCAGGCGTGGTTAGTTAGGGGCAAAGGCGCACCAAATACCGCCATCAGCGCGTCGCCAATGAACTTATCGAGGGTGCCCTCGAAATGGAACACCGACTCCACCATGGTTTCGAAGTAGGCGTTGAGCATTTCGACGACTTTGTCGGCTTCCAGGTCTTCGGTCAGGGTGGTGTAGCCGCGAATATCGGAGAAGAGCACGGTGACATCTTTGCGCTCGCCTTTCATCAGCAGATCGTCGCCCAGGGCCATGACCCGCTCGGCAACACCGGGGGTCATGTAGCGGTAGAGAGTGCTCTTCATCCGCTTTTCTTGGCTGATGTCTTCGAGCACGAGCAGGCCGCCCAGCACGCCGCCCTCGGGGTTAGTCAAGGGATTAACGGTGAGATTGATGCTGCGCTCGAAAATCTGCACCACCTCTTGGGGTACCGGGGTTGCGGCCGGATCGCCCCAAGGTCGGTAGAGGGCAGGATTGTCGCTGTCGGGCAGAGCCAGCGTTGAGATCGGGTCTAGCTCAGTGCCGGGACCAGGGGCGATCGCCACCCGCAAACTCTGCTCTGGCACGTAGTGGCGCGCTCCTTGGCCGAGGCTGTCTTCGAGGCGAAACCGCAGGCTCTCAATGGGGATCGCCTCCCACACCGGGCGGTGGAGCAGGGCAGCGCACCAGCGATCGCGAATGGTGCGGCTATGGTCAGTGTCCTCGGGGCAGCCAATTAGCTGTAGGGCGGCATCGTTAATGGTGATGATTCGCCCCTCCATATCGGTAGAAATAACCGCATCGGAGAGGCTTTGCAGAATGTCTTTTTGGTACTGTTTTTCGACCAAGACGCTCTCAAACAGCTTGGCGTTCTCTAGGGCGACACCCGCCTGAATGTTGAAGGCCCGCATGAAGGCTTCGTCGGAGGTGGTGAAGGTGCCCTGGGCCTTGTTGATCAGCTGGGTGACGGCGATCAGCTTGCCGCCCGAATCAAACACGGGCATGCAGAGGATGTTACGGGTGCGGTAGCCGGTGCGCTTGTCAGCATCGGGGTTAAAGCGCGGATCTTGGTAGGCATCAGGGATGTTGAGCACCTCGCCCGTGGTGGCTACGTGGCCCACAATGCCGCTATTGATAGGAATGCGTAGCTCCACCAGCGATTTGCCGTCGCCCGACTTCACCTTTGACCACAGATCGCCGCTCTCATCGTCGATCAGCCACAGGGTGCTGCGATCGGCCTGCATAAGCTGACGGGCTTCTCCCATCACCGACTGCAGGGTTTTCTCCAGATCCAAACTCTGCTCTAGCGACGAGATTGCCTTCAGCAAAGCGGCTACGCCTTTCTGGTTGCGGGCGGCGATGTAGAACGAGTTACAACTTTCGAGAATCACCCCCAGGGACTCGGCAAACTCTTTAAAGTGGCGCTCGTCTTGCTCGTCGAAGGGAGCATGGTTGAGCTTGTTGAGCAGCTGCACCACCGCCACAATGTTGTCGGTCTTTTTGCTGAGTACCGGCATGCAGAGAATGCTGCGGGTGCGGTAGCCGGTCTTTTTGTCGTGGGTGGGGTCGAAGCGATCGTCCGCGTAGGCGTCGGGGATATTCAGCGGCAGCACATGGGTAGCCACGTGGCCCGAAATGCCTTTGCCCATAGGCACGCGAATTTCGAGCGATCGCTCCCCATCTCCCTGGGCAATCTTCGACCACAGCTCCTGCTTTTCCTGATCCACCATGAAGATAGTGGTGCGCTCAGCCTGAAGAATTTGGCCGATCTTGAGGGTAAACGCCTCCAAAATCTGCTCCAGCATAACCTCCAACGACTCGTTGTTGATCATGTCGATGGCGCGCAGAAAATGCTCAAACTCTGCCGTGATTTGGTCGAGCAGACTGATGAACTGTGGGGTGGGCAGATCGCGCACCCGGTTGGTAAGAGAACTGGTTTGGTTAGCCAGAGACAGCGCGGTAATCATGCTGCGTTGGTTGAAGACCGGCCCGGAAAGGCCATCGATCTGAGGTGCCATGGGAACCCTATTCAAGCGTGGCAGATGGGAAAACAATGGGCGCAGTCAGCCGCCTAGATAAGTTGAGGGATTGTGCAGGCTCAATCGTCTAAAAGCGGCAAATCGAAAGGGAAACCCTTCCCCGCAAAACCCTCTCACCGAGGTATTAGTGAACCCGCTAAACACCTCTTACTCTAACCGTATACCTTAGGTCGTAGGACAGAAAGTTGCGATTTGCACAGAATGCCCGCCCCCTGGCCATGGCCTAACATACCCAGGCCCTCAAGAATGTGGCGCAGCGGTGCCAAAACCGTGGGCCAAAAAGGTTACCACCTCCGCCCAGGCCGCGTCAGTGGCGGCAGGGTCATAGCGGTAGCCATCGTCGCGCATGAAGGTGTGGTTGGCCAGGTAGATCAGGGTTTTATGGTCAACACTGGCGGTGGTCAGGGCATTGAGAATCGTATCGCGACCCTCAGCGGGCACGTGAGGATCTTGATCCCCAAAGACCAGCAGCAGATGGGCGTTAATTTCGCTCAGACGCTCTAGGGTGTTGGCTCTGTCTTTCCCGAGCTTGCCGCTGTGAATGCCAGTTGGATAGCAGCACACCGCCGCCTTAACGATAGGGTTTAGCGCCGCGCGACAGGACAAATGGCCACCAATGCAAAAGCCCACCGTCCCGAGCTGACCGGGGGCGACGGTGTCCGAGGTCTGAAGCCAGTGCAGCGCTGCCGCTGCATCGGCGTCGTATTGAGCCACCTCCGTGCGACTGGCGGCGTCGTTGCCCCGCAGGCGACCCAAGTCATTCGGTTCAATCACAGTGCCAATAGGCTCTAGTCGATGAAAGATCTCTGGAGCTGCCACCACGTAGCCATATCCAGCTAGGCGATCGGCTAAACGCAGAATTGGCCCTCCCAGTTGGTAAATGTCTGAGTAGAACAAAATGCCGGGATATTGGCCAGAAACAACAGGCTCCACCACATAAAGCCGCATCAGGCTGTCGTCTACAGTCAACCCCACCTCACGGCGTTTGATTTGCACCACCAACCTCCAACAGAACGATCTATATACTGAGCCAGGACGAATTTGAGAAGGGTAAGGATTAGGGCATAGACGATCCGGCATGCCCACCAATCCACTCCGCCCTCGTACCCATCCACCCCCGCACCCATCCACCGCTATGGTGAAGGATGATTTAATCAACAAGCGGTTACCCAGAACACAAGCACTGGCATGACGACATTTTTCGCCCCCGATCCTGACCTGCAAGCGACCTTAGAACAGGTATTAGAGCAGGTGCGGGCTGAGTTTGCGTTGACGCCTACTCAAATTGCCGTGACCTGGGTGGTCTATGACCCACCCTACATCGTCAATACTGGCGGGGCTTTGAGTGCCGATGATTTTTGGCAACACCGCCCTCAGGGGGCCAGTTATCGAGGAGTTGAGCTGATTTACCCAGCCAGCGTGGTGAAGCTGTTTTACTTGGTAGCCGCCCATGAGTGGGTGGAGCAGGGAATGATTTCACCATCGGCGGAGCTAGATCGGGCGCTAAAGGACATGATTGTAGACTCTAGCAATGACGCGACTTCTCTAGTTGTCGATCTGCTAAGCGGCACCACCAGTGGCCCGGAGCTGCCCCCTGGCCCCTTTGAAACCTGGTGTTACCAGCGCAACATTATCAACCGCTTCTTTCAGTCGTTGCCGTGGCCTGAGTTGGTTGGGGTAAACATGAATCAAAAGCCCTGGGGCGATGGACCCTACGGTCGCGAGCGGGCTTTTGTGGGCGAGCACTACGAGAATCGCAATCGGCTCACCACCGACGCCATAGCCCGGTTGATTCACAGCATTGCTGGCGGAGTAGCGGTGTCGGCGGCGCGATCGCAGACCATGCTCTCTCTGCTGGCACGCCATCAACCCACTGCCCCGCCAGCACCCGGTGAAGAAGACCAGTTCACCGGCTTTTTGGGGGAAGGCCTACCTCGGGGCACTCGGCTCTATTCAAAGGCGGGGTATACCAGCAAGGTGCGCCACGACGCCGCCTACTTTGAGCTACCCAGCGGCGAACCTGGTTTGCTAGTAACTTTTATCGAAAGCTCTGTGCACAGCAAAAACCGACAAATTTTACCTCGGTTGGCTAGTCTCATAGTTCAGCACATGGTCAGTCCATAGGGTTAGGGCAAATGTTCCAAAATGCTAGTCACCCTTCGATATTGATCTGCCCTAATGTAGAGTCGCGCCTATCCAAAGTAGGTGCAGAATGTTGTTAACATAGCCTCGCCCCTAGGCTGAAGATGGTACAATTCAGCCAATTTCAGAGGCACATGTGGTGTGTGAATCTGTAGCGATGGAATAGTTTTAACTTTCCTGAATCTCACTACGACATTGCGATTTCAAGAGCGATTAATCGTTGGCATTTAGCCAATGAGACTTGATTGTTAAAAATCTGAGGAGTGAACGAATCATGGCGTATCTAAAGCAAGTTTCTCTGGCTCTCAGCTTGGCGGCCGTAGCCGGTATGGCTGCCCCAGCCCTGGCCCACAACCACCTGGCCGAGCTAGAGCCGACCCAAAATACCTTAGCTGAAGCAGTCGAAAGCTCTACTGAAGCAACCACTGAACCTGTTGTAGCTGACGAAGCCACCACCGCTGAAGTGCCTGCAGCGGCTGAAGCGCCCGTCGTTGAAGCGATCGCCCCGGTGGAGCCAGCGGAGTCTGATGCCAGCCTGCTCGCTTTGCCCGAGGCTGAGTCGCTTACCGCTGATCAAGGTTCGTTCGACACCACTGGTATTGAGTCGGCTCTGACGGCGGCCACCATTGAGGCCGCTCCCACCGCCAACGATTCTATCGATCTGGCCCAGGGCACCACTCGCCCGGCCTACGAGATCAGCCCTGCTTACCTGGGCGTGGGTGGCAACATCGGCATCGGCAATCGCAGCGACAGTGGGCTGTCTAGCTTTGGTTTCAACGTCATCAGCAAAATTTCCCTTGGGCCCCGATTCTCGGTGCGGCCTGGGGCTACCATCACCAATAACCGGTCGAGCTTCACCATTCCGGTGACCTACAACTTCAGCACCTTGAGCTACGAGGGGTTCCGCGCTCAGCCCTACGTTGGGGCTGGGGTCGACATTCCCACCAGTGGCGATGTGGGTCTGCTGATCAACGCCGGGGCCGACGTACCCATCTCCCGCGACTTTACCTTTAACGCCGTGGGCAACTTCCGAGTCACCAGCGGCTTTGCCCTGGGCATCTCCCTGGGCGTAGGCTACAACTTCCCCTTCATCTTTGAATAGAACTGGGGATAAATCACCCGTTTGCCAATGCCCTCTAAGGCAAAGGTAGCCATTTATAGAAAGGGGATCGTGTTTAGGCTCGATCCCCTTTCTTGTATGCAGGCTGCCAACTGTAGGCTAAATCGTGGGGCTGAGCTGGGCATCCTGAAGGCACGATTTAGGGTGTGGCGATGGCAGAACAGTCCGTGGCCTGGGCCAGGGTGCTCCAGGCGTTTCAGCAGATTTGGGGCTATAGCGACTTTCGCCCACCCCAAGATGCGATCGTCAAGGCATTGCTCAATCGTCAAGATATTTTGGTCGTGCTGCCCACCGGTGGCGGAAAATCGGTTTGCTTTCAATTACCGGCGCTGCTGCAGTCGGGCCTGACGCTGGTGGTTTCGCCCCTGGTAGCGCTCATGGAAAACCAGGTGCAAGAGCTGCACGACAAAGCCCTGCCCGCTGCCACCCTCCACAGTCAGCTGCCACCGCCCGTTCGCCACCGCACCCTCAGGGCGCTAGAACGTCAAGAATTGCGGCTGCTCTACGTTTCGCCTGAGACCTTGCTCAGCCCACCCGTCTGGGAACGGCTCTGCCAACCGAAACTCCGGCTCAATGGCATAATTTTGGATGAAGCCCACTGCCTGGTGCAATGGGGTGAAACTTTTCGCCCCGCCTATCGCCGCTTGGGGACGGTGAGAAAAGCGCTGCTGGACTGCCGCCCAGATGGTAGCACCCTGCCCATTGCGGCCTTTACTGCCACCGCCGACCCTGTGGCCCAAACCGTTTTACGCGAGGTGCTACAGCTTCAGTCGCCTCAGGTGGTGCGGCTTAATCCCCACCGTCCTAATTTAAATCTGCGAGTGAAGGCTGTGGTCAGCGAGGGCCAGCGCAAGGGCGTGTTAAAGCGCTACCTTCAGCAGCACTCCAACCAGGCGGGGTTAGTCTATGTGCGCACTCGCAAAGATAGCGAGGCGATCGCCCAGCAGTTGGGCGATCGCTATCGGGTAGCGCCATACCACGCCGGGTTGAGCAGCCGCGATCGCCGCCAAATTGAGGCCGACTGGATGGCTGACAAACTTCAATTTGTGGTCTGCACCTCGGCCTTTGGCATGGGCGTTAACAAACAGTCAACTCGCTGGGTTGTCCACTACCAAGCTCCTTGCACCATTACCGAGTACGTGCAGGAAGTAGGAAGAGCCGGACGCGATGGCAACGCCGCCGAGGCCCTGACCCTGGTGAGCGAGCCGACGGGCTGGCTGGAGCCGGGCGATCGCCAACGGGCGAAATTCTTTGAGGCTCAAACCCAGGCCCTACAGCAAAAAGCCCAGCGCCTGGTGACCCAAATTCCGCTTGAGGGAGACGTGCGCGACATTAGCCAGCAGTTTGAGCACGGGGCCATTTCCCTATCGTGGCTGCACAGCGTCGGCCAGTTAGAGTGGGTGAGCCCGTTTCAGTACCAGCTCATTGGCCGGGCAGAGCAACCGGTGCGATCGCAGGAGTCAGCCAGCCAGCAGATGCATCAATTCCTCCACAGCCGTCAATGTCGCTGGCAGGCTCTGCTCGTAGCCTTTGGTTTTCGCAGCGAGGCGCAGCGCTTAGGGGGGTGTGGACATTGCGACAACTGTCATTCTCCGGCCAAAACTCGTCGGTCGTCAGCGAACTAATCGCGAGTTTCCCCGTCTTTAAGTGATGCACAAACCGATACCCACATTCGATCGCGGTCAGTAAGATCGACAAATTGAGGATCCATACCTCAGGTTTTTCTAAAGTTTTTGTTACCGTTAGGTATCACATTCTCAAGTTTTGCGTTTGATTATTTCAGATAACTCCCGTAGCATGGCGAGGATACCCATACGGTCTCTATGAATATTCTTTTGGTTTATCCACGCTTTCCTCAAAGCTTTTGGTCGTTTGACAAAACGCTAGAGCTGGTTGGGCTGAAAGCGCAGTTGCCCCCCTTAGGGCTAGTGACCGTAGCGGCGATTTTGCCCCAAACCTGGGACTACAAGCTGGTAGACCGCAACGTGCGGGAAGTGCGCGACGACGAGTGGCGCTGGGCCGACATTGTCATCATCTCGGCGATGATCGTCCACCGCGTAGATTTTTTAGACGCCGTACAGACCGCTAAGCGCTACGGCAAGCTGGTGGCGGTGGGCGGCCCTTACCCCACCGCCATTCCCCAAGAATCTGAAGCCGCCGGAGCTGATTTTCTGGTGCTCGACGAAGGGGAAATTACTCTGCCCATGTTTGTGGAGGCAGTGGAACGAGGCGATCGCAGCGGCACCTTCCGCTCTGGCGGCGAGAAGCCCGATGTCACCAGCACCCCCGTGCCCCGCTATGACCTGCTCGAGATGGACGCCTACGCCGAGATGTCGGTGCAGTTCTCTCGCGGCTGCCCCTTCCAGTGCGAGTTTTGCGACATCATCGTGCTCTACGGCCGCAAGCCCCGCACCAAAGACCCCGAGCAGTTGCTAGCCGAGCTGCAATGCCTCTACGACCTGGGCTGGCGGCGCAGCATTTTCATGGTCGACGACAATTTTATCGGCAACAAGCGCAACGTCAAACTGCTGCTCAAAGCCATGAAACCTTGGATGGAGGAGCACGGCTATCCCTTCTCCTTTGCCACCGAGGCCTCGGTAGACCTGGCCCAAGATCCAGAACTGATGCAGATGATGGTCGATTGCAACTTCGGCACCGTCTTTTTGGGCATTGAAACCCCTGATGACGAAAGCCTCAACATGACC
The DNA here is from genome assembly GCF_014696135.1 of Nodosilinea sp. FACHB-141. Classification (NCBI taxonomy): domain Bacteria; kingdom Bacillati; phylum Cyanobacteriota; class Cyanophyceae; order Nodosilineales; family Nodosilineaceae; genus Nodosilinea; species Nodosilinea sp. FACHB-141. Next base: position 722,593 of record NZ_JACJPP010000007.1, on the reverse strand, counting down.
AAAAAGTTTCAGAACATGCGCGACCCCCTCTCGGAGTCGGTGATCTCCATCGCCCAGGCGGGGCTGCGGGTCATGGCCGGGCTGATCGTTGGTTTCGACGGCGAAAAGTCTGGGGCCGGTCGGCGCATCTACGAATTCGTTGAGCAGACCGCCATCCCCACCGCGCTGGTGAGCATGCTGCAAGCCCTGCCCGACACCGCTCTTTCTCACCGCTTAGAGAAAGAAGGTCGCCTGCTGAGCAAGAGCGCCGACATCAACCAGACTACCCTGATGAACTTCGTGCCCACCCGGCCCATCGAAGAAATCACCGAAGAATATATCCAGGTGTTTTGGGATCTCTACGACCCGCTGACGGTGCTTAACCGCACTTTCCGCCACTTCTTGATGCTGGGGGAGGCCCAAAAGCGCAACTACAAAAACCGCACTACTTCTGCCGGTGCCCCCGATGTCAACTGGGTCACCATTCGCGCCTTTTTAATTGTGGTGTGGCGGCAGGGCGTGCTGCGCAAAACCCGCCTGCGATTTTGGATCAACCTGGCCATTATGCTGTGGCGTTACCCGGCGGTGGCCGCCAACTACATATCGGTGTGTGCCCAGGCCGAGCACTTCATCGACTTTCGCCAGCTCGTGCGGCAGAATATTGAAGAGCAGCTGGCGGCTTACCTGGAAGCCAAAAAGCTCACCGATCAGACAGCGGCAACGACCGCATCGGTTGAATCTGTTGCTATGCCTGTCAGCTAGATTTAGCCCTAGCGCCGCACCAGTAAAGTCATAATGGCCGAGGGACTTTAGATTTCTCGGCTATCTTTTTGGACGCATCGTTGAGTTGCCCTAAAAGCGCCATGTCTCCAACGCATCAAGGCTCGTTCCAACGGGGTGACGTTAAGTCTCGAGCAAACTCCTGAACCGTTTCAAGCAGCGCAAAACAGAGTACAGGTTATTGCCCCGATTGAGTAAGGAAAATAAGTCAAACGCGGCATATCGAGGCGCCTCTCCTGGCACAAGCTTGAGGAATAGAAACTCGCTACCATTCAGGACAACGCCAAACGCTGGTTTCTCTGAGTTGGGTGCCGCCAGCATGTAAGCCAAAGCCTGGGGAATAGCTTTCGTGATCGAAAACTCGGAGTTTTTTGCCTCGATGACTGTGACCCACAGCTGCCCTTGAATCACTACGACATCAATGGCGCCTTGGATGATATCCCCTTCATCCTCTGCCGCAACTTGGATGGAGGTTTCACCATCTACTCGAAACGGCGGCTCATAAAATCCAGCCAAATCTAGCAGGGGAGAAAGCACCACCATTTTGACAATGCTTTCCATCACAGGATATTCAAGCAGATAGAGATAGTTCTGCTTAATTCGATCCAGCGATCGCTGCTCTGAAACCGTTAATTCGGGTAAGTCGTGCTGCCATTCTGTAAAAAAGGCATCATCGTGCACCTGTTGCAGACCAAACTTTGTCTTGAGATCGTGGAGTTTGACTTTTCGGGCTGCAATTGTTTGCGCCATAGCAACGCTCTAGGATGACAAGTGTCTCCATCTTAAAGGGAAGAAGAGGTTAGCGATGGCTCGGCCCTAGCGACGCCGCATCTGTCAGGCACGATCGCCGCCACTGCTGATAGGCCCGTTGATAGTCAGCCCAAGCTTTAAGCTGGCCGTCGGGGCCGTCGTAGCGGTGCTTAAACTGCTCCCAGCAAACTTTTTCCATGGGGCCTCTCATTGTTTAGAAACGGCTTGTATAGAAAGTTTTGGATCCTAATTTAATAATGCCAAAAACCTGGGGATCAGGGTTGACCTTGCAACACAACTTGAGATCCTAATAAATTGAACTCTATGCAGCTAGGTGCCTCTAGATTTAGCGCTATTTCTGGAGAAAGGTGACTGTTAGACACTACATCTGAAAATAATCGGGTATGATGATCGACCATTGGGGCGCTTTACTCGGCTCAGACGAGAATCTACCGATACATGTGGGTTTTTACCTCTGGGTATGAGCGATGCGCCGGTCTACGTACTCTCTCGCTAGCAAAAGGCTGATCCCATGGTTCAAGAACTTCCCCGTACCCGGTCACAGGGGCCTTTCCCTGAGGCAGCTCCGGCGGCGTTTCCTGTGTTCTATCGTACCTACAGCCGTCGGGGCGAGGTGGTAGAGGGGCAGCGCGAAACCTGGGATCAGGTGTGCGATCGCACCCTGGCCGGTCTAGTCGAACTCGGCAACCTCACCGATGAAGAGACGGCACTACTCAACCGCATGCAGCGCCAGGTCAAAGCCCTGCCCTCGGGCCGCTGGCTGTGGGTAGGCGGCACCGACTGGAGCAAGCAGCCCGAAAACTTTTCTGGGGCCTATAACTGCACCAGCACCGATGTGGTTGACTGGCGCGCCTTCGGCCTGATGATGGATCTGGCCATGATGGGCTGCGGCACTGGAGCAATCCTCGAACCCAAGTACATCAATCAAATTCCCGTCATTCGCAACCGCCTGATTGTCACCATGGCGGGCGATATTGGTGAAACCCCCGTGGCCGATCGCCGCGAAGTCACTGAGATCACCATCGAGGGTAACCAAGTCACCATTCGCGTCGGCGACAGCCGCCAGGGTTGGGTCAAGTCTTATGAAACCCTGTTGGAGCTGTCTACCGACGATCGCTTCACGGGGGATGTTAGCGTCACCATCGACCTACGCGACGTGCGCCCCGCTGGCGAAAAACTCAAGGGCTTTGGCGGCGTGGCCAACCCCGTCCGTTTATCGCTGCTCTACGACCGCTGCGCCAGCATTCTCAACAAGGCGCTGCGCCGCCAGCTCAACTCGGTCGAGTGCTGCCTGCTAATCGACGAAGCCGCCGCTTGCGTGGTGGCGGGCAACATCCGCCGCAGCGCGGGCATGCGCCAGTTTGACAGCAACGACGAACTGGCCGCTAGCGCCAAAGACAACCTTTGGCAGCAAGACGCCGAGGGCAACTGGCGCATCGACCCCGAGCGCGACGTGCTGCGCATGGCTAACCACACCCGCGTCTTCCACACCAAGCCCAGCCTGCAAGACTGCGTCGATTCGGTTCGCAAGCAGTTTTACTCTGGCGAAGGCGCAATCCAGTGGGCCGGGGAAGCCAAGCGCCGGGCCGGAGCTGACGATCGCTACGGTCTTAACCCCTGCGGCGAGATCCTGGGGGCCAACTTCCACTGCAACCTGGCGGAAGTACACCTCAACCAGCTCGACCCAAAGAACCTAAAGGATCAGGAAGACGCCTTCACCGCCGCCGCCCTTTCCGTCGCGGTGCTTCTGAATCACCAGTTTCAGGAACCTCGCTACCAGAAGTCGCGCCTAGAGGATCCAATCGTCGGCGTCTCCTTCACTGGGCTGTTTGACTTTTTCGTGATCGCCTTTGGAGTCGAGTGGCTGCGCTGGTGGGAGGCGGGTCGCCCCAACACCATGCAGGGGCTGGACTTCAAGGCCAAAGAGCAAGAGTACCTGACCCGCTGGAAGGATACTGTGCATCGGGTGGTGGGGGAATATTGCGATCGCCACGGCCTGGTGCGCCCCAACCGCTGCACTACCGTACAGCCCGCAGGCACTAAGTCGCTGCTCACGGGCGCTAGCCCCGGCTGGCACCCCCCTAAGGCCCAGCGCTTCATTCGCCGCATCACCTTCCGCAAGAATGATCCCGTGGCGATGGCCTGCATCGACTACGGCTACTCCATCGTGCCCTCCCAGTCCGACAAGGACGAGAACGGTGGTTTGCTCAACGATCCCTTTGATCCCCGCTGCACCGAGTGGCTGGTGGAAATTCCGGTTGAGGTGCCTTGGGCGAATGTGCCAGGGGCGGACGAAATCGCTATCGAGAAATTCTCGGCGGCGGCTCAGTTTGACTTCTACATGCAGGTGCAGAAGCACTACACCACCCACAACACCTCGGCCACCATCGAGTTTCGCGAACCCGAGCTGGAGGATCTGGCCGAGCGCATCTACCAAACCATCCAAAACGACGAAGGCTACATTTCCGCTGCTCTGCTGGCCCGGTTCGACGACCTGCAAACCTTCCCTCGCCTACCCTTTGAGCCCATCGACAAAGTCACTTTTGAGGCTCTCAAGCAGCAGGTAGAGGCGCGGCGCGGCACCGAAAACTTCCACGCTGCCCTGTCGCGCTACGACGCGGGCGAGGTAATTGAAGCTGGCCCCGCTGGCTGCGACTCCGATAAGTGCATGATGCCGGAGAAAAAGCCCGACTAGATCGAGCCTGTTAGCCAGTTGAGACGAGAGAGAGAGAGATAGCGAAAGGGGTTCCTGCACAAGTCAGGAACCCCTTTTTTCTTAGTTCGGGCAGCAGTGAAAGAAGCCTGGAGCGCCGCCCTCGCCTTGGACACCAATCGTCCACGTCGCTAGCGCGGCAGCCCCAACGACAAAAATCTATTCTTAAGGCAAATCCTGCTTATCTATGCACGATTCTCCAGAGGTGCATTGCGGTCCATCAAAGCGATCAGGGCGTTGCTGGATAGGGGTATGGCCGCGAATGCACCCTACGGTTCTCAAGAATGCTGATTCAAAACTCCCTACTCGCTACCCCCCGTGGTGGGGATCAATGTGGGGAATCAGCGAATGGGGCTTCTCCAGGCCGTGGGCTTCCATTAGCGCCCGATCGCCCATGATTTTGCGAGGGCAGCCGTCGGCGATGATGCGGCCTTCGTCGATCAGAATGACGCGATCGCACACCTCCAGCACAAATTCTAGATCGTGGGAGGAGATCAGCACGGTCTCGGTGGAGTTTTGCAAGAAGCGAATCAGGCGGCGGCGGGTGCGCAGATCAAGGCTGGCGGTGGGTTCGTCATAGAGAATGATCTGGGGGGTCATGGCCAGAAGACCGGCGATCGCCACCATCTGTTTTTCGCCGCCCGACAGGTGGTGGGGCAGGCGATCGAGCAAGTGGGTGATGCCCGCCATATCGGCAGCCTGGGCAACCCGCGCCTCTACCTCTGCCGAGTCGAGGCCCATGTTTTGGGGGCCAAAGGCGATGTCGTCGCGCACCGAGGCAGAAAACAGTTGGTCGTCTGGGTCTTGAAACAACAGGCCGACTTCGGGGCGAAACTGGCCGGGCTTGAGCGGTTCACCAAACAGGTAAATTTCCCCAGCAGCAGGGGTGAACACGCCGCACAGCAGCATAAATAGAGTGGTCTTGCCGCAGCCGTTGTGGCCAATAATGCCGACGCGATCGCCCTGGCCAATGGTCAGCGAAATATTCCCCAGCACCTCGGGCTGGTCGGGGTAGCCAAAGCTGAGATCGCGGGCCGCGATCGCCTCTCGCTGAGGCTTTTGAGCCATGGCTAAGGGGTCAAACCCAGTCGAGATTGAATTCATCATTGGCGTATCCCTCACAGGCGCAAAAGTCCTTCAGCGATTACTAGGCTGACCGCTGCTGTCAGCACCGCCGCCGCCAGCCCCCAGCTTAGGGTGCTGGGCTGCGCCGCAGCGCTCTGCCCCACCGCTATCTTGCCTCCGTAGCCGTAGCCCCGCAGGCGCATAGCCCGGTAGACCCGGTCTGACTGCTCATAGCTGCGAATCAGCAGATTGCCGGCCAGCATGGCTAGCTGCTGCATCATCTGACCGTTTATTCGCAGCCAGCGCTGCCGCCGCTGGCCAAAGCCCCGCAGCCGCATGGCCTGCTGCATGGTGGCTAGCATGGCGGCAATTTCAAACAGATAGCGGTACGAGAGCAGCGTCATATCCGCCAAGATGGTGGGCAAACCGAGCGATCGCATCGCGTGTAGCAGCGTCAAAAACGGCGTCGTCCCCAGCAAAATAAACCCCAGGGTCAAAATCGACAAAAACCGCCCCACAATTAGCAGCGTCGCCTGCAACCCCTCTTGGCGCAGAGTCAGCCAGCCCCACTGACCCAGCACCGTATCGCCCACCGTCAGCGGCAGCACCACCACCAGCGACAGAATAAACAGCCCCGGATAGCTCAGCCGCTGCCGCAAAAACGACACCGGCAGCCCCGAGAGCCCGTAGAGCGCAGCTGCCAACCCCAGCATCCAGGGCACCAGGGTCAGCTGACGCACCATGGCAAAGGCAAACATCAGCGCCACCAGGCTAACCAGTTTCAGCCGGGGCGACCAGCGGTGGATCACCGACTCACGGTGTACATAGGTATCGAGACTAGCAGCTCCCATGGTGGCCTAACCCTCCAGCAGCTCGGGCTTTACCCGACGCAAAAACAGCACCAGCATGGTCGTAAATATGCCTTCGATCACGGCCAGGGGCACGTGGCCCACCGACAGCGTCAGCACCGCCGCCCGCTCCGCCCCCGCATTGAGCTCAGCGGGAATGTTGAAAATAATCAGCGCCAGAAAGATCAGGGCCGCGATCCCCAGGCCCAGGGCACCGCCCAAAAAAGAAAACACCCCCGTGCGGGTCGGCTCTTTGAGCATCTTGCCCACCGTGTTACGGCCCTGAAAAATGTGGTATGCCAGCAATGCCGGAATGCCCATCATCGCCGCATTCACCCCCAGGGTGGTGATGCCCCCGTGGCCAATCACCAGCGCTTGAAAAAATAGGCCAATCAGAATAGCCGGAAAAGCAAAATAGCCCAGCACCACTCCCAGTAGCCCGTTCAAAATCAGGTGGACGCTAGCGGGCGGCACCGGAATATAAATAGAAGAGGCTACAAAAAACGCCGCCGTCAACAGCGACGCCTTTGGAATTTCGGCAGCGGGGTCGGGCTTCCGGTTAATCTGCCGCAGGGAATACCAGGTTGCTACTCCAGTCATGGCGTACCCAGCCGCGCAGACCTGGGCTGGTAAGATTCCGTCGGGAATGTGCACTAGCGCTTGCCTCTGGCAAAAAATAGAGCGGTGCCGATAAAGCCCCAGATTACAGAGCCAATAGTAATACCCTGCTGCACTGGAGATAGGCCAGTACTACGAGAGATTAAAGAATTGGGCTCGTCTGCCGCCTCTGTCCCAGGGTCAGAAGTGGAGTTCTCAGGAGAGGAATTCCCCACCGGAATGGTGGTCACCACCCCGTGCCCCGCCTGGCGCACCATGACTTCCCAGCTGCCGGGCTGGGCTGCGTCTGGTGTAAAGCTGAACTTTCCTTGGTCGTCGGTGGTGCCCTGTTGCCAGGGTTCGGCGGGCTGATCGGGAGCATAGACCAGCACCTGGGCGTTGGCCATCGGCTCTCCAGTCTCAAATTGAGCGTTGATCTCAACGCTGCTGATCTGGCGATGCTCCACCGTGACGCCATGGGCGATCGCCGGCAACGCCCAGCCAGCCAATCCTACAGTTAGTGCCAACGTCAGGTTTAGTTTCATAGGGTAGCCAGCTTAGTTTCTGCACAGTGGCCTTCGCCCACGTGGCCCAGGCTGGGCAAGATCGAGAGGAATGTGGTGTAATCGGCCTCTGATAGCTCTGCTTGGAGAGCAGAGCTATCGACATCGACCACACCGTTTTCGGCCAGGGCCGCCAGGGGCTCAAAGCCTAGGGCACCGGTATTGATGCCGTCGTCAGCGGGGGCACTGCCGTCGCCAAACAGGTGGTCAAAGTGGAAGGTAGCTTCTAGGTCAGCTTCTTCTCCAGCGGTGAGAATGCCCTTGCGATTGTCGCCCACGAAATCGCCGCAGGTAAAGGCCAGCTCTTCATTCACCTTGACGGTAAACGGAATCTCTTCGCCCTCTTTGGTAGCTGTGCCCTGCATCCAGATCGAGTAGCCCTCTGAAGGGCCGCTCTCGGCAGGCACCATGCGCCAAGCCAAGGCATTAAAGCGCCCCGCCGGAGCCTCTACTTCACCCACGGCCACGGGCTCAGCCGCTTCATCGCCCTCGGCCAGATCAACCACTTGGGTACCGTCGACCTTGACTTCGGCTTTGGCCTCCAAGGTATCGTTCACCTCAGGGTCAAAGGGAGGATCGGTCTGGGCAGCAGTGATATCGGCCAAAGACACGTAGAGGTTGTCAAACTCGATTTCCCAGCCGTCTTTAGTAGTGAATCCCTGGCGCACAAAATCTTCGCCATTGGCGCGAATCACCAACGTGCCGGTTTCGCCCTCGGCGCTGGCGGTTTCGGTAGGTTCGGTGGGTTCGGCCTCAGGGGCCGTGGCGGTGGGGGTTCCGCCACCGCAGCTAGCCAGCACGCCTAAGGCCAAACAGCCCAACGCACTAACCTTGAGAGCTTTAAAGAAATTGCGTTGCATAGTACCTAAAAAGTAAATGGCTCAGCGCTAGGGGGCAGTCGTCGAAAGTTAGGCTTTATCTCACTACGTCTCAACCTGTTTACTTAACCCCGAGCTTCCTAAACGCGCAATGCCCAGGGGGGGCACCTATTTTTAAGGCTGGTTTTCCCAAACCGCTAAAACGGTAGGATGAGGGCAAGCCCCCTTGTGCCCCATCTACCGTTTTAGGAACCCGATGTACGACGTTATTGTTGTAGGGGCCGGCCCTGCCGGAGCATCTACTGCCTACTACCTGGCCAAGCAGGGGCACTCGGTGCTGATCGTAGAAAAGGATTCGCTACCCCGCTACAAACCCTGTAGCGGTGCAGTGTCACCCAGCGTGGCGGAGTTCTTTGATTTCGACTTTACCCCAGCGATCGATCGCCCCATGCGCCGGGTGCGCTACACCTACAAGCTGGGCGACCCCATTGAAGCCGAACTCGCCACCGCCGACCCAATCTGGATGGTGAAGCGCGAGGTGTTTGACCACTTTTTAGTGCAGCAGGCGCAAAAGCTGGGGGCACAGCTAAAGGATGGTACGGCTGTTACTAGCATTGAGAATAAGGGCGACTACTGGCAAGTAACCACTACGGCTGGCATGCTGGAAGCGGCTTACCTCGTAGCCGCTGACGGGGCCACCGGCCCCATGGCCAAATGGCTAGGCTTTCCTGATTTGGCCCTGCGCACCGCCAGCGTGTTAGAAGTGCTTGCCCCTCTGGGGGATGACTGCGCCATCAACTTTGAGTTTGGCCTCGTTAAGCAGGGCTGCGCCTGGAACTTTCCCAAAGCACACGGTTACTCAATTGGGGCGGCGACCTTCTTAGGCCAAGCCCCGGCAGACTACAGAAAGGCCTTGGAAAAATACAGCCAGTCTTTTGGGATAAGCCTCGATCAGGGTACGGTCTACAGCCACCCGCTGAAGCTGTGGGATGGCAACCATCCTTTGCACACCCATCGAGCGGTGCTAGTGGGCGAAGCCGCTGCCATTGTCGATCCGCTCAGTGCCGAAGGCATTCGCCCCGGCATGATTAGCGGCGTGCGGGCCGCCGAAGCGATTCATGCGGCCTTGGGCGGCGATCCCCAAGCCCTAGCCAACTACACCGCCACCATGCACGCTACCTGGGGCGAAGATATGCCCTGGGCCAAGCGCATTGCTGGGTTATTCTTTCGAGTGCCGGGGATTGGTTACCGAGTGGGCATTAAGCGACCCACAGCCACCCAACGTTTGGGTCAAATTTTGGCTGGCGAGGTGCGCTACGCCGATATTGCCGGCCGGGTGATGAAGCGACTAAGCGGCGGGTTGTTATCGGGGTAGATGGGTGGGTAGAGCTTGCTTAACTGAGACGTATTGACGTTGTCATTACGACCTAGCTACGATTTCAAGGTATGGACGTTTACTTCGTACTCAATGGAGTCTCCTTTGTCTGGAATGATGAAAAGGCTCAGCTCAACCCTCAAAAGCACGACGGTGTAACGTTTCAGCAGGCTGCGCAAGTATTCTTTGACCCCTTGCTGGTGGTGGTTGATGCCAGCCGTAACGATGAAGCACGTGATGCCGTCATCGGTTTAGATACGCGTTGGAACCTTCTATACGTTGTCTACATTGAGCGAGAAAGCGACACCATTCGGATTATTTCGGCCCGAAGGGCAACCCGCCAGGAGCGTGAATACTATGAAAGCTGATGCTTTGAAGAAACGGCTAGACAGAAATCGGCCTATGACAACAATCACCATTCGCATGCCTGAAGACGTGATTGAAGACCTTAAGCGGATTGCCCCTCTACTCGGCTTCTCTGGGTATCAACCTTTAGCTCGGGCCTATATTGGTCAAGGGTTGCGAGTCGATTTAGAGCGACTTGAAGAGGATCATGTATCTGAGCTAATTGCAAGCTTGAGACGGCATGGTGTCAGTGATGACGTGCTGCAAGCAGCTCTGCAAGAAGTGATTAAACCTGTGGCCAATGAGCTGAGCGATTCCTAAGACTTAACTTGTGTCGCTCAGTGCTTAGGCTTCCCCAAGCTGCGGTACCAGCGGGCGAGTTGGTGGGGATCAACGCCGAGTAGGTAGCCAGCAATCATTGCCTGATTCGCCAGGGTAGTACGGAGAATGCCGAGGGTGCGCCAGCGACGATCGCTCGTCACCACGGCAGCAGGCGCGATCGCCACCTTCCCCACTTTGCGCAGCCGCCGCATCAGCTCAAAGTCTTCCATCATCGGCAGGTTGGGGAAGCCATCCATATTGTGAAAGACCTCGGCTTTGAGAAAGATCGCCTGGTCGCCGTAGGGCATTTGCAGAAGGCGCGATCGCAAATTCACCCCCCATTCCACCCAGCGCAGACCTCGGCTAGGGCCGTCGATGGCGAGGCGAAAGGCTCCGGCAAACACTCCAGGCTGGGCCAGGGTTTGGCAAATGGTGCGATCGAACCCTGCGGGCAGACGGGTGTCGGCGTGGAGAAACAGCAGCAGGGGGCCGGTAGCGGCGGCAGCCCCACAGTTGAGCTGGTGCGATCGCCCCGGAACCGACCTGACCACCTTGGCCCCCAGTGCCTCGGCCACTTCGGCAGTACCATCTACACTGCCGCCATCCACCACAATCACCTCCACCGGGTTGGCCGGTTGGATCGTGTTTAGCACCGCTGGCAACTGTCTCGCCTCATTCAAAGCTGGGATCACGACAGAGATTGCGGGCTGCAATAGGGTTTCATCGGTGCTTGAGACCACGGAGCCAGGATAACGCTCCGCCAGGCTCAACGCTTGGGTTAAGGGACAGACGGCTTGACGAGACATGAGTAACCCTAGCGCCAGGTGCATCTGAACCTTGGCCACAGCCCATAAACCTTTGATCGAGAGGGGCATACCGCAATACCAGGAGCGTTTCGATAATTTACTCAGCCTGCCCCTAGCGGGAATAAGGGGCAAGTTGATGTCTGTCGAGGCCGGGCTAAAACTGGTCAAAAATGTAGTTGTCGGCGTACTGAATGGCGCGATCGCATTCGTCCTGGCTGCGCACCGTCCAGGCCAGCAGAGGCAGATTAAAGTAGCGGCGGGCCAGGGTGGTGGGTAGGGTTGGCAGTGCCTTAACGTTATAAGAAATAAAATGCGGCGAACTGGCCCAGGTGAGCAGCAGATTGCTGCGCAAAAACTGCTGCGGTTTGCTGGCCAGCTGCCCTCGGATAATGTCGGGAGCATGGCGCTTAAACCACTGGAGCGATCGCGGGTTAAACGACTGCACCGCAAACTCTCCCCGGTAGCCCGCCAGAGTTTTTACCAAGGCCTGCTCAGGGCGGCCAACCTTTTTCTCATTCTTAATCTCAATTAGCAGGGGCACTCGACCATTGACACAGGCCAGCATTTCGGCCAGCGAGGGGATGGTCTGCTCGGTGTCATAGAGGCGAAACTGCTTGAGGCTCTGGAGATTGTGGTGGGCGATACGGCCCTTGTGACCCGTCAGTCGCTTCAGGTCGCGATCGTGAAACACAACTAGATTACCATCGGCCAGTAGCTGCACATCGAGTTCGATGGGGTGGTGGGCCGCGATCGCCGCCTCAAAGGCTGCCAGCGAATTCTCGGGCACCGCTGTCCCCTGGTGCAGGCCCCGGTGGGCAATGGGTCGGGTCGTAATCCACTCCATCGCTGGCCTCTCCTAGGCTGATAAGCTGAGCAATGTCTTAAACTGGTCGGTCGAGCTATATCAGACTAAACACTACAATCCAGCAGAGACCCGCGCCAACCCCGTTTGCCCTCGCTGAAGGCTTCCCTTTTCACTCCCTCATCTCCCTAACCCCCCCATCTCACCAATGCCCGTCGATACCTGGTTTCCCCTTGCCGTCTACTACAACGACCTGCCCGATGCAGCCCAGCACAAAGCGGCTCTCTCCGAGGCCATTCTTGACCTAGAAGCCAACGGCAGCGAACCCCGCAACTTTCCCGAAATGGCCTGGACGGGCGATCTGCACGGCGTCGAAAAAGTGCACACCGATCCCCGCTTTGCCTGGGTAGTCGCCCAGGTCGAAACCCATGTGGTGAACTACCTAACCGAGCTTGGCCTCGACCTCAGCCAGATCGATCTCTACATTCAGCGGGCCTGGCCCGTGGTGTCGCGCCCCCAGCAGGAGGTCGGTGCCCACTGCCACAACACCGCCCACGTCAGCGCTGTGTATTACGTCGCCGTGCCCGAGTCGGGCACCGATGCGGCGGGCTGTCTCACCTTTTTAGACGATGCCCGCCCCAACGAGGTCAGCCCCGGCTTGGGCAGCGAAAACACCGACATCATTTCTACCTGGAACTACCTCAACCAAGACCAGGCTCTCTACTTACCCACTGAAGGACGGCTGATTGTCTTCCCCGCCAAACAGCGCCATGGGGTAACGCCCAACCATACCGACGAGCTGCGCCTGTCGCTCTCGTTTGACATTGTGCTCACCGCCGCGCCGGGGCAGGCGGCAGGGGCTTACGAATTTCTCATGCCGCCCCCGGTTCAGTGGCAACGGTTTGGTCAGATTTCCCAACGGTAAAATTTCCCAACACGTTAGGGAGGTGAGCCAAATGCACATCCGCGAAGACGATCTGACCGGACCTCAGATTATCGCCCTGCTGCGCGAGCATCTGGAAAACATGCACGAGATTACGCCCTCCGGCAGCGTTCACGCACTGGATTTGGAGCAGCTGAGAGCACCAAACATCACCTTCTGGACGGCCTGGGATGGCAATGACCTCCTGGGCTGCGGCGCGCTGAAGGAACTCGACTCCACCAGCGGCGAAGTTAAGTCGATGCGTACCCCTGCTGCCCATCGCCGCAAGGGCATCGCCTCTAGCATTTTGGAACACATTATTGATGTTGCTCGGCAGCGGGGCTACACCCACCTGTATCTAGAAACGGGCTCTTTCCCTGCTTTTGCCCCGGCCCGCACCCTGTACGAGCGTTACGGCTTTGAGTACCGAGGCCCCTTTGGCGACTACACCGCCGACCCCAACAGCTCCTTTATGGAGAAAAGCCTTTAGCCACAGCGTCAGAATGTCGTAGCCACAATTCAGGAATTGGGACGATTTACGCGAATCAATTGTCCTGCCAAAGTTCCTGCTTCAAGAATCGCTTGGTGTACTCGGTTAGCAAGCCCCTGGCGATCGATGTCTTCTGTACAAACGATAATGCCAGCGTGACCAGAATTTTGGTTGTGCAGCCGAATGAAGTCACCTCGGTTAACGGTTAGCACAGCTCGATTTTGACTGATAGCGAAAGCTAACACTGTTTCATCGGGGATGCGTTTATTCCCTTGTCCTGCCTCTTGAACGGTCAGCACGTCATGCCCTAGGTCTTTGAGCAGTCGGCTGACTTGGCGAGGATAACCCTCATCGGCGTAGAGTCGAGCCATGCTCAGGCTGCCGCTTGCCGTTGAAGGGCAGCTTCAATTTCGGATTGGTGGGTGCTGGCGTAAAGCCAAGCATTGGTGAGGTCTGCGGCAGTGAGGTCGGGATAGTCTTCTAGAAGAAAGGCTTCCGTTGCGCCCTGCTGACGAAGGCTAACTAGCAGCCAGATTGGAATGCGGGTTTGGCGAATGCAGGCATCACCGCCCATAACGCCAGGGGTTTTCTCAATGCCAACCCAGGTACCGCTGAGGCTAGAGACCAGCAGTTGAATGACTTGCGCTTTTTCTTGGGGTGAAAGCGCTAGCAGTTCGGTTTGAAGTTGGTCGAGGGTCATCATCGTTGGCTCTACACCATCAAATTGTAAAAGATGCTAGTTGAGAGCCGCTGGAGTTTGAACTAACTCCAGCTTTAAGAGGTACGAATGTAGCGAGATAGATGGTAAGCCGCGAGCTTGACATCTTCTGGGGTAACCCGCTGCGGTTCGTTGTCGATAAAACTGGGCAGAGCTTTGGGGTTCAGCACCCAGAGGTCAGAGGGCCCTTTTGTCTTAGACGACTCCACAAACCATCCTGGGAAAACCACCACTGGCTTAACAGCAAAAGATCTGCCGGTACTTTCCTTCAGTACTTCTGCGACCCAGTAAGCCTGTGCCTTGGCTTGCTCAACCGCATTGCGCTCCATCATCTGGCCGTTAACTTGAATGGTTTCGCCATCGAAGTGAATAGTGGATTTTCCAGACGATGGTTTGCTGTAGGTTTTAGTTTCGATGGTGAAAATGCCGCGATCGCAAATCACCACGTGATCGACGTTGAACCCCTTTCCCACAATGTCGTGGAAGACTCGATAGCCTTTTTCTCTCAAATCTGACAGGTATTGTCCAACCGCCTTCTCTCCATCTCGCGCCATCCTCAGGCGCCTGAGCTGTAGTCTCAATCGGTAGAGCCGAAAGCAGGCACAGCTCGAAATTGGGATGGTGACTATGAGGGCTCCTAAAGGCTGCGGCGGGGTGTTGCTCACTGCACGCCACCACTCGTATGCGGTAAAGATGATGGGCAGCAAAAACAGGCTCAGCCACGTGTTGAGGTCTTCATCCCACAAACGCTGTAGCTCTTCATCAAGGGATTGCCCTGGGTTCCGCAAAGGTTTGTCTTTTAGGGGGGATACCCGTTGCCTACGGGCGTTTAGCTTCATAGTTGATAAACTTCCTGGGGCGAGCTGCTAGGCACGCTGAGAGTATGCCCCAGATACATGGCGCGAAACCAACCGAAACCCTTACCCCTGCTTAAGGCGATACCGCTTCTGCGATCGCGTATCGCGAGGGGTCACAACCCAGGTATTTTCTCCATTGAGGTAGTCGTAGATAGCGACGATCGCGATCGAGTTTTTGAGGGTGACGTAGAAAGGCAAAAACAGCACATGCTTAATGTAGTAAGTCAGCGGATAACGCCTAGACGCAACCTTTGCCGTTGCTAGAATTTGGTAAACCCCGCTGAAAAGCGACAGGCCACCGGCAACCCAAAAATAAACTTGCATCTGGCCCGACACCGCACCGGGCACCAGCAAAAAGGCCAGCAGCACCGGCAAGAGCTGTAGCGAAATTAGGGCGAAAGATTCGCAGTAGTAGAGCAGATACGTCCAGTAGAATTTTTGCCAGTTGTTGAAGTGAGGCGATCGCCACAACCGGCGCTGATAGAGCAGCGACACTTCTAGCCAGCCGTGGGCCCAGCGTTTGCGCTGAAACCAAAGTGTTTTGAGCGAGGCGGGCGCTAGCTCACTGGTTACGATACTGCGATCGTGCAAAATTTTGTAGCCGTTAAGCAGCGTTCTCAAAGAGGCGTCAATATCTTCAGTCAATCGGTTGGGGTTGAAGCGAATTTGTTTGAGCACCGAGGTTCGCCAGTAGCCGTTCGAGCCACCAAAGATGCTGGTGTCAGTCAGAAACGACTTCGCCGCGTGACTAATGCCGTACATCTGCTCAAACTCGATCGCCACGTTTTGAGCCAGAAAGTTTTCGTCATGGTTGCGAATGACGTTGCGGCCTTGAATAACATCGTACCCCTGAGCAATCCAGTGCCACGCCCGCCTAAAACAGTCGGCACTGGGATGGTGATCGGCATCGAGAACACAGGTGACTTCTCCCGTCGCAATGTCGAGGGCGGCATTCATATTTTCGGCCTTAGATCGGCTGCCTTCGACCCGCAAAATGATCAGCTCATCATGCTGCCTGGCCAGCTGATGTAGCTCAGCCTCAATGGGCAAATCCACAGGCGTGTTGTAGGCCAAAATAATTTCTAACCCGTCCGCCGGTCGCTCGATGTGAGTGAGCAAATGGTGCAGAGTCTCAACGATAATGTTCTGCTCGTTGGGCAAGTAGGCGGCCACTAAAAATGAGCAGCGGGGCACCGGATCGAGGGGAGAGGGGTACTCAGCCCCTCGCACTCCCATCCAGGCTTTGACCTGGTTTCGGGTCTGCTCTGACGGAGGGCTAAGCCGATGGCGATGGGTTGCAAACCGGCGAAATAACGCATTGCTCGACTCGACGATGATAATCACCGCATTGAACAAAAAAAGCGTCAATACCACAGCCCGTGGCCCCATCAAACCCCAGCCGCTAAGCAGCAAATATCCATAAAAAACGGTGGGCAGGCCAATCAGCAGCACGTGGGTAAAGATGACCTTTTGAATTTCGCTAGACCACGTTTTGGTCACTACAGTGCAACTCCTGGCTTAAACAACAGTTTTAATTGGCGCGTAGGGGCTGTGCACCCTCGACGTAGCTTCAACCAGGCTTAAATGGTTGGCGTTGACCCAGATTGTGCGGCGACCCTCTGAAATTTGGCAAAGATAGGATTCGCCTTCGTCGAGCAGAGTTTCAATCTTCTGCACAATCCAGTCTCGGCTGCCCTTGTAGCTGACGCGATCGCCCACCACCGGACACCAGCTAGCACCTTCAGCCGTTGGGTCTTGCATCAGCAAATAGTCAATGTCGCGCCATAGCTGTACAGCGCTGCGCTGGATAAAGGGGCACGCCGCATCGGCAATCATGGCCAACGCTAGGGTGCCAACGACCATTAGCGGTAGAGCAACCCAGTAGCGCCAAACGCTATCTTGCACCCACAGATTGATCGTGCGATCGATTACAAAGCCGTGAATTAAGAAGTAGCTATAGCTATGGACACCCAGCCGCCCCATAGCCGCTGATAGCGCCGGCACATTGCTCAGCGATCGCAGTACCACCGCCGCAATCATGACAAAACCGATGGGTAACAGCAGATCGCAGACCACCCAGCCCATTCGATAAAACTGCGCTATAAAACCCGCAGCGTAGACCACTAGCCCAATCCAAAGCAGCCGCTGAGGCCGCCAAAACAAGGGGCCACGGTGCTGGCAATAGGCCTCTGCCATAGCCATGCCGACGACAAATGTGCTCAGCTTGGCCACAAATGAGACAAAGGGCAACCAGTTGTTGGGCGTGTCGAGCATAGAGTAGGTCAGATGCCCGCCAAAGTGGTAGACCGCTGCGTAGCGATAGAGCAACGTGACCACTAAACTCACCAGCAGCAAATTGCGGGTTCCCCAGCGGTTTAGAAGTTGCCAGAGGATAGGAGAAATTAGCGTGAAACTAATAATTAGGGGAATAAACCACCAGGGGCCGCTAGTCGCCAACAAACGTTCGCCGTCAAAGCCAAATAGCAACGGAAATGTAGCCCCAGCAAAGGTATCCCATGGCGACGGTCGATAGCTGTTGTTGGCAATACCAATCAGCCAAAGAATGGGATAGGCCAGCCAGGCTACGGTCCAAAATGGCCAGAGAATTCGCAGCAGGCGACTTTGAATAAACTCGCCTGCACCGACAGCCTGGGCTTTGCTGCGCAGCGACAAAACCAGCACAAAGCCAGCAATTAAAATAAAAATATCGACCGCCTGAAAGCCAAACCAAACCGGTAAAGCGATCGCAGAAGCCAGCACATTTTGGCCGAGATGAGCGTTGGCCTCAGCAATGGTGGCCCAGTTGCTTCGCAGCCCAGTGGGCTGGGGAGTGTAAGCGTACTTCGTAAACAGCAGCTGGGCATGATAGAGCAGAATGCCAACGGCTGCTAATAGCCGAATACCTTCTAGCCAATTAAGCCGTTGTTTTGAAGGCTGATAATGCTTAGAATTGAATTGAGACATAAACCGACGGCTTCAGTAAGTTTGGCCTCGAAGCGCTCTGAACCCTCATCTATACAAGGGTTACTAGAGTGGGTTAAACCAGTAAACACCGCTATGCCCACAGGCACGACCCATGGGAAAGCTGTCGCTCGGGCATAGCCATCAATTGAGAAAAACCTACCGATCGCGCAAGCAGCAGCGAGCGTAACATATCGATCAGAATACATGCAATAAAACTTGATGAAAATCAGCCCTAGGTAGTATTTACTTAGGCGAGAGAGACTGGCTTTGAGAATTTTTGAGGAGACGTTTTTTGCAGGATTTTAGTTCCCCAATTCTGCTTTAAAGAAAATTCTGTGTCCTTGTTCACAGGGAACAAGCTATTACCCAAGCTCTTTAAAGCGTTCTTCAATTGAGTAATGCGGCGTACAAAACAGTATTAGGACAAAGCGATGGTATACACATTTCCGCCAGGGTTTCAGTGGGGGGTAGCGACTGCGTCATACCAGATTGAAGGTGCTGCCGAGGCCCGAGGCCCCAGCGTGTGGGATGTCTTTAGCCAAACTCCAGGGCGGGTGCTCTATGGCGACACCGGGGCGATCGCCTGCGACCATTTCCACCGCTTCCGCGACGACATCGCCCTGATGGCTGACTTGGGTGTGCGCCACTACCGCTTCAGCATCTCCTGGCCCCGCGTTATGCCCCAGGGGCGCGGCGCGGTGAATGATGCCGGTTTAGCTTTCTATAGCGAGCTGGTCGATACCCTGCTGGAGTTTGGCATTACTCCCCACGCCACCCTGTTTCACTGGGATAGTCCTCAAGCCCTCGAAGACGAGTACGGCTCGTGGCGCAGTCGCCAGATGGCGCAAGACTTTGCCGACTACGTCACGGTGGTGGTGAAGAAGCTGGGCGATCGCATCACCCACTGGATGACCCTGAACGAAATCTTTTGCTTTACCCACATCGGCTACGGCGTCGGCCACGTTCCCGAAATGGCCCCCGGCACCGTAGTCAAAACTAGCAAAGAAGTCTGGCAAACCTCCCACCACGCCCTGCTGGCCCACGGCCTGGGCTGCCAGGCCATTCGTGCCGCCTCGCCTCAGCCCTGCCAAGTAGCGCTAGTCGATAACTACCTCGCCACCGTCCCCCTCACCGATACCCCAGCGGATATCGCCGCTGCCCAGGCGGCCTTTCCCCTGACGGGCACCAACGGCGGCATTCTCTACCCGGCCCTAACCGGGGAATACAATCCCCAACTGCTGGCAGACTTGGGCAAGAATGCCCCCGACATTCTGCCCGGCGACCTAGCCACCATTCACCAACCGCTGGATTCTCTCGGGTTCAATGTCTACACGGGAGTCTATATGAGAGCGGCTGACAATGCCAGGGGCTTTGAAAGCCTGCCCTTTCCCCAGAGCTACCCGCGCATGCACATGCCCTGGCTGCATATCTTGCCCGACAGCCTCTACTGGGGCGTGCGCCACATCAGCGATACCCTTCAGCGCCCCGAGCTACGCGTTTTCATCAGCGAGAATGGCTGCGCTGCCCAGGATGAACTCACGCCCGCCGGAGAAGTACTGGATCTCGATCGCATTCAGTATTTGCAACAGTACCTGCGATCGGCCCACCGCGCCGTGCAAGAGGGCTATCCACTGATGGGCTATTTCCTCTGGACCTTTATGGATAACTTTGAGTGGGCCTATGGACGCGATCGCCGCTTTGGCGTCACTTATGTGGACTTTGCCACTCAGCAGCGCATTCCCAAAGCCAGCTACCACTGGTACGCCCGCTGCATTGAAGAAAATCGCGTGGTGTAGTCAGTTGCAGATAAAAGTTTGAATCTGATCGGCTTTACCTGCAACGAGGCCAAACCTAGATGATAAAAACCATGCCTCGGAACAAGCTGATACTGCTATTTCACAACCCCGTCATGACAGCTGCTGAGCCGCGCCGGTAGCGGTTAGGCCAGTAAAATAGAGGCACACTAGCGGGTGAAAGCGATGTCGGTTGCCATCACAGAGGCGATTACAACCCTGGCAGAGGCCGAGCAGCGGTTTCAGCTGACCCGCACAGAAGATGAAACATTCTTTTGGGAATGGAGCTCTGACCTGCCCAGCCTCAGTGACACCGAAAAAGCGGGACTGGCTGACCTGCGGCAGCGCTATCTATATCAGCGATCGCAAGGACACCTGCTCGAAAGCACGGTTTTATTGCTATTTGCCTCTCCCCTGCTTACCCTAGCTGGGTTCTATGACCCACCCTTTAGGGTGAAAGCAGAAGAATCGGTTCAGCTTACCCTGCAAGATCCAGAGGAAATTTTGCAAGGGCGGCTCGAAGTATTGGTCTTAAAAGACCAGCTTTGGGTGGTGGTGTTTGAATCAAAAAAAACAGCTATTTCGGTCTGGTCTGCTCTACCCCAGACCCTGGCCTACTTAATGGCGACCCCTAATCATGAGCAACCTAGGTTCGCCCTCATGACCAACGGGGATGACTCAGTTTTTGTGAAGCTAGAGGCAAACCAGGGTCGACGATACAACCTATCAAGGGTTTTTGCGGCATTGACCTCCAACCAAGAACTCGACGGAGTTCTGCAAATCTTGAAATATCTCGGTCAGGTGCTTCAGTGAGACGTCGCCACTTTATTCGCTACACCACCAGCACGCTTGCCACTTCATACTGGCTCGGCCAAGCAGAAGAGAAACTTCTCGCCAGTCCACCGCCGCTCACCCTGCATGCCTACCTGCCCAACAGTGATCCGCTACCCAAGTTTGAACTCAGCCGCCTCTACTTTCTGGGTCTAGACGACGAACCCATTCCCCACCCCGATCGCACCGTAGAGGACGGCATTCTCACCACCCAGCCGCCAGCGGGTCGCTTCGCGATCGCCCTTCAGCTCCCCGTCGAGGGCTTTGGCGACGTCACTCTCTACGCTGACAACCAGGGGCGCGGCTTTACACCAACGGATTTTCCGCTGGTGCTGAATGGGGCATTTGCGCGCGATCGCCTTTACCGAGTTAGCCAAGCGTGCGATCGCTGGCAGCGCCAGGGCTACGGTATTCCTCAGAGCGTGCGCGATCGCCTCCACCGCGCTCAGGCCTACCTCACCCAGGCTAGCCAAGCCCCCGACCTACAAACCCAGATTCCGCTGTGGAACAACGCCCTGGTGGAAGGGCTATGGGCTGGAGAAGAAGCCACCCTCAGCCGCGCCCGCCAGCGCATTGCCCGCACCCCACCGCGCCAAAATTTCAAACTCGGCTGCAATGCTTTTGCCCACCCTGGCTTGGGAGCGGAGTACGATCGCCACTTCGAGGCCCTTTTCACCACCGCCACCGTACCGTTTTACTGGAAACCGATGGAACCCGAGCGTGGTCAGCCCGACTACGCCGAAGCCGATACCCAGGTGGCCTGGCTTCAAAGCGTTGGCATTCCGGCGAAGGGGCATCCCCTGGTGTGGTTCTTCGACGGCATTGTGCCCGACTGGGTAAGCTCGCTGCCCTATGAGGAGATCAAAGCCACCCTGCGGCAGCGAGTTTTAGCAATTACGCAGCGCTACGGCGATCGCATTCCTGCCTACGATGTCATCAACGAAGCCCACGGTGCCCCTTGGGCCAACGCCCTCGGCTACGACCAAGCGCAATTTCTCGACCTCACCCGCATGGCCTGCGAGGCCGCCAAAGAGGGCAATCCCAAAGTGAAGCGGGTGGTCAATAGCTGCTGCCCGTGGGCTCGCAATGTGGCGATCTACGGCCCGCCCCAGCGTAGCCCCTATCAGTACCTCAAAGCCTGTTTGGCCACTGCTATCGATTTTGAGGTTATTGGCCTACAGCTCTACTATCCCGACCAGGATATGTTCGAAATCGATCGCCTGCTCGATCGCTTCGTCGGCCTGGGCAAGCCCATCCATATCACCGAAATGGGCTGTTCTTCCAACACTGGCACCGATGAAAATTCCATCATGGGCGAAGCTTTGGGCCTGTGGCACGCCCCCTGGAGCGAGCAGGTTCAGGCCGACTGGGTCGAGCAAATCTACACTCTGGGCTACAGCAGGCCCGAGATTGAAGTGGTCTCCTGGTGGGATTTGTCAGACCAAGCCGTTTTCTGGCCCTTTGGCGGGCTGCTAAACCGCGAAAACCAGCCTAAAGCTGCCTACTACCGGCTCCAAGGGCTCAAAAAAGCCTGGGCTATTTGATGTCCCCCAGCAACGTGAGCTGGCGAATATTGGGATCTGTAGCTGGGACCTGCGGCTTTCGTCGCCGCGACTTCGGCGGCAGCACATTGACACGGGCTACAAACCAGGTGCGCAGAGCCGCCGCTTGCGCTACATCCAGATCAGCTAACGGCAGCGCGGCGGGGAAGAGATCGGCGATCGCATCCTCAGCCCAAGCCACTTCACCCCCATAGACCTCCGTACCAAAGGGCGTTAAATCCTTGGGCATCTGCGCCAGGTGAGGCAGCAGATTTCTAGCGTTGAGAAACTTACCCCGCTGGGCTTCGAGCAGTTTGACCCGACGCTGGCGAGCCGCTTTATAGTTCAAAATTGGGGCTGGGTAGCCCGAGAGAGTCGGCGGACTGCCGAGCTGCCCTGGGGGTACATCCGCCAGCTCTGGCAGCCAGCGCTTGATAAACTCGCCCTCGGGGTCGCAGCGATCGACCGCCGTTTGGCCAGGGTTATAGATGCGCGTCCAGGTTTTATCGACGCAGTGGGTCACCCCCGACTGCATCGCCCACTGGTAATGGTCGATGGGGCAGTCACCATCTATTAAGTGGCGCATAAAATGCAGCGCTCCGTAGCGCCAGTCGATGCCGCACAGGTTGCTGAGAAAGCTTGCATAGATGGCGCGGGTGCGAAAGTTCAGCGCCAGATAGCCTCCGGTCGCCTGCAAACAGCGAGCCGCGGCATCCACAATCGGGAAGCCGGTGTGGCCGGTCTGCCAGGCTTGGTAGAGATCGGGGTCAAAGGCCCAGCCATCGTCGTCAAAGGTTCGGTAGAGCGATCGCAGCTCTAGCTGCGGCAGATACCGAAACCGCTGGGTAAACCCGTTGCCCCACCGCAGACGCGAAATCAGCTGCTGGTGGCTGCGGCGCACTCGGTTGTCGCCGAAATCGGGAGTGTTGCGAATGGTCTGCACACACTCCCGCACCGAGATCACGCCAAATTTAATGTGGGGGCTGAGGCCCGTGGTGGCCTCGGCGCTAGGGTACGACAGCTGCCAATAGTAGCGATCGGCCTTGTCGGCCAAAAAGCCTTGCAGCAGGGCGCGGGCAGCGGCGGTGCTGGCGGGGGGAATGGGCTTTTCGTCAGCCCAGTGGCCCAAGGCGTCTAGGGCCGGTAACGGATCGCTCGGGATCTCTGGCGGTACGGAAACCTGTTGGGGTGTAGGCACCAGGGGTTGGCCCATTTCCCGATACCACAGCTCACGGTACTGGGGGTAGGGGATGAGATCGGCGGCGCTGGCGACGGGCTCAAACCAGCGGATTTTCATCCCCCGCCGGTCTAGGGCCTGGTTGAGGCGAGCATCGCGCACCCGGCCATAAATGCGTTCGACGTCGGTGTAGGCATAGATGCCATCGGCGTCAGTTTCTTTAATTAGATCGGGCAATACCTGAACTGGGTCGCCCGATCGCACAATCAGACGCCCGCCCAAGGCTTTCAGGTCTGCATCCAGAGCGTGCAGGGCGGCCAGCAAAAACGCCACCCGCGCCGCACCGGTTTCAGGGTGGTGCAGCAGGGCGCGATCGAACACAAACACCGGCACCACCAGCCCTCGCCCAGCCGCCCGCAGCAGCGGTTCATGGTCAGAGATGCGCAGGTCGCGGCGAAACCAGACAAGGGTTCTGTTCATGGCGTTCCATACTCAGCCACGGCGATCCCCAGGGAAGCGATAGCAAGAAAAGTCAACTCTCAAACCGTAACAAAAAACAACTGGCCCATCTATTTGCCAAATAGTATTCTTGTACTATACTTGATTTTAGCAATTCCCTACTCGCTTGCGCTGCTCACGGCTGCTCCCTTTGGGAGCGATATCCCCGGCGGCTAATCTCGTTCTAGCCTCAATGGCACCCCATTGCTGGCATAGAGCTGTGCTCAAGCATCCCCAGTGCTGGTGTTTCGCATTGAGCGAAGCCGGGATGGCTAGAGTCTTTACTTTGGCCACTCGGCAAAGTTGGGCACCCCCTTAGATTTCAAACGGTAGACAGCAAAGGTCAACGCCATGGTTCAACGTTCTTCTTACCCTGTGTCGGCCCACTATCAGCCTCCCCAGCCCCAACCCCAGCCGATGCATCCTCACCCGGTGAATCCCCAATCGATGCCGCCGCGATCGGTGCGACCTCAGCCTGGCCCCTATGCCCATGCTCCCCACCCTCGGCGGACTGCTCCTGGAGCCTTTCCAGACCAACCTCAGCCCCGCCAGGTGCTCATGGCTGGAGGCATGGCGGGGGGTTCAATGCTCGCTTTGGCCGCCCTGCTGATTTCGCCCAACCCCGATCAGGCCAAGGTGCAAGAGGCCGAGGCCTTTACCTGCATTCGGCAAGAACAGCCCAAGGCGCTAGTCTCGCGCGACCAAATCAAAAAACTTCTAGAAACCGAGCTGCAAGCGCCTAAGGCCACGGTGCAAGAGTTTCTTCAAGTGCCCTACTGCGTGCTGTCGCCGGGCAAAACTGAGTCGGGGCTACCTGCTGAGCGCGAGGCCTATCCTCTAGAGTTTGACCCGCAAACCTGGCTGGTGGTGCTCTATGAGGGCGATCGCTATGCCGGATACGACTTTCGCTTTCGCTAGGGCGCGCCGCAATCCGTGGTTCGTTGGCGAAGTTCTTTGCTAGAGTGGCAGGGCAAATTGGCCAGGCTACTATCGTGTTGCATTCTAAGCTGCTGCAGAAAAAGCCTCCGCTGCTGTTGCCCCTGGGCGCAGCTCTACTCTTTATTGGCGGCGGTGCGCTGACTTTTTGGGCCACCTCTCGGCACGGGCAATTAGCCAAAACGCTGCCCGCTGGGGCCAGTGCCATTCCGGCTGATGCGCTGGCGGTGGTGGCCCTGAGCAGCGATGAGGCTCAGTGGCGACGACTGCGGCAGTTTGGTACCGAGGCCACCCAGGCCCAGTTTGACCAGCAGCTAGTGCAGTGGCGCGATCGCCTGCTGGCCGAGCAAGACCTCGATTTTGCCCGCGACATTCAGCCCTGGGTTGGCCCCGAGATTAGCCTGGCGGTGCTACCCGTCGAGACCAGCCCCAGCGACTTGCCCCCGTCACTGCCCGCCCCTGAACTGGCCCTGGCCTCAAACCTGCTGGTGGTGATCCCCATTGCTGATGCTAACCGCGCCCAAAACGACCTGGGCGAGCGGCTGGGAAAAGCTGAATCGGTAGAAGATGCCCCCTACCGCGGCGTTACTCTACAGCAGCTCAATAGTGAGGCAGAGACTCCCCTCTACGCCGCCGTGCTTGACGCCGAGACGGCGGTGCTCAGTCCTCAGTTGCCCCTGCTAAAGCGGGCGATCGACACCTACCGGGGGGGCGAATCGCTGGTCACTCGCCCTGGGGTGGGCAAAGCCTTCGAGCAACTTACCGAAACCCGGCCTCTAGCCCGCTTTTATGTGGATGTGCCGGCCCTGTCGCAAACCATAGCTGCGGCCGCTGACCCACCCATTGCCCCCGAGCGGCTGCGGGCGTTTCAGACACCACGGGGGCTGGTGGGGGCGATTGCGCTGCAAAGCCGCGGCGTTGGTCTCCAGGGCATTAGCTGGCTAGAGCCCGGCCCCCAGGCCTTGGCCACCGGCAACAAGGCTGACCAGATGCCCCAGCGACTGCCCACAGGTACTCTGGTAGCGGTGTCAGGGGGCGATTTTCAACAATTCTGGGAAGACTTTGAGGCTGGCGAGCAGCTCTCAGCCCTGCTGCCAGTACGAGCCAGCGATTTATCCCTAGGGCTGCAAACCGCTACTGGCCTAAGTCTGCAAGAAAACCTGCTGCCCTGGATGGCTGGAGAATTTGCCCTGGGGGTGCTCAACCCACCCCCACCAGCCGGCGATGGCAGTGCACCACCGCTGCCGAATCCAGCGCTGGTGCTGATGGTCAAAACCAACGATCGCGAAGCCGCCACTGCCACCTTTGAACAGCTCGACGCCGTGATGGAGAGCCGCTACCGCTTTGCGATCGAGACTACGGAGCTGGGCGGCGTGCCCGTCACCCGCTGGACCTCGCCTTTCGACTCGTTGGTGATGGCTCACGGCTGGCTCGACGGCGACATTACTTTCTTTACCGTGGGTCAGGGCATTGCCGAGCAGGTGGCCCCAATCCCCAACCGCAGCCTGGGCGAAAATGACCTCTTTCAGACCACTACCGGCAACGCACCGCGCCCCAACAACGGCCACTTTTTTATCAATTTAGAGACCCTCACCGGGGTGGAAAACAACCTGCTGCTGCCGCCCCTGCCCCAGGACGGGCTGCTGAGTTCTGAAGCCATTGAGGCGATTGGTGTAACGGCGACGGTGCTCAGCGATCGCCAGGTGCGCTACGACATTACGGCGGCGCTCAAGCGAGGCGATCGCCCCGGTCCCCTACCTAGCGGAGCCGAGCCCCAAGCCACTCCTACGCCAGAAGGCTCCCCCGAGGCGGCTCCCGATACTGCCCCATCCACTCCTCAGTAACTCCCATCGTTGCCTCGGCAATTCAACCCGCAAAAGTCGGCCCAAAAAATCGGTACGATAGGAAAGACTCCTCATGGCTACCGAACATGGATCTGATTGCGTTCCAGGGCTGGCTCGACAATGCATCCTTTGCGGTGCTGTTTGCGGCAATGCTGCTCTACTGGTGCGGCGTGGCGTTTCCCAAGGCCACCGTTCTGCCATCGTTGGGCACCGCCGCCATGGCCGTAGGCAACCTCACCATCGCCGCCCTGCTCGGTGCCCGATGGATTGAGGGGGGCTACTTCCCCATGAGCAACCTCTACGAATCGCTGTTTGCCTTGGCCTGGGGCATCACCGCCATGCACCTGGTGGCCGAGCGCATGAGCCGCAGCTCGCTGGTGGGGGCCGTCACCGCGCCCATTGCTATGGCGATCGCCGCCTTTGCCACTTTGACCCTGCCCGACACCATGCAGGGCTCAGAGCCTTTGGTGCCCGCTCTCAAGTCGAACTGGCTAATGATGCACGTCAGCGTCATGCTGCTGAGCTACGCGGCGCTGCTGGTAGGAGCATTGCTAGCGATCGCATTTCTCCTCGTCACCCGTGGCCAGGCGGTAGAACTCAAAGGCAGTTCCGTCGGCACCGGCGGCTTTCGCAACGTCAAGCTGCGCCGAGCTGAGGATGACGCCGCCGAGGCCGCCGCGGTGATGACCATGTCCACCGGGGGCGCGGCGGTGCTCGAAAAACCCGCTACCGTCACTCTCTCACCCCAGCGGCTGACCTTGGCCGACACCCTCGACAACATCAGCTACCGCATGATTGGTCTGGGCTTTCCGCTGCTCACCATCGGCATCATTGCTGGGGCAGTGTGGGCTAATGAAGCCTGGGGCTCCTACTGGAGCTGGGACCCTAAAGAGACCTGGGCGCTGATTACCTGGCTGGTGTTTGCCGCCTATCTCCACGCCCGCATCACTAAGGGCTGGCAGGGGCGTCGCCCGGCCATCCTTGCCGCCACCGGGTTTGTGGTGGTGTGGGTGTGCTACCTGGGGGTCAATATTCTGGGCAAGGGGCTACACAGCTACGGCTGGTTTTTCTAACGTCGCCGCTCCTAAGCCGAATTTACCGCTGCAATTTTTTAATCGCATCGTGCACACTGTGCCAACGGTTTCAAGCATTGCTGGAGCCCTATTTTCCGCGTTTTGGATCCAAATTTGCGAGGAAAGTGGGGTTCACGTTTGACAGGGTTCTGGACTAGGCTGTGCAACTGAGGTTGTCAGAATGCTAAAACAACCCAGGGGTAAACCTACCCTGCACTGTCGTTGCGATCGCGTTCTTCTATGCCCAGACCCACACCCAAACCGACGACTAGGTTTAGCCGTCCCCAACGGTGGATGCAGCTGCTGCTAGCGCTGCTGGGACTGCTGCTCACCCTAAGCTGGGGTCTGTCCCCAGCCGTGGCCCAAATCTCCAACCCCTTCGGCGGCAACAGCACCCTACCCCCAGCTGGGGTCGAGCGCATTGGCCTGCTTGAGACCACCGTAGTCGCCCTCGATGGCGATCCCCTCTTCGATATTGCCTCCCCAGCGGTATTTAACCGCAATGAATCGGGCGCGGAGGTGCCCGTTGAAGTGCGCGCGCGGCAAATCGAGACCAATCTCAGCCAGGTGGTCGACCGCACCCTGACGCCCATATCTGACGACAACGCCGTCAATAGCTCCTCCCTTAATGTGAGCATTGAAACCATTAGCGGCCAGCCCGTGCTATTTGCGATCGGAGCAGGCTTGGTCGAACCGAGGGTCCTGCTCACCATTACCGACACCGATGCTCAGTACAACGGGGCGTCGCAGCTCGATCTGGCCGATCGTTGGCAGGTCGTGCTGCGCGACTCGCTACGGCAGGCAGTCGACAGCCGCCTGCCCGAAGCTCGTCGGCGGCAGATTCGCCGCACCGTCTGGATTTTGCTGGCCAGCCTGCTGCTCACCCTTGTGCTAACCGGCATCTGGCGAGTGCTGGGCAGGCGCAAGAGCGAGCTAGAGCAAAAGCAAACTGACCAAAATAATCTCCCCATTCCCCCCGGAGCCGATGTCCCCGAGCAGCAGCTCTTGCAGGTGTTTAGCTACCAGCTCACCCTGGCCCAGCGGCTTCAGGTCGTAGCCTTCTTGCGCTGGCTAATGTTTTGGGGCATCGCCTTCGTGTGGGTTACAGGCATCGCCAGCGGGCTCTACATTTTTCCGCAAACCCGCAGCTATGCCTTTGGGTTGTTCTCAATTCCGGTGCTGCTGCTGCTGACCTGGTTTTTCACCGGGTTGCTCAACCGCGTGACCAACCTGGCCATTGAGCGAGTAGCCCAGGCCTGGAGCAAAAACGAGCTAGGCGATCTGGACGACATTCAGCGCAAATCGATGCGCATTTCGACCATTATTGGTGCCCTCAAAGGACTAAAGACGGCCGTCATCTATGCCCTAGCCACCCTGCTAGTGCTACAAACCCTGAGAATTGCCCCAGCGTCACTGCTGGCCTTTGGGGCAATTTCTGCCCTGGCCATTTCCTTTGCCGCTCAGAATTTGGTTAAAGACCTGGTCAACGGCTTTTTGATTTTGCTAGAAGACCAGTACGCCATCGGCGACCTGGTGACCACCGGCACCACCACCGGCATTGTGGAAAACTTGAATCTGCGGATCACCCAAATTCGCGGCGAAGATGGCCGTCTGGTCACCCTGCCCAACAGCCTCATTGCCCAAGTCGAAAACCTCAGCCGCGGCTGGTCGCGGGCCAACATCCTCGTCGATGTGGCCTATGGAACCAACGTCGATGAAGCTCTGTGGGTTCTACACGAAACTGCCCAGATTATGGCCAGCGACCCCGAGTGGCGCTATGCCATTCTCAACCCGGTCGAAATGTTGGGGGTTGAGAGCATAACCCACGCCGGCCTCACTCTTTTGATTTGGATCCGTACTCGACCCCTCAAGCAGTTTTTGGTGGCGCGTGAATTTCGCCGCCGCCTGCGTATTGCCTTTGACAAGGCGGGCATTGCCATCGGGGTGCCGCAGCAGGCATTCACAGAGCTGCCTGACGACACAGAACACCATAACCACAACAATGGCGCCGCCCATAGCACAGCAAAAAGCGGGGCTGTTGAACCCCGCTGACGGTTGTATGACTTGAAAGTTGAGTAGGCTTAGGGTGCAATGCCAGTCTCGGTCGGCTGCGCCAACGCAACGCCTGTTGCGATCGCCGCTGCCCTAACTGCTCTACTTCAGCTTTTGCTTAATGTAGGCCAGCATTTTGCCTAGCTGGCCTTTGAGCTGGGCCACCTCGCCTTGCAGCTGTGTCACCTGAGCCTGAAGAGCTTGGAATTCGGCGGCACTCACATCGCCGCCACCGGATGACGCCGCTGCAGCCGTGGCGGCGGGGGCGGTCATGGGGGTACGACGTGGCTTGCGAGCCTTAACCATCGACGCTTTGATTGCTTCGATCAGTTCTTTTTGCTCAAAGGGCTTTTGAATAAACTCGAAGTACTCGAAGGGCTCGGTAATTTTTTCGGTGACTTCTTCTTTGCGGCCAGACATCAGCACCAGGGGAATGTTCTGGAGGTCTGGATTCGCCTGAATTTCTTGGAAGACTTCCCAGCCGCTCATGCGGGGCAGCAAGAAGTCGAGCATGATCAGGTTGGGGCGTTGGCTGCGAATGGCATCCATGCCTTCTACACCATCTTGGGCTTCAATGACTTCAAAATTGCCCTGGGGAAGCATGTCGCGCACCCGCATGCGAATCACCCGGCTATCATCGATGACCAAAATCCTATGATTTGCCACAGTTGATTCCTCTCGCGGTGTCGAAGGCCATGGTAGGCGGTGCCATTAAGTATAGTTCAGGTTTTCGGAAAGTCTGTGCTAGGGCTGAAGAATATAGCGATCGCCGAGTGTGGGTTTGAATGCCCGCCCAATCTAGCCCAGAACTGGCTTTAGTATGCCCCGCTGGGCTTCAAAACTGACAGCGGCGGCCTAGAAACTGGGCTAAATTTAGCCGCCTTAAGCCTAGGGAGACTCTGGAGCAATCAGCAGATGGGCCGCCTGCTTCACCTGGCCAAACGGACTAGGGCTGGGTACCAGTGCCGGTAGCCGCACCACACACTGGTGAGGAAATAGCTCAGCGGGCAGGTCGCTACCGACTTGATAGCGGTTGTGGACAATGTAGCGCTGGGCAATGCCGCGATCGCCCAGGGTGTGGTTTAGCCGACTGGCCTCGGCCAAAATCGCCGTCTGGTTTTGTACGACGCCAATAAACTCGGTGTGCTGGGGGTCTTTGAGCTTATCTTGGGCAGTCAGCACCCGCTGGCGCAAGGTGCGCAGGCGGCCCATAAACTCCACCCGGCCCACCACATCCTTGTACTTAATCCAGAGCTTGAAGATCCACCCTAGCCAATCGCCCAAAGCCGTAGGCATCTCCAGAAACCGCAGTAGATGGCCAGTGGGAGCGGTGTCGAGCACAATCAGCTGCTGCTCGTTGCGCTCTAGCAAATCCATCACGGTAATCAGCGAGAGCATTTCGTCAATGCCAGGTAGGGCCTGAGCGACGATCTGCCGCCAGGCGGCGGGACCGTAGGCCATCTGAATGCCGCTAGCAATGTCGCCATCACCCGCCATCATGTCGGCCAATTCCCACAGGTAGTCGGTGCGAAACTGGTCGAGCACCATGTCGGCGCTGACCTCCTGGACCTGGAGGTTGGACAACAGCAGGGTGGGTTCGTGACCGAGGGGCTGGCCAAAGGCATCGCCCAAGGAGTGGGCTGGGTCGATGGACATGACCCGCAGGTTGGCCTCGGGATGGCGCTCGGCCAACCCCCAGCTCAGCGCCGCCGACACGGTGGTTTTGCCCACGCCGCCCTTGCCGCCCACCACAATCAGCCGTCGCCCTGCTGAGACAAAGTCCTCCACGCCTGGGGAAATCGGCTGCGGCCATTGGAGTATGGGGGAGATCTCGGCGGCAGGATCGGCTAGCGTCTGCGCTGAGGTTAGGGGCATGAGCTGGGGCATGAGGGCATCGAGGGCGACGCCGCCTAAAGGTTCCTGAGTTTGAGCCGGCACCCACAGCACCGGCTGCCCTTGAGCGATCGCCTCAAACTCGGCCAGCACCCGGCGATGGCTGTCTAAAACTTGGCCCGATTCTTGCAGCACGCGGTTAATCACTAGACCGCCGATGGGAACTCCCAACCGTCCTAAGGCAGTGATGAAGCGATCGCTCTCGGCCCAGCTCATCGGCTCAGGAATACCAATTACCCAGCAGGCAGTGCGATCGCTATCTTGAATCAACGCCCGGCCCTGCTCTAAATCGTGGCGCATGTCGGCGATGAACTGATCGGCATGGTCAGGGGTGTAACGACCCGCCAGGGTTTCGGTTAGGGTGCGGTGCTTTTGCTGAAATTGCCCCAGTGCCTCTAGCAGGGTATCGAGAAAATCCATCAGGGCAAACAGGCTGAGGGTGTGGCCGCTGGGGGCCATATCGACGACGACACGATCGGCTTCGCGATCGCGCAAAATCCGCTGAATTTCCAGTAGGGCCATCAGCTCATCAAGGCCGGGCCAGCCCATGTCCCACACGGGGCTGAGGTCATTGCCCTCCACAAAACTGCCCCGCTCGACCAGCAGCTCTAGCACGGTGCCATAGTCGGCCCGAAACTGCTCTAGCAACGCTGCCGCATCCAGGGCGCGCACCTGTACATTCAGCAGATCGGGCAGAGGGGTGGGCGTGTTATCCACTGTCAGTTGCAACACGTCCCCGAGGGAATGGGCCGGGTCGGTGGAGAGCAGCAGCACCGTTTCGTCGGGGTGCTGCTGGGCCAGCTGCCGCGCGAATCCGCAGGAAAGAGTGGTTTTGCCCACGCCGCCCTTGCCGCTAACCATAAACAATTGATGGGGCGATGATGTCAGCATTGGCTAACCTTACAGACTATTGAGCCTAGGGTGCCCAGGGCCATCGGCCAACGCTGGCCGCAGCATGAAACTTAAGGACGTGGCTCGGGAAGACCCTCCTGCATCAGGCAGACAACCGCTTGCTCCCGTTGGGATCACCGATCACAGGGAGATTTTCTCGGTTCGCAACTTCCCCAATCTTTACCCCTTCCCCTATCTACCGCACTGGGTTCTCAGGGCCCCGCCCGCGGTAGGCGTCGATAAAGGTGGCGGCGGCTTCTGGCTCAAATTCGGGCAAAATTAGCTTCTTCGTCCAGGCAGTGAGCACGACTTCTTTGCCCAGACCGGCCTTGGGCACCACTACCAGTCCATCCCAGAGGCCTGGAAAGTCTTTGGCCCAAGCCGTGAGCGTGTCCATCGCAGCTTGGCCAGGCTGGTCAACATAGATCACGATGTTGCCATGCTCAATGGAGTGCACCAGTTCTTCTAACCGCTGCTCTTGGGTGTAGACCCCCGGCAAAACAGGATTGGGATCGTGGGGGCCAGAGGTGGGGAAGTCGCTGTCGTAGTTGACCGCCTCACCAGGACTAACGTGGGCCTGCCCCTGGTCGGGAAAGGTTTCGATCGCCGCCATCGCCGCTGCGCCAACGGTGGTATTGGGTTCAAAAGCCACTGACTGAGGGCGGTTGCGGTACCATAGCCCGCCGAGCAGGGCGACCATGAGCGCCGCGATCCCCAGAGGCCCAAGGATCAACGACAGCGTTTTAGAAGAGGTACGGCGGCGCTTAGATCGTGCAGTCCGAGTCATAAATCTCAGGGCAAAACTATCAACATAGGTCTCGTTGACCAGTGTAGCGGCGGCAGATGGTGGGTGGGCTAGAGATGGCTAAGTTGCCAGTGGCGTCGGTAGCCGTTTTCACAGAGGAAAGTGGTTAGTAACGGAGGAGGGGAAGCCTTGACCCTCTAGGGAGCTAGAGAGTTTAGGATAGGGATGTTGATATCGGAGGCTCGCTATGACTGTGGCAACCCGGCTAAAAATTGGCGATGTTGCTAAACAAACCGGTATTGCGGTGGGGGCACTGCGCTATTACGAAAGTTTAGGCCTGCTGCACTCGGAGCGCGGCGATAACGGCTATCGCTACTATTCGCCTACAGCGGTACACCAGGTGCAGTTCATCAAAAAGGCTCAGGCGTTGGGCTTTTCTTTAGAGGATGTGGGAGATGTGCTCAACGTGCATCAGCGGGGGGATGTGCCCTGTGGGTTTGTGCAATCGCTGCTGCAAGACAAGATTCAACAGCTAGAAGACCAGATTCAACAGATGACGGCATTTAAGGCCGATTTAGAGGACTATCGCGATCGCTGGGCCGAGTCACAACCTCACCCACAACCGGGGGATATTTGCCCGCTGATCGAAACCGTGCCGCTGGCAGTTTAGCCCCAACGACGGCGAACTCTCCGTAAGGCTAAAGACCGTGAGCTAGAATGGGAAGCTGGATCAATCACCCTTACGGGTGAGATCTCACCCCTGCACTCTCTCGCAATTTAGGCGCAGCATTTCAGCCATGGAAAGGATTGTAGTCGGGCTCTCCGGAGGCGTAGATAGCTCTGTAGCGGCGGCAACCCTGCACCAGCAGGGGTACGACGTAGTGGGCCTCACCCTGTGGTTGATGAAGGGTAAGGGTCAGTGCTGCTCTGAGGGCATGGTCGATGCTGCCAAGCTCTGCGAAGATTTGGGCATTGAGTACCACGTGGTCGATAGCCGCGAGGTGTTTGAGCGAGAAATAATTAATTATTTAGTAGAAGGCTACGGCAGCGGCATTACGCCCCTGCCCTGTTCGCAGTGCAACCGGGCGGTCAAGTTTGGGCCGATGCTGCAGTATGCCAATGAGGAGCTGGGGTGCGATCGCATCGCCACCGGCCACTATGCCCGCATCACCCAAAACACTGAGACGGGCCGCTATGAGCTGCGCCGCGCCGTCGACCCGGCCAAAGATCAGTCCTACTTTCTCTACGACCTCACCCAAGATTTGCTGGCCGCCTGCGACTTTCCCCTGGGTCACCAGACTAAGACCGAAACCCGTCGTATGGCCGCTGAGTTGGGCCTGCACACCGCCGCCAAACCCGACAGCCAAGACCTCTGCCTGATCGAGCACCACGGCTCGATGCAGACCTTTTTGGATAAATATCTGGCTCCCAAGCCCGGCGACATTGTCGATACCGAAGGCCGCATGCTCGGCCAGCACACCGGCATTCACCACTACACCATTGGCCAGCGCAAGGGCCTGGGCATTGCCGCCGCTAACCCGCTCTACGTGGTGGGCTTTGACATGGGTAAAAACCATGTGATTGTCGCCGATCGCAGCGATGCCCATCTGCCCGATTGCACTGTGCAGCGGGTGAACTGGGTGTCGATCGCCGCCCCCCAGGAGCCGATGAAGGTGTCAGTGCAAATTCGCTACCGCAGTGAGGCGGTGGGAGCAACGCTGGTTCCCCTGCCGGCGGTCGATGGCACGGGCGATCGGGTGCGCATTGTGTTTGACGAGCCCCAGTTTGGTGTTACCCCCGGTCAGGCGGCAGTGTGGTACGACGGCGATCGGGTTCTGGGCGGCGGGTTAATTGAAGCCGCTGTCCCCGAGATATCTGCCCCTGTGACCGAAGCTGAAGCCCTTAGCTATTGAGCGCTCCTATGACTTCTCAATCGCTGAAAACTCAGCTTCAAACCCTCACCGCTGCAGAAAAGGGAGACGCCATACAGATTCTGACTGAAACCTTAAGTCGGCCTTCCCTGGGCGTTACCAAAATCCCTGAGGTAATGGGTGGTGATGCTTGCATTGCCAATACTCGCTTACCCGTTTGGCTATTTATCAGCCTGCGGCAGCAGGGCGCTACGGATGCAGAACTGCTAGAGTCTTACCCTCACCTAACAGCGGCAGATTTGGTCAATGTTTGGGCCTACGCCGATGCCCACCCGGAGGAAATTGCGATCGCCCTTCAAGAGCAGGAAAACGCTGCGGACGGCACCCCTAAACTTTAGCTATGGCTGGGCTATATGCTGATGAGCAGTTTCCTCGTCCCGTTGTAGAAGCACTGCGTAGATTTGGCCACAACGTCGTGACCGTTCAAGAAGCCGGGCAAGCAGGAGCGACTGATCCTAACGTTTTGGTCTATGCGATCGCCAATCAGCTCACTGTTGTAACTCAAAACCGTCGTGATTTTATTAAGCTACACCAGCTAAATTCTCACCATGCCGGAATCATTGTTTGCTCCGAGAATCGAGACTTTCTCGGACTAGCCCAGCGGATTAACGATGCTATCTGCAATGAGACGTCGCTCCAAGGTAAGCTGCTGCGAGTTAGTCGTTCTGGATAGCGGTTTCAGGCGCATAACGTTATTACAAAACTGATCGAACCAGGTCACTGTCCTATGGCTGATATCACTAAAGACCAGCAACACCCCCAGTACAAGACCGATCGCCAGGTGGTAAACCAGCTTTTGGCGGGTGAAGCCACCGATTTCAACCTAGTCGAGCTGGCCCGGCTGATGACTCGCTACGAAGGCTTTCCCGGTGCCCGCGACATTCAGACCGACCTCAAAAAGGCCCTCAACCGCTGGCAGCTCACCGAAGCCGAACTGTTCGAAAAAACCCGCGCCATCCACCAGCAGGGCGAGGTCTATAAGGGGTTAGGCCGGGGCCGCGAAGACTGGAGCTAGAGATAGCGATCAGGCATTCTTACCCTTCTTAGAGCCGTGGCACAATTAGGGAAAGCGGAGCAACCCATGATCCCCTCCACCACAGCAGCTCTTCTTAGCTTTGAAGACTACATTGCCTACGATGACGGCACTGAAAACCGTTATGAACTGGCGGATGGAGAGCTGGTTGCCATGACTCCGCCGACTTTTCGGCACATGCTGATTGCCAAGTTCATTGAGCAGTGCCTGGATGCAGAAATCGCTCGCCTGGGTCTGGGTTGGTTCTGCTTTCGGGAAGCCGGAGTGCGTACTGGGG
Source organism: Nodosilinea sp. FACHB-141 (assembly GCF_014696135.1). Taxonomy (NCBI): domain Bacteria; kingdom Bacillati; phylum Cyanobacteriota; class Cyanophyceae; order Nodosilineales; family Nodosilineaceae; genus Nodosilinea; species Nodosilinea sp. FACHB-141. The sequence continues at coordinate 686,344 of NZ_JACJPP010000007.1, read as the reverse complement.
TGCGAAAATCGCGGTTGACGGATGTCTATGTGTTAACACCAGAACAAGTTGGTGAACTGGTGAATCGGGCGGCGATCGCCCAAACGCCTCCGTTGCTCGCTGTAGAAGTCGTTAGCCCCGACTCCATTACCCGCGACTATCGTTACAAGCGCACAGAATACGCTGCCCTAGAGATTCCCGAATACTGGATTGTCGATCCGCTGGAGTCTAAAGTGACGGTGCTGACCTTCAATGAAGGGCTCTACGACGAAGCCGTATTTTTTGGGGATCAGCTCCTGGTGTCGCCCACATTTCCTGAGCTGTCGCTGTCAGTGGAGCAGATTTTGGCGGCGGGCAATCTGCCTTAGCAGCGCGAGGGATATACTACTCAGCTATGAGTATTCCTCCTAAAACCAATCGAGGCGCAGTTGCGGCAGGCCACGCCCTCACCGCCGAAGCTGGGGCTGAGATGCTCCGCCAGGGCGGCAATGCCTTTGACGCCGCGATCGCCGCCGCTTTCACCGCCTGCGTGGTGGAATCGTCTTTAACCTCCCTGGCAGGGGGCGGATTTTTGCTGACCCACACGGCGGCAGGCGAGAACCGACTGTTCGACTTTTTTTGCCAAACGCCTCGATCAAGGGAAACGGGGCGATCGCCCGACTTCTACCCCATCCACGCCAACTTTGGCGACACCATCCAGGAGTTTCACATTGGCCTGGGGTCGATAGCAGTGCCGGGGGCGATCGCTGGGCTGCTCCACGTTCACCAAAAGCTAGGTCGCTTGCCGCTTCAGCAGATCGTAGCCCCTGCCCAACATTGGGCTACCCAGGGGACTGCAGTAGAGCCGTTTCGCGCTGGCTGCTTTCAAATTTTGGGCTCCATTCTCACGGCAACCGCCGAGGCCAGGGCGATCTATGCGCCGGGAGGCACGTTGCTAACAGCGGGCGATCGCTTTTATCTATCTGACTTTGCCGCATTTTTGGACGACCTGGTGCAGCAGGGAGCTGACCTGTTTTATCGGGGAGATTTGGCCCATGCGATCGCCCAAAACTGCCAGGCCCACGGCGGCTACCTCAGCCTAGAGGATCTGCAAACCTACCAGGTCGTCGAGCGCGAACCGCTAGCGGTGCCCTACGGCAGCGCCACCCTGCTCACCAACCCGCCCCCCAGCTCTGGCGGCACGCTGATTGCCTTTGCCCTGCACCTGTTGGCCCAGTCTTCCCCTGCCCTGACGGCTCACGGTAGCCCGCGCCACGTCGCCATTCTGCGAGAGGTGATGGGCCTCACCAACCTGGCTCGCCAAAAGGGCTACGACGATCACCTTTACCGTAGCGAGATCGCTCAAGAATTCTTAGGTGTGACCCATCTAACTCCCTACTTAGAGCAGTTTCAGGCCGTTCTCAACCGGGGGGGCAGCAAGTGGGGCAGCACCACCCACATCAGCGCGATCGATGGCGAGGGCAACGCCGCTAGCCTCACCACCTCTAACGGCGAAGGCTCGGCCTACGTCATCCCCGGCACTGGCATCATGATGAACAACATGCTGGGCGAAGAAGACCTCAACCCCCAAGGCTTTCACCAGTGGCCGACCAACCAGCGGATGTCGTCGATGATGGCCCCCAGCCTGGTGCTGCAAGACGGCAAGCCCCGTCTGGTGCTGGGGTCGGGCGGCTCAAACCGCATTCGCACCGCGATTTTGCAGGTGGTGTCGAACGTACTCGACTTTGGCATGGATATCGAAGCCGCCGTCAGTGCGCCCCGGCTCCACTGGGAACGGGGCGCACTGCATTTAGAGCCGGGTTATGAGCAGGCGGCGATCGCGGCCCAAGCCATTACCGGCAATGACGTTTGCACCTGGTGGCAGGCCCCCAGCATGTTTTTTGGCGGCGTCCATGCCGTAGCGGTTGATGCCGATGGCACCCTCTCGGGCGTGGGCGACGGCCGACGGGGCGGAGCCTGGGTTGTGGTCGATGGTTAAGGAACTCGCTCGTCTCCATTCCGACACGCCTTCTGACCGTTGCAGCCCCAGATTTCCAGCAAAGGGCGGGGTTGTTTGACACAATACCAATAGCTCTCCCAACCTAAGCATGGCCCCAAGCATGGATCTCACCGCTGCCCTGCCCACGTTTTTTATCACTCTGCGCGAAGGGGTTGAAGCCGCCCTGGTCGTCGGCATTGTGCTGGCCTGCCTGGCCAAGGCCAACCGCCAAAGCCTCAACCCCTGGGCCTACGCTGGCATCGCTGCAGGGCTAGCCGGTAGCGTCATGCTCGGCATTGCCCTAGGGTTGGGGCTCCAGCAGATTCAGCAGGTGCTGCCCAGTCTGCAAACGGTGATCAAGCCGCTGTTGAATGTGCTGTTTGGGGCGATCGCCGTCATCATGCTGAGCTGGATGCTGCTGTGGATGACCCGCCAGGCCCGCAGCCTCAAGGGCGAAATTGAGGGTACGGTGCGATCTGCCCTTGACGAGGCCCAAACCGCTGGCTGGAGCGTCTTTAGCCTGGTCTGCATTGCCGTGCTGCGCGAGGGATTTGAAACGGTACTGTTTATTTTCACCAACGTCGAAACCAGCGTATCCGCCATAGCAGGGGCTGTGGGTGGACTGCTCGGTGCCGTACTCATTGGCCTAGCCCTGTTTCGCTGGGGCCTGCGCATCAACCTCAAGCGCTTTTTTCAGGTGATGGGTGTACTGCTGCTGCTCATCGTCGGCGGCCTAGTGGTTTCAGTCTTTAAGAATTTGGATGCCGCCCTAGCAGCCATTAGCCAAATCAACCCCACCGCCGACCTCTGCTTCGCCCAAAGCTCCTGTATCCTCGGCCCGCTGGTGTGGGATGGCAGTATCATTCTGCCCGATCGCCAATTCCCCGGCGTCGTCCTCAAAACCCTGCTCGGCTACCGCGATCACCTGTATCTACTTCAAATCATCGCCTACTTGGGCTTCTTAGCCCTCGTCGGCAGCCGCTACTTCCGCAGCCTCACCCCCTCTCTACCCACCACTACTCCATCCCCCCCCCCCTAAACCCCTGCCCCCTTACCCATCCATCCATCCCCCTATCCACTCACCTCCTCCCCACCCCTCCCCAAACCGCGATATACTCCTTCGAGCCATCCCCACTAAGGACATCACCCATGGTCGCTGTCGCCATTCTTGCCGCCGGGCGCGGCACCCGCATGAAATCGAGCCTGCCTAAGGTGCTGCACTCAGTGGGGGGCAAATCGATGGTCGAGCGCGTGCTAGATGGGCTAGCCGATCTCAACCCCAGCCATACCATCATCGTTGTCGGCTTTGGTCAAGACCAAGTGAAAGCGGCCTTAGCCCACATCCCCGGCCTCACCTTTGTAGAACAGACCGAACAACTCGGCACCGGCCACGCCGTGCAGCAGGTGATCCCCCACCTAGAGGGATTTGACGGCGATCTGTTGGTGCTCAATGGCGATGTACCCCTGCTGCGGCCCGAAACCATTCAAACCCTGGTCAAAACCCATCAAGATAAGGGCAACGCCGCCACCCTGCTCACGGCCCAGTTCACCGACCCGACGGGCTACGGGCGAGTGTTTTGCACCGAGCAAAACCTGATTACCGAGATTGTTGAGCACCGCGACTGTAGCCCCGCCCAGCGCCAAAACCCACGCATCAATGCCGGAGTCTACTGCTTTAACTGGGCCCAGCTAATGACGGTGCTGCCCCACCTCAGCGCCGACAACGACCAGCAGGAGTACTACCTCACCGACGTCGTCAAAGACATGACCCCAGCTATGGCGGTGGATGTGGAAGACTGCCAGGAGATCTTCGGCATCAACAGCCGCAAGCAGCTGGCCGAGGCCTACGCCATTCTGCAAGACCGCATCAAAGACCACTGGATGGCAGCAGGAGTCACCCTGATCGATCCCGACAGCACCACCATCGACACCACAGTTCAGCTCGAACCCGATGTGATCATCGAGCCCCAGACCCATCTGCGGGGCAAAACCGTGGTGGGCACCGGCAGCCGCATCGGCCCCGGCAGCCTGGTCGAAAACAGCCAGATTGGAGCCTACGCTACTGTCGCCTTTTCGGTAGTTAGCGACAGCACCGTAGGCTATGGTACGCGGGTTGGCCCCTACACCCACCTGCGGGGCGCAGCGGTGGTGGGCGACAACTGTCGCATTGGCAACTTTGTAGAGATTAAGAAATCGACCTTGGGAATGGGCACCAATGTAGCCCACCTCTCTTACCTAGGCGACGCTACCTTAGGCAATAAGGTGAATGTGGGAGCGGGGACGATTACAGCGAACTACGACGGTTATAAAAAGCACCCAACCGTGATTGGCGATCGCACCAAAACCGGCAGCAACAGCGTACTCGTCGCCCCTATTACCATTGGCAGCGACGTCACCATCGCTGCTGGGTCAGTAGTGCGTAAGGATGCCCCAGACAACTGCCTCGTCGTCTCCCGCGCTCCGCAAAAAAATCACGAAGGGTGGCAGCCGAAGCATCTGAGGGAAGAAAAGACAGAAGAGTAGAGGAGTAAAGGGGGTGCAAGGTGCAGGGTATAAGGTGTGAGGCGCAGAGCTTGGCTCCCATCCTTATGCCCTCTTACTCCTATACCCTTGCCTTGCCCTCAAGGAATCCCTAAACTCCAGCAGCTTCTAATAAAGGCAGCATCTCGGCCCAGGGAAGCTCGCGGTGTAGGTATTGGGGGGCAGTAGGATTGTAGGGGCCAACCATGATGTCGATCGCTGTGATCTCGGCATTTTCAGGCAGCACAGGCACATCAGGGTCGGCGGCTGTGGGGTGCATCAGCGAGCTAGAGAAGCCGCGGAAAATCAGCACCTCGTCGGCTTCGCCGTCAATAGCGGCCCGCACCAGCAGCACCAGCTGAGGGTGTCTGAGGGTAAATTGCTCTAGCCGAAAACCGGGGGCCATGGCGGGTTAGTTAATCGCTTGGCGGCCCTGCTTGCCCAGGCGCACAAACACAAACCAGGCCAAAGACGCCATATAAATGACCAGCCCTAGAATGCCGAAGAACCCCAGGAAACCGTTGGTATAGCCCGCGTGGAAATATTCTTTGTAGAGCAGCGGCGGCTCTAGCCAGGTTTGACAGTCGGCCGCGCCGAAGCGGGCGTTGGAAAAGGCACAGGGCAAAAAGCCAAGCACGATCGCCCCGCCAATGATGTTGTAAATGGTGATTGCCCAACGCCAAGCGCTAAACAGCAGCTTGAGCAGCGAATCGGGCTGCTCGCGAATCTCTTCATTGAGGTCGACCCAAAACCACAGCCCCACCGGAATCAGGATGCGCGCCATCAGCCCCGACAAAAAGCTGATGTTAAAGCCGCCAATCATTAGATAGACGGTGATCATCAGCAGGCTTGCCACCCTCCAATAAATGGTGAGCAGGTGCTGAATGGATTCGTTCTTTTGCACAAAGGCCCAGAGCAGCAGCACTAGGGGCAAAAATACGGTGAATAAAACCGCCAGTCGATAGTCCGTCCAGACTAGGGCGCGCAGCAACGAGGGTTCTAACATAGGGGCGCAGTAGCGATACAGTCCATCAAGCTAGCCGCATCTTGGCGTAGGCCTAAAGCTACACCTCGATCGCTGAAGCAGGCCGTTTGGCCTAGTACCCGTCGAGGGCAAACATAGCAGCTAGCTGGCTCAGCGATGTGCCAAACCAGCCTATAGAGTAACATTTGCCCTACCCCTTTCTAGCGAGGGCAAAACTCATTCCTAGAGCCGCGTAGAGGAAACGTCAGCCTCGGGTGCAGGGCGTTTCATCCACATCCAGAGGTTAATTAGCCCTGCGGTTAGGCCCAGGAGAGCGGCGGCGATCGCCCAAGAAATTTCCCCTTGTAGCTGCCTATCAACCAAGCTACCGAGAATGTAACCCCCTAACGGCAGCCCTAGAAGCGACAGCGAAACCCGCATCACAAAAGTAGGCATGCTACTGTTTTGGGCCCTCACCGATAGGTTGGAGGGGTTGGGCTGACGGGCATTGTTTTTCATGGTCAAATGAAGCCAAAGTAGACAGTGGTAGCCTGCCAAGCTAAAGGCGACCGGTTAGATGGCCGCAGGGTTTAAGGTTCACGGGCAGACCTTAAACCCTAAAACAAGCCTCTAGAGCTAGTCACCAAAGGCCTGCTCAAACCTTAGCGCCAGGTGCGATTGCCGTCTTCGTCAATGCGAGCTTGGCGAATAACGTCAGAAATTTCTTCTGCATCTTTGATGTGGTGCAGCGCTTTCTGGCCTTCCTCGGGGTCGTCGACGACAAAATAGGTGGGTACTACGATGCGATCGCCGGTAATATCGGCCGTGTCAACAGCCACCTGCTTGGACTTTTCTTCCAGGGTTTTCTCGCCATCGACGTAATCGCCTGGGTTGAGCACCAGGTCGTCTTCTCTCATTGCCCGCTTCATCTCCGCCCGCTGCTCTGGGGAAACTTCCTCGGGAGTGAGGGGCTGACTGATTGGCTTACGCTCTTCAGAATTCTGATTATCCATGGAGTCTACCTCTTTGAGTAGCGTTTGCATGAGCCTAAGCTACTGCTTTTGAGATACTAGCCACATCGCTCAAAGGAGGCAGGTCCAAATCTCTCGTTGTAGCTATTTTGTCACTGGGGCCAAGGCGCTGACCGCTTCGTTTTCAGCTGTTCTAACGGGTTCTGTCACACGCAGCATCAGCAGCGCCGCCAGCCCTAGCAAGATGCCTCCCAAAGCGAGAGCCCACAGGCGATTGTCTTGCAGCAGGGTCTTCATCACCCAGCCAAACCCCAGGGACATGGCGATCTGAGGCAGCGTGATAAAGCCATTGAAAATCCCCATATAAACTCCGCTTTGGCCCTCCGCCAGGTCATCCATCAGCAGCGAGTAAGGAATGGCCAGGATGCTGGCCCAAGCGATGCCCAGCCCGACCATCGAAAGCAGCACCGGGTAGCGGCTGTGCACCAGCAGCAGCGACAGCAGCCCCACCGAGCCCGCCATCAGGCAGCAGGCATGCACCATTACCCGTCCCCAGCGCTGGCTCAGGGAGGGGATGACCCACGACACCCCCAGGCAGACCAGGTTATAGAAGGCCGTACAAAGGCCAGCCCATTCTACGTTGTGGGAGTAGCTGGTCAGGGAGCGATCGGGGCTGGCCAAAACGTTGAGGGCGATCGCATTGGGCAGATACAAAAAAATGCAATAGATGCCGGCCCAGCTCAGAGCCTGCACCGCCGCTAGCTGCCGCATCATCGGGGGCAGTTCTGCCATTGCCTCAGCGATCGCCCCTAGCATTGGCGGGCGCTCCTCCTCAACCAACTCCTCAGCAAAAGCAGCAGCTTGGGGGGCTGGTTCATCCACGGCCAAAAAGGTGGCCACGGAACCCACCAAGCAGACGGCTGCCCCCACCCAGTAGGCCCCCCGAATCACGTCTGGAATGCCCATGTGGGAGACTGGTTCTAGCTGAAACACGTGCTCTAGAATCCAGGGCAGCCCCGCCGCGCAGATGGTGCCGAGGCCGATGCAAAACCCCTGTAGCGAGTAACCTAGGGTGCGATGGGCCGGTGAAAGCAAATCGCCCACAAAGGGGCGACTGGGAGCAACGCTGACGTTGAGGGCGAGCTGCAACACCCAGTACAGCGCCACCGCCTGAATCAAACTGGTGGCCAGGGGCATCGCCAGCAGCATCGCCGCCCCAATCACGGCACCGCCTAAGAAATAGGGCTGCCGCTTGCCCCAGCGGCTGACAGTGCGATCGCTGAGTTCTCCGACAATTGGCTGGGCCAGCAGGCCCATTAGCGGTGCCCCCAGCCACAGCAGTGGCAACTGACTGGCCTCGGCCCCCAGGCTCTCAAAAACGGCGCTGGCATGGGCGGTTTGCAAACCGTTGCCAATCTGCACCCCCCAAAAACCCAGATTCATGGTGATCAGCAGACGTAGACTGGGGGGCTCAAGGTCCATGGTGATCGCGCGGGAGTAAGGGTTAAACCTCGTTTATCCTGCTGGGGGCACAGCACCGACCACATCTTTCACAAGACGCATTTCGTCTTGGGCAAGCCCTCTACAACCCTACGCCAGCCACCGAACCACCATCGACTCGGTAGTTGGCTCCCACCACAAAGCTCGACTGCTGAGAGCAGAGGAATGCAATTACCGCCGCAACCTCTTCGGCTTTGCCCCGGCGCTTAAGCTCTAAGTGAGGCCGCTCTTCGTCGAGAAAAGTAGCGATCGCTTGGTCAACGGTGGTGCCCATTTTTTTAGCCCGCTGCTCCATCATGGCGTCGGTCATTGGAGTGGCAATAAAGGCTGGAGCCACCGAGTTCACCAACACGCCGTCTTGGGCGTAGGCTTTAGACAAGTTTTTAGCAAAGTTTAATACCCCAGCTTTAGAGGCACAGTAGGGCATTTCATCGATGTAGGGCTGCACCGCGTCTTCAGAGGCCACTAGTACCACTCGCCCCCAGCCCGCCTCTCGCATCGCGGGGATAAACGTGCGGCACACGCGCACAGCACCCATCAGATTGATGTCTAGCGCCTGTTGCCAATCGTCATCGCCAATGTCGAGAAAGTCACCCGTAGCCCCAGTAATACCTGCACAATTGACCAAGATATCGACCTGACCAAAGTGGCTCAAAATTTCCTTCTGGGCGGCTTCGATGTCGGCTAGGCTGCGCAGATCGGCCTGCACCGCCAAGGCTTCACCGATCGCACTCACCTCATCGACCGTGTCCTGAAGCTGGGTCGTTGTCTTGTCAATCAGGGCAACTTTTACCCCTTCATGGGCCAACAGCTTAGCGGTAGCGCGGCCAATGCCAGAATCGCCACCAGTGATGACAGCCACTTTGTCTTTAATGCCAAGCTCCATTGATATCTCCTTAACCTATTCAAAATAAATTTTTATAAACTTTAAAATTTTTAACCCTAGAAATAAATCTGTCTATCAACAGAGTGCAGGCTAGAAAGCAGCATTCGTTAAGGGGTAGTTAAAAAGTCCTAACTTGACATTAAAAGATTACAGTCTCCCGATTTTCCCCTTTAAGGCAAGTGCTTACGTCTAAGTATTGAAGGCAGAGGACGCGGCTGATTAGAGGTGCGGTGACTAGTCTTTTTTCAGACAGCCCTTGGACAAGAAGCTGAATATTGTGGTTTGCGGTCTGCTTGTGCGCTCTATCGCAAACTAACTAAGTGAGGCCAAACGAGTTGCTCGACTCCAAAACACTTAACTCCAAAAAATTGATCAAACAAAAAAGGGAGAGCACCAAAACTGCTCTCCCTTCAATGGTCTACAGCAAATTGTCAGTCAAAACTAATCAATGATTTTTTTGACTTGATCTTTGACATCCTCTTTGGCATGCTGGGCACTAGATTCACCCTGCTTAGACTTACCTTCCACTTCGTCAGAAGTATTGCCGGTTACTTTGCCAGCGGCTTCCTGTGCTTTGCCTTGAATATTTTTGCCGGTTGCTTCGGCTCTATCTTGAATGCTCATTGGTGAATCCTCTACTTCTTCGTTTTTCACCTTTACAGCTTAGAAACCGGTTTGGTAAGCACCATCCCCCTACAGGAACACTTTGCTTTGGCGGCATCAGATTGCGGTACTGTTGAAAAAATGCTGCGATCTATTCCGTCAGGGTGAGCTAGCTAGCAGAGGCTAGGGTCTTTGTTGGGCAAAGGTCAGGATTCTAATATTTTTGCGGTGCCAGACTGGGTTGGGGGGCGATCGCTCTTCCCCAGGGATAACCCATCATCAGCCATATCCTAGACCTAGACAGGCTTACGCTCACATATTATCCCCCTAAAGAGTTAGGCAGCGGGATAGATGCTTTATGTCGACTAATAGAGTTTGATGTAAGCCTAGAGGCTGTATCGTTGTCCTGAGATATCTAGAGTTGCGACTCAGACTACTCAGATTTTTTCATTTATAACTCTATTTTTTGTGTGGCTTCAGCCTGGCATTGTTCCATCGGTTTTATATTCCGAAGAACTAGGAGCGATCGCCCAAGCTGATTCTCACACATAGCCTTCTAGTCTTTGGCAGACCAAACTGCATTCTCAGTACCTCCACTAACAGTTACTAGAAACGAGTAGACCAAGCGGCATCGAGACAGTTGCAATTCTCAAAGGAACAGTACCGTGATTGAGCACATTGGATTAAACCTATTAAGTGGCCCTCTGGCCCAGGTAGTGGCTCCAGGAGTTACCACCCCTGAAGAGGCCTCCCTAATTTTTTCTGGCCCCCAGTTTTTTATCGCCCTACTTTCGGGCGTAATTTTGGCCTTTGGCTTCCAGCTTTTGCTAACCAACCTGTCGGTCGCCGCTGGCCTCACCTACATCGGCCAGTCTTCATCGAGTAGCAGCAGTAGCAGCAGCTCTGGTAGCGGTGACAAAAAAATTGCCACCAAATTTGGCCTTTGGACCTTAATCACGGTTAGTTTGGCCCTCTTTTTTGCCTGCTTTTTAGCCGTTAAGCTCAGCCTTTACACCAGCGCGCTGCTAGGCGCCATCACCGGGTTGGTGGTGTGGGGCACCTACTTTTGCCTGCTGTTTTGGTTCAGCTCAACCACCGTTGGGTCGCTAATTGGGTCGGTGGTTAAGACTGCCACCTCTAGTTTTCAGTCGCTGATGGGGGCTGCTACCGGGGCCATGGGTGCCAAGATGGCTAGCAACCAGCTGATCGAGACCGCCGAAGCCACCGCTGCCGCTGTGCGCCGCGAACTCACTGCCGGTTGGTCAGGTAAAGATATCAAAGACACTCTGCAAGAGTACGTTACTTCTCTCGCCTCCCCTTCTTTAGATATTGAAGGGTTAGAAGCTGAGTTTGAGCGCCTGCTTCGCGAGTCTGATCTGACTTCGATCGCCGATCGCGACACCCTATCTCAGCTCAACCGCGACAGCTTCGAGAAGCTCGTCAGCAGCCGCACCGACCTCTCCCGCAAAGAAGCCAGCCGCATTGCCGATCGCCTCTATGGAACCTGGAGCAAGGCTCTGGGCAAAGCTTCCGGCGGCGACAGCTTGGGTGAACTGGTCAACTACCTCAAGTCAGCCCACCCAGAGGAACTGTTGGCCGAATCGCTGGGCAGCCGCCTAGACGAGTTTCTTGGCGAAATGCGCCAGCAGCGTAAGGGCAAGGAGGCTAAGACTAACCCGCTCAACCAGGGGCTAACCACCTTGATGGGTGTTGTGATGGGTCGAGCCGACCTCTCCGACCTAGACGTGCAAAAAATTAGCGATCGCTTCAAGCAGCTCAAGAACGAGGTCACCAGCCAGGTTGACACGGTTACCAGCGAGGTAAGCGGCAGCGATCGCTACAGTGTGGTTAGAGCCGACGTTGAGACCTACCTACTCAACGCCTACCCATGGCAGCTCAACACCCAGCGCATGCAGAAAGAGTTTTGGGATGTCATTTACGATCCCTTTGCCGACCCCGGTCTGATGCGCCAAGAGCTAATGAACTTGGATCAATCATTCTTCGCCGAGCTTTTGGCTTCGCGGGGGCTGCTAACTAAGAGCGAAATTGCCGAGGTCTCGCGCCAGCTTGAAGTCGTGCGGACTCAAGCCCTGGGCGAAGTTTCTGAGCGCTATCGCCTCGAAGCGGCTAAGGATGCACAGACCAAGGTCTATACGTTCCTGCGTCAAACTCCGCGCGAAGAGCTGCTATCTGAAACGGGTGCCAGCGCCTTTAGCAGCCTACTAGACGATCCCTACGCCGATGCTGATGACCTGCAAGAGCGGTTCTCGCCCTTTACTTATGAGGCTCTTACCCAGACCCTGAGCACCCGTGGCGATCTGAGTGAGGCAGAAATTCAGGCTGTTGCTAGCCGTTTAGAAGGGGTGATGAACAACGTGCGGGCTAATGCCGCCGGGCTGCAATCTGCAGCCAAAGCCCGAGTTGAGAACCAGTGGATGGGGTTACAGCACTACCTGCAAAACACCAACAAAGCTGAGCTTAACCCTGAGGGCATCAAGGCCGACATTGCTACCCTGCTGCACGAACCCGATGCTGGGGTCCATCGCCTGCGTCAGCGCCTGGCCCAGTTCGATCGCGACACCCTGGTGCAATTGCTCAACCAGCGTCAAGATCTCTCTGAGGCTGAGATCAACCGCACCCTCGACCAGGTTGAATCGACCTGGTACAAGACGGTTAATGCGCCGGGCGCACTAACGGCCCAGGCCAAGGCTAAGTACGACGAAGCCACCAGTGCCATCGAGCGCTATCTGCTCGAAACTGGCAAGCCCGAGCTTAACCCCGAGGGCATTAAGCGCGACTTAGAGCTACTGGTGAACAATCCTCAGGCGGGGATGGGGGCCATGCGCGATCGCCTGTCGGCCATGGACCGCGACACCCTGGTGCAGTTGCTCAGCCAGCGTGAAGACCTCAGCGAGGCAGAAGCCAATCGCATTATTGACGATGTGCTGGGTACCGTTCGCGATATTCTGCACATGCCTCAGCGGCTGGCTCGTCGGGCCCAGGCCCAGGTTGTCTCTTTCGAGACGGCTTTGGAAGACTACCTGCGCAACACCGATAAAGCAGCGCTGAATCCTGACGACATTAAGCGCGATCTTAAGCTGCTGCTCAACGATCCCCGCCTAGGGGCCGAGCGTTTGCAAGCTCGCCTGTCGAGAATCGACCGCGATACCGTTGTGGCTCTGCTGGCCCAGCGCCCCGATATGACTCAGGCTGAGGCTGAGGCGGCGGTCGATCAGGTGCTGTCGGTGCGGAACCAGGTCGTCTCCCAAATTCGCAATGTGCAGGCGCGGGTTACGTCGGTTGTGAGCGGCATTATGTCCCGAATTCGCAACTATCTTGACTCCCTAGGTCGCCCCGAACTCAACTACTACGGCATCCGCCGCGATTTGCAGCAACTTTTGGATGACCCTCAAGCAGGTTTTGAGTCTCTCAAGGTACGTCTCGGTCAAGTCGATCGCGGCACGTTGGTAGCACTTATGAGTTCCCACGATGCGATCTCAGAGACCGATGCCAACCGCATCATCGACCAGATCGAAGATGTCCGTAACAGCGCTTTAAGCAAAGCCGAACAGCTCGAACATGCGGTTGAGAGCCGCTTGAGCGAGATCAAGCACCAGGCCTACCAGCAGGTGGAAGACACCCGTAAAACCGCCGCCGCGGCCTCCTGGTGGATCTTTGCTACCGCTACGATTTCAGCCATCTTTGCTGCTATCGGCGGCGGTTGGGCAGCCGGGACCTAGATACAGCTAGATACAGAACACCGACAGATAGGGGCGATCGCGTTAGTAGCGCGATCGCCCTTTTTATTGCTCGCGTCAATGCAAACTACCCAACAATGAATTGCAAAGGTCTAATTGGTGTCTGAAAAGTTCTGTTTCTTACAACAGAAAAAGTGAGGATCCCCCTTAAAAAGCAAGACTTTTACCCCCTTTTCAAAAGCTAGTGAGTTACAGAGATCGTCCTAAAACGCGTGACATTCAGCATTAGGCTCACTTCACGCAGCAAGGGAATGCCGCAGGCAAACTTGAGACGGCCTAGTATTCCATCCTGGAGAGCGATCGCAGCGGCAGTATTGCCAAGGCAACCCAGAACGTCAGACTTCACTCCCAGAGCCATCCTCGGTCATACCAGTTAGGACACTCTGGGTAACCTCTCGGAGCAATGGCTATACACCAGTGCACAGGCCCAAATTTTGCCAGTGGTGATAACTATGGTCTTAAGTATAGTTATCAACGCCCTATTGCAGCAGTTGATTTAGTTAGGACACCTTGATAGGCAAACTTCTCTGGTAAGGGCATTGCAGTGCAATGCCCCTACGCCGAACCTGCCCTAATCCAATGAACATTCTCAGTATGTTCGATTCAGCCATAACAACGTGCCAAAAAAGAGGCTCTGGTCGCGACCAGAGCCTCTTTTTTGTGGTTTACACTACTTAGCTAGCTCAGCCTAAATAATCGTGTCGTCAGGGATAACGGCCCCCCTCAGAACAACAACAATACCGCTGCGAATGTAAAATCCTTCATCTTCGCGTTCGGCCTCTTCAACACGGTCTTTATTGAGAATTTGCACATTGCAACCAATGCGGGCATTCTTATCGACAATGGCATGCTGAATGGTGGTGTTGGCACCAATACCAAGGGGAACTCTAGCCGTGTCACAACTACCACGGCGCTCAAAGTTGTCTTGGTAATAGTCAGCTCCCATAATCAGGCTGTCTTGAATGGTGCAGCCCGACTCAATGCGAGAGCGAATGCCAATAATTGAGTTGGTAATGCGGCACTCCTTAAGAATGCAGCCCTCGCTAATCATCGACTCGGTGATATCACACTTAAGGTGTTTGGTAGGTGGCAGGTAGCGAGCGCGAGTATAGATAGGGGCCGACTCATCGTAAAAGCTAAACAGCGGGTTAGGCTGCTTAACTAGAGCCAAATTGGCGTTAAAGAACGACTCGATCGTACCAATGTCTTCCCAATAATCGTTAAAGAGATAGGCCTGCACATTGTGATCTTTTGCAGAATTTGGAATAATCTCTTTACCAAAATCAGGTGATTCAGGCTTCTGTTTAAGCAGATCGATTAACACGTCTCGCTTAAACAAATAGATGCCCATAGAGGCAATGTATGGCTTTTCTTTGGCCCCTTCTGGGGAAAGGCCTAGGGTGGTCGTATCGACCTGCATCTCCTTGAGGGCATCACCCTTGGGCTTTTCGCTAAAGTTAATGATGCGACCCGAATCGTCAATTTTCATCAACCCAAAACTGGAGGCGTGAGCCTCATCAACCGGCAGCACCGACAGGGTAATGTCAGCGTTGGTGCGTCGATGATGCTCCACAAAATCGCTGTAGTCCATGCGATATAGGTGGTCGCCCGACAAGATTAAATACTCGTCTACATCCATGTCTTCAAAGCGCGGCAGATACTGTCGCACGGCATCGGCAGTACCCTGAAACCAGTCTAAATTTTCTGGGGTTTGCTGGGCTGCCAATACTTCTACAAAACCTTGCTGAAAGCCTGAAAAACTGTAGGCCCGAGAAATATGTGCATTCAGTGAAGCCGAGTTAAACTGAGTGAGAACGTAAATTTTTGAGATACCTGAGTTGATGCAGTTGCTAATGGGAATATCGATTAGCCTATGTTTGCCACCTAGGGGCACCGCCGGCTTGGCCCGGGTCTTGGTCAGGGGATAGAGACGGGTTCCAGCACCGCCGCCCAGCACAATACCTAATACTTTATTCACAGCATCTCCTTAAATCACGCTCGATCGCCACGACAACTAACCGCCCAACTCACCCACCAAAGGGCGATCGCCGCTTGGCAGCTTTTCCTAGGGTGGAGTATTACCCCATTTGAGGCATACACCTAAGGGCAGAATTGCTAAGGTGAGCTGCTTGCTTTTTGTAAATAAAAAATCTAACAATGTTCTTATTGCCTCTTTTACGCTTTTTGCTCCTACCAGTAGGGTAGTTTAAGTCTCTTTTAGACATCTCAATACGTTGCACCGCATCTACCTCTTTAGGTGTTTTAGTTTGTGTCTCTGTGTAGATGGCCACATCCAAACAACGTCATAAATTGGGGACAAGATTTATCAACCCCTAGCGTTGTCCTACAGAGAGGTAAAGAGTTTCCATGTCCTACACCAATGAACCCGGTGCTTCCGGTGCTTACAGAGAAGAGCCTGCTTACGGTACCGTTCCAGGCCAGCGCATAGCAGACGCAGCGCCCGTTGCCGTTACCGGCTACCATGACCTGGTACGCTGGGGTCCAATTATTGCCGGTCTAGTTGTGGCGATCGCCACTCAGCTCGTGCTTACTGCCTTAGGTGCGGCCGTGGGCCTCACCAATATAGCTGGCTCAGATGCTGCCCAAAGTAACGCCGGCGACGTTGGTACTGCCGTAGGCATCTGGTCGATTATCAGCCTGCTGATTGCCTTGTTCTTAGGCGGCTACGTTACCTCTCGCGCCTGCGGCCCCATGAACCGCAAAACCGCTTTGCTCAACGGTGCTATTTTATGGGCAACTACCCTGGCCGTTAGCGCCTGGCTGCTTTCGAGTGGCGTAGCTGGTGCTTTTGGTCTAGTAGCCCAAGGAGCCGACGCCGTCGTTAATCAGGTGCCCACCGATGCTCTGCCCAATGCCGCTGACCCCAACGTGAGTCAAGAGCAAGCCCAAAACATTGCTGGCAATGCTGCCAAGGTTGGTTGGTCATTTGCTCTAGGGTCTCTGCTGGGCCTAGTGGCTTCCCTTGCTGGTGCCGCTACCGGTGCTCGTAGCCCCCGCACCTACGGCGCTGCTCCTCGCTAACAACGCCCGCGGTTAATTGTCAACACAGCAGACAGTAAAAAGGTAGGCTTATGCCTACCTTTTTTATGACTTTGATCTGTGCCTCAAGTTCGAGGTAAGTAGAATGGCTTATCCATTAAACTAGCTGTAATCATATAATCCTGTTTAAAACCTTTGCTGTGTGTACCCCCTCTGATTTTCGTATTCTTGTCGTCGATGACATAGAAGATAATTTGTTTTTGTTGAGAACTGTTTTAGAAACAGAAGGCTATGAAGTTGAGACCGCCGGCAATGGTGGATCGGCTCTAGCCAAGGTTGAGAATGCTCCTCCCGACCTAATTTTGATGGATGTGATGATGCCAGATATGAATGGCTATGAAGTCACTAAAAAGATCCGGCAAAATCCCGCCCTCCCTCAAATGCCAATTTTGATTGTTACAGCCTATGACACTCTCCAAACCAGTCAAGGGCTGGCGTTGGAGCCCAACAATTTTATTCGCAAGCCGATCGAGTTTGACCAGTTGCTCACCAAGGTTGCAGCCCTGCTTGAAGCCAACCATCACCACTAATACCCAAACCCGAATAAATACCCCTGATTCGTAGGGGCGTAGCATGCTACGCCCCTACAGGGTTCCTGATTGTGAATCGGGGTTTGCCAAATCGGATTTCGTATAAAAGGCTATCCATGAAATAGCTGGCTGTACTGCGTTTCTAGACTCAGCATAGTGACGAAGCGTTTAGCTAAAACGTGAAGGGGTGTTTGACATTGGCTCAAGCCTATTAGTAAGCCACCGCCTCCGTTGTTATGAACTGGAAAGGCTCAAAGCGTAAGTTTTAAAGTCTTAGAAACACACCACACTTTGAACTTTTCAACCTTTCACTTTTGTCTTTTTGTTAATAGAAACTGGATGCTAACGTTTCGAATTAATCTACAGTTCTGGCGACAAGTACAAGGCTGAACTGCAACACAGAAGTCTGTTTGGTGACTATGAATCAGCTTTACCTTCAAAGAGGGTTAGCTATATCTATTCAGCAGCTAGAGTAGCGATCGCCTCAATCAGTTCTGCAGACTCAAAGGGTTTGCTGATATGGCGTTGGAACCCCGCTGCGAGAGCCTGCCGCTGGTCTAGATCGCTGGCATAGGCGGTTAGCGCTATAGCTTTGCAGCGCTGGCCTTGACGGTTTAGCTCAGCCTGAATCTGTTGCATCAGCATATAGCCATCCATTTGGGGCATGGCAATGTCGCTGACTAAGATGTCTACGTCCAAACTAGGCAACCGTTTCAGCACCTCTTCAGCAGAGGCCACAGCGGTGACGGTAGCCCCGGCCTGCTTTAGTACAAACTCCAGCAGCTCTCGGGCATCGGCTTCGTCTTCAACTACCAAAATGCGGATCCCGGCCAGTGTATTTGCCTGACCCAAACTTAGTGGGTGGGATGCAAGATCTGTACCATTCAACCCATTGCTTAGGCGGCGCTGAAGGGGCAAACGTACAGTAAACGTAGCACCCTGGTTATCGCCAGAGCTAGCCACGGTGATTGTGCCCCCGTGCAGCTCAACCAGCTGCCGGGCGATCGCCAACCCCAGCCCCAGCCCACCAAACTGGCGCGTAGTCTTGCCGTCGGCCTGGCGAAAGCGCTCAAAAATGTAGGGCAACACTTCTGGGGCAATGCCCTTGCCGGTATCAGTCACCGTCAGCTCAGCCTGAGCCAGGGAACTGGCAGTGGGTAACCCAGCCTGATGGTTAGTTGGAATAATGGCCCGCAGCTGAATCTCAATGCGGCCGCCCTCAGGGGTAAACTTCACCGCATTGGCTAGCAGGTTCCAAACCACCTGCTGTAGCCGCCCGGCATCGCCCATCACAGGGGCAACCGCAGGGTCAAACTGAGTGCGCATGTCGATGGCCTTGACCTCCGCCGCCAGCCGCACGGTTTCCATCGCCGCTTCAACGACGGTCTGAAGCTGTACCGGCGCAACCTCCAAGCTGAGCTTGCCCTGCAAAATGCGAGACATATCGAGCAGATCGGCAATCAGCTGAGTTTGCAGCTTGGCGTTGCGCTCAATGGTCTGTAGCCCTCGCGTCAGCGTGGTGGCATCGGGCGATCGCTTTTGCAGCAGCTGCGACCAGCCCAAAATAGGGTTAAGGGGCGACCTCAGCTCGTGGGAGAGCACCGCCAAAAACTCGTCTTTGATGCGATTAGCCGCCTCAGCCTCGTTGCGAGCGGTTTGCTCTGCCTGGTAGAGACGGGCGTTATCCACCGCGATCGCCACTTGATGGGCAATGTTTTCGGCCAGGGCTAAGTCATTGGCGGTGTAACGGCGGCCAGTTTCAGCCATCACAAAGGAAATTGCTCCCAGGGTTTGGCCCCGAGCAATCAGCGGGGCAATGATACAAGACTTCAGACCTAGCTCTTGCAGCAAACGCAGGTGCTTAGCATCGTGGGCGGCCGCCTCTAGCATCGCTGGCGGAATCTCAACCACCAGTTGGGTTTGGCCCGTGCACAAAATTTTGGGCACTCCTTCTGGAGCATCCAGCGACGGTGGGTATTGTCGATGCAGCTGCCAGCCCAGCTCGACCTTAGTTTGATCGCAGTGCGCCATCGCCACCCGCTCAAGGCTCTGACCTGGGCCTTGGGTCAGGTGCAGCAGATCAATTGCACACCAGTCGGCAAAAAACGGCACCACCCGATCGGCAACCCGTTCTAGGGTGTCTGTATGGTTGAGCAGCGAGGCCAGCGTAGTACTAATATCCACCAGGAGCGCTGAGCGAAACTGACCCACTTCGGCATCGAGACGAGCTGCCTGCTCTCGAATCAGCTGGGCCCGCTCAGCCTCGGCCAATTTGCGGGCAGTAATGTTCGAAAATGAGGCCACTACGGCAAGGGGCGTCGGGTCATTGGGATGAAACAGCGGCCGGGTGTTAATCGAAATCCAGGTAAGGGTGCCATCGGGTCTGTGTACCCCCATAACCACGTTAGACTGCGGTTCACCGGTGCGCAGCGTGACCATCGCCGGGTGCTGATCGCCAGCAAAGGGAGAGCCATCCTCGTAGGTACATGACCAGCGGGAATCGAGGGAGCTGCGCCCCATCATTTGCTCAGCCGTCAGCCCCAAGATCTCTTCGGCGCTAGCGTTGCAGGTAAAAATGCTGCCATCGGCATGCTGTAGCACAATGCCCTCGGCCACCGTTTCAATCACCGAGCGATAGCGTTCTTCAGAGGCCTGAAGGGTAGCCTCCGCCTGCTTCTGGGCAGTAATATCGCTAATTGAAGCAACGACATTGGCAATGTGTCCCTCGGTATCAAAGAGCGGCGATGCATTGATGCACAGAATGCTCTGCGTGCCATCGTCGTGGGTGATGGCATGTTCCACACCATGTACCGCCGCTCCGGTGCGCATCACTTGGGCAAAGGGTAGGTCTTCTTCCTTAAAGGGTTGCCCGTCGATCGCAGTAATGACCCAGGCCGGGTCGTTGTAGGCTCGACTGGCCAGATTGCTGCGAGTCAGTCTCAAAATTTTCTCAGCGGCTGAGTTGGCGCTGACCAACTGCCCCTGGGCATCAAGAATAACCACGCCATTGGGAATGGTCTCAAAAATGCTAAACAGCCGGGCCTCGCTGTCGCGCAGCGCATTTTCCATTTGTTTGCGTTCGGTGATGTCGTGCATCACTACCACGGCCCCCTTGCTGCTGCTGTCTGGGGAGGCGATCGCCTGTCCGCTTGCTAACACCGTGCGCGCCTTATCTCCCTTGGGAGCAATGACCATCTCAGCATCGACTACGCGTTCGCCCTGCAGCGCACGAAACAGCGGAATCGCCTCCTTGCCCAAGGGGGTTTTGCCATCGGGATGGTAGAGGTCATAGTAGTCTGCCCACTGGTCGGGGGGCAGGGGGGATTCTGGCAGGCCGTGAAAGTCTCTCGCCGCCTGGTTAAACAGGCTTAAAATGCCCACTTCATCGCAGGCTACAATGCCCGCCTGCACGTTTTCGAGCAGCACCCGCAGCAGCTCCTGCTCTTTTGCGAGGGCGGTTTCAGCTTGCCTGCGTTCTTCAATCTCTAGCTGTAGTTGGTGATTGGTTTGGGAGAGTTCAGCGGTGCGTTGAACCACCAAGTGCTCCAGGTCTTGCTGCACCTGGAGACGAGCGGCATCGGTGCGCTGGCGATCGAGTTCGGTGGCAATGCGCAGGGCAAAAATGGGCAGCAGCGCCTTGATCAGCTGCACGTTGCTCCAGGGTTTGCTATCCATCACCCCCAGCAGACCCAGCGGAATGCCCTCGGGGTCAAAAAAGGGAATCGCCGCGTAGCTGTCAATGCCCAGGGGGTGCAGCAGCGTCGCCTCGGGAAACTGAACCCTGACGCCGCTGGAGTAACAGCACAGTTCGCGCTTAAGCAGCACCTGATGACAGGGAGTGTGGTGCAGTAGATACTCAAAGTTTTCGACAAGTTGCCCCTGGGCACAGGCGGCAAGGGTCTGAATGGCCTCTTGCCCGTCGCCTTCGACCAGTCCGATGTAGGCATAGTCAACCCCCAGGGTCTGGGTGAGATGCAGCACCAGAGCCGCGAAAAAGGCATCCCCCGTTTGGGTGGCTACCCCCTGAGTGATCGTCAGCAGGGCTTGGTCGATCGCATCGACCCGGTGGGCCGCCAAACGCAGGTCGAGTTCGTCGACCACCATGGCGGCTAGATCTGCCAACATCGCCCTCTGGTTGGGGCCAAAATCGTCTCGCGGCTGAGTATCAAGCACGCAAAGCGTGCCCAAAATAAAACCGTCTTGGTTGCACAGGGGTGCCCCAGCGTAAAAGCGCAGCCCTGGCTCATCCTGCACTAGGGGGTTATTGGCGAAGCGGCTGTCGTGGCGCGCCTCAGGCACGACCAACACCTCTTCAGACAGCAGCGCATGGCTACAAAACGTACTGTGCCGCTGAATTTCTTGCCCCTCAAACCCATAACAAGACTTAAACCAAGCCCGAGATTCATCCACCAAGGAAACCAGGGCCATGGGCACATTAAACAATCGTGCTGCCAAAGCGGTGATGCGATCGAATCCAGCTTCGGGAGGAGTATCTAAAATCTCGTAGCGCCGCAGGGCTTCTAACCGTCCCGCTTCGTCGTTAGGTAGGGGAGCTGAGGACATTAGGGATTCAGGGCATGTACCAAAAAGGATGAGCTATGCCGTTGATGGGCGTCTTTGCGTGGTTAGAAGTATGCCTCTGGTCTAACCTCCAAAGTGTAGGAGAATTCAGACACGAAGACCTCCCCCCTGGGGCAGACGTTGATCCCGGCATAATACACGTTCGACAAACTCCACTTTTGCCCACAAACAGACTAGCTATTAGTATGCCCGTCCTCGATATTTTCGATAGCTGCTCTCAAACTTGAAACCAGCTTAAGTTCAGGCCTTTAAACTGCGCTCTGCCTGCACCATCTTTGTTTGGCAAACTCAAGCGGCAGGCCAAAAATTGGTCCTTCACTTCTCTAACAAAAGCTGGTTGATTTGAGCGATCGCTTCAACTTTTCGAAGCTGACTCTACTAGCACAATGCTCAAATCAGCAGCAGGCAGCGCCGCAGAATTTGGTGTGATCCAGCCTTTAGAACATCCCAAAAGAAGCAGTTTTTTGTTTCAGCCACTATTGCTAAATCGTAAGCAAAAAGGCGGCACTACCAGGATGTCGGCTCAAGCGGAGGGGCGATCGCGCCAGCCTGCCTACAGCGAACTAGAGTCTAAGCTGGCCGCCTCCTCAGGCGACTGAGGCAGGTGCAGACCACATTCTTGCTTGAGCCCCTTAAAACGGGTGTCGCGTTCGTTGTCGTCAGCCGCCGTGATCGGGCGGCTAGAGTGCCAATCGCCCACGGTCACATAGCCCTGATCAAACAGCGGGTGGTAGGGCAAGTCATGGGCCACCAAGTAGTCGTACACATCCTTAGAGGTCCACTTGAGAATGGGCAGCAGCTTGTAACGCCCCCCTTGCTGGCCCACCCGCCCCAGCGACTTGCGGTGGTCGGTCTGGTTCGATCGCAGCCCAGTAAGCCAAGCCGTGGCATTGAGATCGCCCAAGGCTCGCTGCATGGGCTCTACCTTACGAATTTTGTCGTAGCGGTTTAGCGCCTCTACGTCATGCTGCTCCCAAAGGCGGCCGTGCAGTGCTTCCATGCGGGCCGGACTGAGGGGTGACTGGTAGACCTTAAGATTGAGGTTGAGGCGGGTCGTGAGGTCTTCAGCAAAACGGTACGTTTCAACCGGTAGATAGCCAGTATCAACCCAAATAATTGGAATCTGAGGCACCACCTGTGTCACCAGATGCAGCATCACCGCCGACTGAATGCCAAAGCTAGTGCTGAGAACCAGACCGTCACCAAAGGTACTGTGGCCCCACTGCACCAAACTGGTGGCGTCAGCCTCTCCCCACTCTCGATTGATAGCATCGAGGTCAAGAACGGGGGCAGCCTGCCTCTTGCTAGGCAAGAGTGCGACATCTGACATGGGTTTACTCCTTCCGTTCAACAAAGTCGTAGCTCCAGTGCCACAATTCTGTGGTGGTTGTGCTGTCAGCCAGGCCGCCAGCAGAGTCAATTGATGTTTAAGAACACAAAGTTCATGCTACACCGTAGCTCAGCCCCCTGTATTCTTATCCGCCTTTAGCCGTATTTCGACATTAGCCGATCTGTAGATCATAAACGAGCGTAGCAGGGACAATTCGTGACCTGAAAGCGTTTTCTTTCGGAAACCCGAATTTGAGGGATCCGATTTGTGATGAAAAATTGGCAATTTGCGCAGTGATTTAGCTAGACCAAAGCATGATTTAACCCCTAAAATCCTGCCTAAATCTTGCCGCAAAACTCACCCTCCCTATGGCCATTACTCCCTCCTACCCCCGCGACTTGGTTGGCTACGGCCGCACCCCGCCCCACGCCCAGTGGCCCGGCAACGCCAAAATTGCGGTGCAGTTTGTGATCAATTACGAAGAAGGAGGCGAAAACTGCATTCTCCACGGCGATGCGGCTTCGGAGGCGTTTTTGTCGGAAAGCGTGGGGGCCGCACCACTAACCGGGGTGCGCAACATGAATATGGAGTCGATGTATGAGTACGGCAGCCGGGCCGGGTTCTGGCGGCTGCATCGACTATTCACGGGTCGCGGCTTGCCGCTGACGGTTTATGCCGTAGCCATGGCGATGGCCCGGAACCCCGAAGCTGTGGCGGCCATGGTCGAGGCCGACTGGGAGATCGCCAGCCACGGCTACCGCTGGATTGACTACCAGTACTTCGGTATTGAGGCCGAGCGCGAGCACATTCGCCGGGCAGTGGAGCTTCACACCCAGGTAGCGGGCAGTCGCCCCCTAGGCTTTTACCAGGGTCGCAACAGCCCCAACACCCGTGCTCTGGTGGTCGAAGAAGGCGGCTTTCTCTACGATGCCGATAGCTACGCTGACGACCTGCCCTACTGGAACACTGAGTACGGTAGACCGCACCTGGTAATCCCCTATACCCTCGACAATAACGACATGCGCTTTGCCACCTACGCCGGGTTTAACTCGGGGGATCAGTTTTTTGCTTACCTGCGCGACTCTTTTGATACCCTCTACGCCGAGGGCGAGGAGTGCCCCAAAATGATGAGCATTGGCCTGCATTGTCGCCTGGCAGGCAAGCCGGGGCGCACGGCGGCGTTAGCGAGGTTTTTAGACTATGTGCAGGGGCGCGATCGCGTCTGGATCTGCCGCCGCATCGACATCGCTCGCCACTGGCACGAGCACCACAGACCCGCCTAACCTAGAAGAGTTCACCTTGCCTAGCGCTCCCATGCATCCCCCCGATACCCGCTGGGTTCAGCGATTCGCTAACTTCGAGCGCACGTTTTTGCTGCTGCGCGATGCCCTCGATATTGAGTCACCCTCGCTGGTGGAGCGCGCGGGAATCATTCAGTTCTTTGAATTGGCCTTTGAGCTGGCGTGGAAGGTGATGAAAGACTACGAGGAGGCTGAGGGGATTGTGGTTAAAACCCCTAGAGAAGCCATTAAGCAGGGGTTTCAGATCGGTCTGATTGCCCAAGGTCACGGCTGGATGAACGCTCTGCAAGACCGCAACCTGACCACGCATACCTACAATGAAGCCACGGCGATCGCAGTCGAAACCAGCATTCGCAACGACTACTTTCCCCTGCTGGCCGAACTTTACCAAGTTCTCAAGGTGAAGACTGATGGCTAACGCCTACGGTCTTACAGAGAGCGACAGGGCTCAGATCGTTGGCGCCTTTCGCCAGTTCGAGGAGATCACAACGGTGGTGCTGTTTGGCTCGCGGGCCAAGGGCAACTATAAGCCAGGGTCAGACGTGGATCTAGCGGTGAAGGGCGATCGCATAACCCAGCGCACCATCGCCCAGCTCGCCGACGTGCTCAATGAGGATCTGCCGCTGCCCTATTATTTTGATGTTGTGCACTACAACACCTTGGAGAGCCAACCGTTGGCTGACCACATCGATCGCGTTGGCGTAATCATTTACGACCGGGCTAGCGAGTTGACTCCCATCTAGCCCATTCCATTAGGCGGTATTATCAACTCCAACGCGAGTCGGCGGGGGAGCTAAGAGTGCTAAGTCCTGGACTGATTGGACGGCTGTTGCGGGTGGCTGAAGCCATCGATAACTTGAGCGAGTGGATTGGCAAGAGCCTGAGCTGGCTGGTGCTGCTCACCGTTGTTGTCGGATTTTACAACGTTATGGCCCGCTACATTGGCCGTTTTGTGGGCTTGCAGCTGGCCTCGAACGGACTGCTTGAATGGCAGTGGTACCTATTTTCGATCACGTTCTTGCTCAGCTTTCCCTACATCCTCCAGCAGGGGGCAAATGTGCGGGTCGATTTTTTGGAGTCGGGCTGGAGCGATCGCCGCAAGGCCATGATTAGCTTCTGGGGCACGGTGCTGTTTCTGATTCCCTTTTGCGTGCTGGGGCTGTGGGTGACGGTGAACCCGGTGATGCAGTCGTGGGGGCTGCTGCCCGACGGCACCTGGGGCCGCTGGGAGGTTTCCTCCGACGCCAGTGGGCTGCCCAGGGCACCGATCAAATCGATGGTGCTGGTGGGTTTTGGGCTGCTGCTGCTCCAAGCCGTAGCCCAGGCGATTAAGTACTGGGCAGTGTGGTGCGGCTATATCGAGGGCAGGCTGCTGCCGGAGGCCGAGGCTGACCTGCCGCCCCTGGAGTGAGCGGTGACGGGCGGTTGATAGTTTTCAGGATTTAGATTCAGTTTCTTTAGTCCCCCTTGTAAGGAGCGCCATGGGCTACGAGTGGTTAGCGATCGCGATGTTCGTTGGCTTCTTTTTGATTTTGATGAGCGGCTACCCCGTGGCGTTTTCTTTTGCGGGTACGGGGCTGGTGTTTGGCCTGGTGGGCTGGCTGCTGGGGGCCTTTGAGCCCGCCCGCCTCTTGCTGCTGCCCAACATCTGGTTTGGCACCATGGCCAACTTCACCTTGCTAGCGATTCCGTTTTTTGTGTTTTTGGGCGCGGTGCTCGAAAAGTCGGGCCTGGCGGAGGAACTGCTAGAGACCATCGGCCTGGTGCTTGGCCCCCTGCGCGGCGGCATGGCCCTGGCGGTGGTGCTGGTCGGCACCCTGCTGGCGGCAACGACTGGGGTGGTGGCCGCCACGGTCATTCTCATGGGCATGATTTCGCTACCGATTATGCTGCGCCACGGCTACGACAAAGAGCTGGCCGCTGGCACCATCATTGCCTCAGGCACCCTGGCACAGCTGATTCCGCCTAGCTTGGTGCTAGTGGTGCTGAGCGACCAGCTGGGGGTGTCGGTGGGCGATCTGTTCCTAGGGGCGCTGATTCCAGGGCTGATGCTGGCTGGAGCTTACGCGGTCTATGTGCTGATGGTGGCTTACTTTAAGCCTGGCACCGCGCCGCCGCTGCCCCTAGCCATGCGCCAGATCAGCCCCTGGAATCTGCTAAAGCGAGTGATGAAGGCGATCGTGCCGCCAATAGTGCTGATTTTTGTGGTGCTGGGCAGCATTTTCTTTGGCATTGCCACCCCTACCGAAGCGGGGGCAGTGGGGGCGGTGGGGGCCTGCGGGCTGGCCGCCCTCAACGGACGACTGACGCTCAAGCTGCTGCAAGAGGCCGCCCACGCCACAGCGATCGTGACGGGGGTAGTGCTGATTATTCTGTTTTGCTCGTCGTTTTTTGGCCTGGTGTTTGATGCCCTAGGAGGCAAAACCCTGATCACCAATCTGTTGGTGAACATGCCGGGGGGCTACGTGACCTTTTTGCTAGTGGCCAACCTAGTGATTTTCGCCATGGGAGTGTTTTTAGAATTCATTGAAATTTGCTTCATAGCCATGCCGCTGCTGGTGCCCGCCGCCCAAGCTCTAGGCATTGACATGGTGTGGTTTGGGGTGGTGATGGCGCTGAATTTGCAGACGGCGTTTATTTCGCCGCCGGTAGGGTTCTCGCTGTTTTATTTGCAGAGCGTGGCACCAAAGACCATCAGCACCCGCGAAATTCACCGCAGCGCGCTGCCGTTTATGGCCATTCAGCTAGTAGTGCTGGTGGTAGTGATGGTGTTTCCCCAGACAGTGAGCTGGCTGGTGGAGCGATCGCTCCAATAGCTCCACCGTAGCGTCAGCCCTTGTGCTAGGCGGGCGGCTCGCCCCCAGCCTTCAAATTGCTGTAGACAAAGCGCTCAAAGGCCCCCTGATTGAGCTGGCTCCAGGCATAAATGCGATCGCGAAACCCGCGCCAGTCGTCATAGATGGCCTTAAAGTCGGCGTCGTTAGCGGCAAACTCGTCATAGAGGTCAAAGGTGGCCTCTTGAGCGGCGGTCATAATCTCGGCGCTATATTCACGCAGCTGCACACCGTCGTCAACTAGGCGCTGGAGAGCTTCATTGTTGCGGGTTTCGTAGCGCGACAACATTTCCATGTTGGCCTCAAAGGCCGCCGCACGCACGATCTGCTGATAGACCTCGGGCAGTTGATTCCACTGGTCGAGGTTGATCTGCACTTCGAGAGTGCTGCCCGGCTCCCACCAGCCAGGGTAGTAGTAGTACTGAGCCACCTTGTTCAGCCCCAGCTTTTCGTCGTCGTAGGGGCCAACCCACTCGGCGGCGTCGATCGCCCCGGTTTGCAGCGCCTGAAAGATCTCTCCCCCCGGCAGCGTCTGCACCGTCACCCCCAGCCTGCTCATCACCTGGCCCCCCAGACCGGGTATGCGCATCTTGAGCCCAGCCAAGTCGCTGACGCTGGCGATCTCGCGGCGAAACCACCCCCCCATCTGCGCCCCGGTATTCCCAGCTGGAAACTGGATCACATTGAACTGGCGGGCGTAAAACTCCTGGAGCTTGTCTAGCCCGCCCCCCTCATAAAGCCAGGCGTTTTGCTGTTGGGGGGTGAGGCCAAAGGGCAGACTGGCCCCAAAGCCCATCACCGGGCTGCGCCCCACGTAGTAATACGACGCCGTGTGGCCACAGGGCACCGCTCCCTGAGAGACCACATTGAGCACTTCTAGCGGGGGAGCAATTTCGCCAGCGGAGCGGGGTGAAATGGTAAACCGTCCGCCGCTCATGGTGCTGACGCGATCGGCAAAGGTCTGAGCCCCGCCCAAAATCGTGTCAAGGGCGGCAGGCCAGCTAGTAGCCATTTGCCAATCGATCTGGGGCAAATCCTCAGCGGTGCCCTCTGCCACTGGGGAAGAAGCCCCGGTGCAGGCGGCCATACTCGCGGTCGTAGCCGCTGCTACGCCCCAGGTTGTCGTTTTAACCAACTGCCGACGCTTCATGGCACCTCAACGTAGGGAAACCCCAGGACAAAACAAAGCAGCAGCCATCATCGGCGACTGCCGCATATTCAAACTGAGGTCGATTGTCCTATAGGTTGAGATTTGCTAGCGCTATCAGTAGGAAATCGTAAGAAAACGGACCCTAGTCCACTGTTCGTGGACTAGGTGGCCATTAATGCTGAATTAGTTAGGTTTGAACTCTCTACTACTCGCTTAAGATCTTGGGCACCTTGAAGAAGCCATCTTCGCAATCGGGAGCGCAGTCGAGAATAGCATCTCGTTCGGCAAAGGTCTGAAGACTGTCAGTGCGGGTGATGTTGCTGAGCTCAATAGCACGGGTGGTAGGCTCTACGTCGTCGGTGTTGAGCTCCTTGAGCTGCTCCACATAGTCGAGAATGCCGCTGAGCTGCCCGGTGAACTGGTCTTCTTCTTCGGCAGTGAGTTCTAGGCGGGCCAGCAGAGCAACTTTGCGAACTTGTTCAAGATCGATCATGGAAACGTCATCCAGAAAAGGGAATTGAATCTCGTCAGCTATAGGTTAGGAGAAATGCGTGGAACCCAACGCCCGAACTGGGGAACACCAAGGCAAAATCCAATTGATACAGTGACAAGCGGTGGTGGGCAGTGCCCACCCTACGGGCTACAGAGCTTGCCTTAGAAGAAAATGTCATTCTTCATGCGGCCGGTGTTCTTCATCCAGTTTTGAGCTTCGATGTAGTTGTTGGGGGCAATGGTGATCGCCTCTAGCCAGTAGCGAGCCGCTTCGTCAAAGAGGTTTTCGGCAGTGTCGGTGTCACCGCTGGCCTCAGCCTGCTCGCCCTTGTAGTGATAAATCACCGCAATGTTGTTGAGGGCCTGACAGAGGCGAGGGTTCAGATCGAGCGCCTCCTTATACTTCTCTAGGGCTATTTCATGCTCGCCGTTGCTGGCGTGAATCAGACCCATGTTGTAAAGGATGAAGCTCTTATCGTAGGGTTCTTCCTCTAAAATCAGGGCTTCGCGGTAGTTTTCCATGGCCTCAGCGTATTCCCCATCGGCTTGGGCAGACATACCGTCACGGTAGTAGGCAAAAGCCTCTTTCTGGCTCTTTTTAGTGGGCATCATCTTCAAAATCATGTCGGCCATGACGGTGAAGGATTTATCAATGAAGTTGTCGTTGCGTTGGGTTCTTGGCATGGGTAGCGACGCGCAAATGAGGGACTTAACGCTTACCTAAGCCCAGCGGCGGTGGTGTTGCCGCAGCAGCAGCTCGGGGGCTAGGCTAGACAAATATATAAATTACACTAGCAAACCCTGGCGGTTTAATGGCAGCGGCCTTGAGACCACCTGCCGGTAGACGGCATTTTTGTGTAGAACTAGAGTTAGCTCAATTCGGCCCTGAGCATGAGGCCATTGGCCGCAGCCAATTCTAGCTGAGGGGTTCAAGGGTTATAGCCACGTTATGCCGCTGGAATGGATTTATCTTTTTTGTTGGCGATCGCACTGATCATTGCGCTCATCTTCTGGCTTAATCGTCGCCAGAGCCGACGGCGACCTGCCACCTATCGCTCGCCAGCCACCACCGTCCCGAGTCGGTCGGTGCGGGGCCACACCCAGCGACAGCTCCTGCGCTTAGTAGGGGGCAACCAAGCTGTAGCCGAGCGCTTGGTCGAGCAAGTGCAGCTGCGCAATCCCAGCCAGAGTGAGCAGTGGTGTTGGGAAAAAGCGATCTATGACATCCACCGCGATCGCCACATTTCTTGAGCAGCAGATTTCACCCTAGTTTCTATGGTTGTTCACATAGTTGACGCGGGTGCCGGCCCAGTTGAGCTTGTTGCGCAGAGTACCGTAGTAGGAGTGGTCCTGGCGCAGAATGATGAACTGGGCCATGGCCTCAGCGCTGCGCACATCCACCCGCTGCCCTGGCCAGATGGCGGTGCCCAATATCCCATCGGTCCACAGCTTGGTAGTGAGGTCGGGGTCAGCCAAGGGCCACACGCTGACCACTGAGCCCGGCGGCAGCACAATCGGGCGGCTCGACAAGCTCAGGGGGCAAATCGGCGTCACCACGATCGCATCCATACCGGGGTGAATAATCGGGCCGCCCGCCGCCACGGTGTAGCCGGTCGAGCCAGTGGGGGTGCTAATCAGCAGACCATCCCCCTGGTATTGGTCCACCACTTCGCCGTCGATTTCCATTTCGAGCATGGAGGTGATCATGCGATCGGGGGAGGCGGGCTTGATGGCCATTTCGTTGAGGGCCAGGTAGACCTCGCTCACCGGGTCGAGGTTGGTGCGATGGCCTTCGTAGATGCGGGCTTGCAGCATCATACGGCGCTGAACGGCAAAGCGATCGCTCATCAGCCGCTCCCACACCGTCTCGGTGTCGTCCATCTCTTCAGAGCTTTCGGTCAAAAACCCCAAATGACCGCCAATGTTGACCGCCAGAATAGGAATATTCTCGGCGGCCAGATTGCGAGCTGCCGTCAGTGCCGTGCCGTCGCCGCCAAACACAATGGCCAGGTCAATGGGCTGACTCACCGAGGCCAAAAACACCGGGTAGGGATTGTCCTTAGGCCCACTGGGACCGCGCAAGACCTTGCTGCCCAGAGCCTCTAGCTGGTGGGCGCACTTCTCGGCCCACTTTTGGCTCAGCCGATTACCAGCCTTATGGACAATGATGACTTGCTCAAGTTGCACAACAAAATGCCGTGGGTTGACAGTACAGAGCGAGAGAGCACACCGTCTCCAGCGTCCCTAGACAGCGACACCTCAGTGCTTTTAAAACAATTGTAGAGAGAGCAATGCCACCCCCTCTACAATTCAGATATTCTTACGCTTCGGCAGGCCTACCACTTGAGCAGGTTGAACTGCTCCATATCCACTGTGTCACGGTTGCGGTAGATCGACAGCACAATAGCCAGGCCTACCGCCGCCTCTGCGGCCGCAATGCTAATGACAAATACCGCAAACACCTGACCGTTGATGCCCACTGGGTCGAGGTAGTTCGAAAATGCCAGCAGGTTTAGGTTGACCGCATTTAGCATCAGTTCAATAGACATCAGCACACGAATCACGTTGCGGCTGTTGACCAAGCCATAGATGCCAATACAGAATAGGGCAGCGGCAGTAAGCAGAAAATACTCTAGTTGCATGGCTGAGAAGAATCCGTTCCAATCCCTAACAACAGTTTTGAGCTTTGGTCAGGGGTTTCTCAGCCCGCCAAAGCAGCCTAATAGAGGTTTAGCTCTCTGACTCTGGACCTGCCGACGACGACACCAATTCGCGCGGCCGCTCCGGTAGCTGCAATGCTTCAGAAGCATCCCCAGGAGCCATGTCAGGAATCAACTCGCGGCGGGCCAGCACGATCGCCCCAATCAGCGCAATCAGCAGCAGCACCGAGGCCAGCTCAAAGGGCAGCAGGTAGTCGGTAAAAAAGTGAATGCCAATGGCGACAGTGGCCATCTCACCCTTGGGCACCTCGGTAGAAATAGCCCAGGGCGTGTTTAGGGTTGAGGTAGTCAGCAGGGCAAATAGACCGACGCAAACTCCGGCTGTGGCAACCTTGCCCACCCAGGCTTGCTTCATGGGGGTGAACTGCTGTTCCTTATTTACCAGCATGATCCCAAACAGAATAAGCACGCTGACGGCACCCACGTACACCAGCACCTGAGCGGCGGCCACAAACCCTGCATTGAGCAAGATGTAAAGGCCCGACATGCTGGTAAATACGCCCCCCAGCAAAAACGCCGAATAGACAATGTTGTCTAACAGCACGACCCCCAGGGCACCCCCCAGCGTCATTGCAACTAGGATGCCAAAGGCAACGAGTTGTACCCCTTCCGCTAGCGTCACAGTTTTGACTCCTGTAAAAATTGAGCGATCGCAGCCGTGGTCTTAGCTTAGGCGAATGTACCACGTAACCCTAACGGGTGCATTACTCCTTAGGCTTGGCTTCGCTAGCCTGAGCTTCGCCTTCAGCCGCTTTAGCCTCTTTCTGAGCCGCCTCCAAAATTTCTTGGGGCATCTGGCCCGCCCGTCGAGCGTTGACCGGCAGATCATGAGGACCCATGACGCCCTTGGGCAAGTAGGCCAGCTCCCGCAGGGGAGTGACCATCGGGTCTTGGGTGACCTTGTAGGGCAAACGACCCAGGGCTACGTTGTCGTAGTTCAGTTCGTGGCGCTCATAGACAGCCAGCTCATACTCTTCAGTCATCGACAGACAGTTGGTGGGGCAATACTCCACGCAGTTGCCGCAGAAAATGCAGACCCCAAAGTCAATACTGTAGTGCTTCAGGTCTTTTTTCTTAGTCGCCTTATCAAACTCCCAATCAACTACAGGCAGGTTGATGGGGCACACCCGCACACACACCTCACAGGCAATGCACTTGTCAAACTCAAAGTGAATGCGTCCCCGAAACCGCTCTGAGGGGATCAGTTTCTCATAGGGGTACTGCACCGTCACCGGTCGGCGACTCATGTGGTCAAAGGTTACAGAAAGCCCCTGACCGATATATTTGGCCGCCTGTAAGCTCTCTTTGGCATAATCGCCGACTTGTTTAAGAAAACCCAGCATGGGGAAAATCTCCGCAGTGGTACAGGTTGTCAGTGGGGTAGTTGAGCTTTCAGCAGAGGCTAGCTACCAGAAGCCACCTATTTACAGGGTAGGGCAAGCGCTTTGAGCTAGCCACCAAAGGCAACCGGAAACGCCAGCTTGAGGGCGGCAGTCAGCAACAGGTTGACCAACGCTACCGGCAGCAGAAACTTCCAGCCAAAGTCAAGCAGTTGGTCAATGCGAACGCGGGGCACGGTCCACCGCAGCAGCACCGCAATGAAGACCAGGGCGTAGGCCTTGAACAGGGTCATCACAATGCCGAGGGAAGCGGTGATGACCTGGAGCCAGGGGGTAGTTTCGCTGACCCCAATCAAACTGGCTAACCAGCTCACCGAGATGGGAGATTCCCAGCCGCCCAGATACAAAATCGAGACGATCAGCGCCGACAGCACCAGGTTGACGTAGGAGCCTACGTAGAACAGGCCAAACTTCATGCCGGTGTATTCAGTCTGGTAGCCGGCCACCAGCTCTTCCTCCGCCTCTGGTAGGTCAAAGGGCAGACGCTCGCACTCCGCCAGGGCCGCAATCCAAAAAATCAGGAACCCGGCGGGCTGTCGCCAGATATTCCAACCCAAAATGCCATAGCCCGACTGCTGATTGACAATGTCGATAGTGCTCAGGCTGTTTGACATCAGCACCACGGCCAGCACCGCCAGCGCCATGGGAATTTCGTAGCTGATGGACTGTGCCGCTGCCCGCAAGCCCCCCAGCAGGGAGTACTTGTTGTTAGAGGAATAGCCCGACATCAGCAGGCCAATGGGGGCAATGCTGGAGAGGGCAATCCATAGAAAGATGCCAACGCCGATGTCGGTAATCACCAGATTTTGGCCGAAGGGCACAATCAGGTACGACAAAAACACCGGGATCACAACGATCGCAGGCCCCAGCGTAAACAGAATCGGGTCAGCCTTGGCGGGGGTGATGTCCTCTTTGAAGATCAGCTTGATGCCATCGGCAGCGGCCTGAAGAGTACCGAGGGGTCCAGCAAACTCAGGCCCAATCCGCTGCTGAGCGGCGGCAGAAATCTTACGCTCTAGCCATACCGTCACAAAAATGCTGACCGTGGCTCCAATCAGAATCACCACCATGGGCAAGGGCAACCACAGAGCCTTTGCCGCTCCAGCTGGCAGTCCCAGGTCGACGAGGGCGGTGACAAAACTACCCTGTAGGTCAATTCCTTGATTCATGGGCCAGTCCTTAGCAACGGTACAGTTAACTCTGGCAGAGAGAAAACACTTTAGATTCTACCGTTATCTTCCCCCATCCACCGAGCCAGACGGGTGGGATTCATAGGAAGTTTTGGCGGGAGGGTATTGAAGGAATGGTGTAAGCAGTGGGGGCTGGGGTGGAGGGTTCAAGGTTTACGGTATAAAGCTCCGGGGATGTCCTAAATAGTTCCGCACTCAAAATCCCGCTTCCCAATCCCCTGAAACCCTATACCCTGCACCTTAAACCTCTCACACACCCAAACAAAAGCCCCCCAGCGCAAGCGCCAGAGGGGCAGGAGTTCCTGAAAATCGTCACTAGATCAATAATCTGCGCAGGGGAGAAGAGTGCCCAGGGGGGTCTGACCCATCAGTGGCCTATCAGGAGGGTAGAGACACCGAAAAACCCTGCTTATCCCAGATGTGGGGACGGTCGGCCAGATCAACATAGGGCTGGTCGTGGGGGCCAGTGTAGATCTGGGTAGGGCGAAAGATGCGGTTTTCGCCCAGCTGCTCTTTCCAGTGGGCCAGCCAGCCAGCCACCCGAGCGATCGCAAAGATCGGCGTAAACAGATCGGTCGGAATGCCCAGCTTGCGGTAGACCAGCCCCGAGTAAAAGTCAACGTTGGGGTAAATACCTTTGGCGCCGAGCTTTTCAGAAACGACCTGCTCCATCTCTAGAGCGATCGCGTAGTACTCGTCTTGACCAAACTTGGCAAACAGCTGCTCAGCCAGCCCCTGCAAGATGGTGGCACGGGGGTCTTTGACCTTGTAGACCCGGTGGCCAAAGCCCATAATTTTAGCCTTTTCGGCAATACAGCGCTCCACGTAGGGGCGCACGTTTTCGACCGAACCGATCTCCTCCAACATGTCGATTACCTCCTCGTTGGCGCCGCCGTGGAGCGGCCCTGCCAGGGTGCCCACCGCCGAGGCCACCACTGCGTAGGGGTCGGTTAACGTCGAGGCCGTCACCATTGCCGAAAAGGTCGAGGCGTTGATGGTGTGCTCGGCGTGGAGAGTAAGGCAAACATCAAAGATATGCGCCGCCAGAGGGTCGGGCTCGCGCTCGTTGAGCATGTAGAGAAAGTTAGCGGAGTAGTTGAGGTCATCCCTAGGCTGCACCGGGTCATTGCCCTTGCGCATCAGCTGAAACGCCGCCACCATGGTGGGAATTTTGGCCAGCAGCCGCACCACCGCCTGTTGAATGTAGACAGGGTTATCCAGCGCTCGGCGAGAGTAGAACAAGCCCAAAGCGGCCGCACAGGCTTGCAGGGCATCCATCGGGTGGCCGCTCTCGGGGAAGCACTTCATCATGTCGCGGACGCGGTACTTGAGGCGGCGGTGGTAGCAAATTTCGTGTTCAAAAGCCTCCAGCTCCTGCTTGGAGGGCAGCCCGCCCCAGATCAACAGGTAGGCCGTTTCGAGAAAGGTGCCCCGCTGGGCTAACTCTTCAATGGGAATGCCGCGATACTCCAGAATTCCCGCCTGGCCATCCACATAGCTAATGCTCGACTGGGTGGCCGGTACACCCTCTAAACCGGGCCTGTACTCACATACGGTCATAATAGTTGTCGCTCCCATTTGCTGACCTGTGATTCCAAGGGCGTTAGCCCCTTAGAATCAACGCTACCAAATCATTTGATCAACCTTAGCGCTGCTGTCAACCGAGTGGGGAGAATGGCAGTGTAACAGCCCTTCCTGTTAGACCCAATTCAGTTGAGGCCGAAGGTCAGCAGAGACTTTCACATGTAGGCAGGGAACGGCGATCGCTCCAGCAGATCAAAAGCGATCGTGCCCGTGCCGATATCCATGGCCTACAGTGATTGAGTCCTTAATTTCCCACACCAATCCCTATGACCACCCTTTCTGTGACCGTGCCCGATATGGCTTGCGGAGCCTGCGTTAGCACCATTACCCAAGCCGTGCAGGCCGTTGACCCCAGCGCCGAGGTCAAAACCGACCTCGCGTCTAAGGCGGTAGACATTACCGCCAGCGTGACCGCCGAGGCACTTACCGAGGCGATTCAGAAGGCGGGCTATACGGTGCAGGCCTAGGCGCAGCAACGTCGACCACCCGCCCCGTCGCCGCCGATCGCTGGGCAGCCGACGCCACCTGCAAGGTGTAGAGGCTGGCCTCGGGTGTGCAGTATAGTGTCTGCCCGGTTAGCAAATGCTCGATCACCTGGGCGGTGTCAGCCGCAAACAGCCCTCGGCGAGAGCCGACCTCTATAGCGCGGGTACCTTGGGCGTCGGTCAGAGCACCCTGGTCACCGTCTAGGCAAAGCGAGCCGTCGCTGCCAATCACCTCTAGCCGCCGCGTCGTCTGCCACAGAGCCTCACCTTTGCCATAGGTCACCTCTGCGATCAGCCCTGAGGTGAAGGTGAGCTGGGCGGTGCAGAGGCAGGTGGCGTAGCAGGTCAGACCTTCGGGGCCAGGGGCGAGGTCACTGTAGTGGTTTTGACAGTAGACCCGCGCCACTGGCCCAAAGCAGTCGATCAGCCGGTGTAGGCGCGACAGTGCCCCCACCAACGGAAAGCCAAACAGCTCAGGGCAATAGGTCCAGGTGGTAGGAGCAGGGCGGCGAGGGGCTAAGGTGCAGTAGCGGGCGTAGAAGGGCTGA
Organism: Nodosilinea sp. FACHB-141; assembly: GCF_014696135.1. Taxonomy (NCBI): domain Bacteria; kingdom Bacillati; phylum Cyanobacteriota; class Cyanophyceae; order Nodosilineales; family Nodosilineaceae; genus Nodosilinea; species Nodosilinea sp. FACHB-141. Next base: position 649,980 of record NZ_JACJPP010000007.1, on the reverse strand, counting down.
CCGATCGCCTCCAAACTAGCTTTCGCCGCCAGATGGGTGCCCCCCAACAGCTCGATGTGTTCGACATGCAGCAGGCGCTGCTTGGCCTTGGCCAGGGTAAGCAGCAGCTGAGCCTCGTCGGCACTCAGCGCCAGGGGATATTCCACCACCACATGGTGGTTGGCCTCGAGGGCAGCGGCAGCCACGGTACTGTGGTCGCGGTTGATGTGGCAGACCACGATCAGATCTAGGTCAGAGCGATCGACTAGGGTTTGCCAGTTGTCTACGGCGACGGCGTTGTACTGCGCGGCAAAGGCTTGGGTATCGGCGGTGTTGTGGCCGGCCACGGCGACCAGGGAGGCGCGATCGCTCGCCCGTAGCGCATCGGCCCGCAGCCGCGCTACAAAGCCCGTGCCGACCATGCCGACTCGCACTACATCGCTCTCAACCCTGGGGGTCGCCATCACCCATTCCTCAGCTGCGTCGCCACCGCCATAGTACATTTTTCTCCAGCAGGGGGATGGTGCTGCAACGGGTTCTCTGGAATGCTGAAGGCAGTATTAGCACGAACCTATGCCTCCCTTTGTGCCCCCCTGGTTTTTGCAAAATGGTTTGGCCATGACCCTCTACACCACCCTGGTGTCGAGCCAAACCTGGCCCCAGAGCATTGACCTGCCGCCCGTCACCTACCAAGACCATATCTTCACAGGCCAGGGGGATGTGCCGATTTTTGGTCGCTGGACGGTACCCGAGCGGTCAAAGGGCACCATTGTCGCCACCTACGGCATTACCGGCAGCCTCGACGACCAGTGGCAGCTCGAGATTTTGGGCCGCAAAGCCCACCATCAAGGCTATGGCCTGGTGGTGTTTGACTGGCGCGCCCACGGCAAAACCGCAGACCTTTCGCCCACCCTCACCTCCGATGGCATCTATGAAGGGGAGGATTATGTGGCTCTGGCGGCCCAAGCAAAGGCGCTTGGCTGTGCGCCACCCTTCTGGTTTATGGGCTATTCCCTCAGCGGGCAACTGGCACTGTGGGGGGCGAAAGCAGCCATGCAGCTGCCATCCGACAGTGGTTTAGCACCGGGAGATATTGCCGGAGTAGTGGTGATCTGCCCCAGCCTCGACTCCAACCGATCGCTACGCTACTTGACTGCCGATCCGCTAGGCAAGTTTTTAGAGCGATCGATCGCCCAAGAACTCAAGCGCCTAGCCCAACGCCTTTACGAGGCTCACCCCGACCACTTTGACCTAGCTGCGATCGATCGCGCCAACAGCATCTGGGGCTTTGACCACGAACTAGTGATTCCCCGCCTGGGGTTTGCTTCAGTCGAAGACTACTACAACGCCAGCAGCCCGCTGCCCTTCATGGCCGATCTAACGACTCCGACGCTGATTCTCTACGCTGCCGATGACCCGCTGTTTAGCCCAGAGATCATCCCCGACCTAAAGAAGGTCTGTGCGGCCAACCCCAAGATCGACTTGATGCTCACTGACTACGGTGGCCACGTGGGCTACTACAACGGCAGCGCCGGACAACGCCAAGCCGGAGATAGCGACCCCTGGTGGGCGTGGAACCGCGCGCTGGACTGGGTAGAGCGGCAGACTACCTTAGATTGACGTAGCTAAGTCCACCGTGTTTTTGAACCGCACCCTAGGCCATGGAGAACTCTGTGAACAATATGTTAGAGGGTGTTTGAAAAATTCCATGTCGTAGCAAAAGTGGGAATCCCCCTAAATCCCTCTTTCTGAGGAGGATTTAGGGGGATCGGTAGGTGGCTAAAGCTACAGCAAATTACCTCTCAAACGCCCTCTTAGGCCTATCATCAATTCTCACTACAATCCTCTTTACGTTAGCGTTGCCACGCCCACCCCCAAAAGGTTTAGGGACTGGAACCGCTGATTCTTGAGCCAGCAGCAGTTAATCGATCACAGCCCCTAAAACAGGCGCAGAATGAGGGGATATCGGAATGCTGTGTTGGGGTTGGTGATGCTGTGGAAGATGCCAAAGATAGGCATAATCAAGTCCACAAGAAACACAACCAACAACAGCGGAATGCCGATCAGCACCCAGGCCAAAATTCCTGCGACTACCTTCCAAAACCATATATTTAGGTGGAAGTTTATGGCTTCCTTAGCGTTTTCTTTAACGACTGAGTCATTAGAAATCAGCAGAATGGCGATAGGAACGCCAACAGACACGACTAGAGTGTTAAAGAAAATTGAGCCGTGGCTAACGGCAGAAAGAATTTTGCGGGTACCGATGTCTTCAGTGGAATGCATGAAAAGTCTCCTAATTCAAGGGATAGGTAAAAGGGTAAATGGGTAGTGTTAACTAGCCTGCTCGTGAAGCTCAGCGGTTTTGACCTGCACCGTCAGGGGGCGATCGCCCCGCTGAATCTTAAGCTCCAACGCATCGCCAATCCGGGTATTTTCAACCTGAATTTGCAACCCATCGGCGCTGCGAATGGGGACACCGTTGACCTGCAAAATCACATCGCCACGACGCAGACCGGCATCGGCGGCAGGGGTGCCTTCGAGCACGCGAATGATAAGGACGCCATTGACTTCGGGGAGATACATGCCCGAGTTGATGTCTTCGTTACTGCGCTTGGCCTGCTCAGGGGTGAGGTTGGCAATTTGCACGCCAATGTAGGGGTGGGCAACCGTTTCGCCCCGAGCCAGCATGTCTTTAACTTCTTTGGCCTTGTTGATGGGAATGGCAAAGCCAATGCCCATGGCGTCGGCACGAATGGCGGTATTGATGCCGATCACTTCGCCCCGCTGGTTGACCAGCGGCCCACCTGAGTTGCCGGGGTTAATGGCGGCATCGGTCTGAATAAACTCTAGCCGCTTGCCGGGAATACCTACGGAGCTGCTGGTGCGCTTGAGAGTGCTGACGATGCCGAGGGTGACGGTGTTGTCGAGGCCGAGGGGGTTGCCAACGGCGATCGCCCAGTCACCCACTTCAATCTGGTCAGAGTCACCCAGGGTGGCGATGGGTAGCACATCGTCTTCGCCATCATCAATTTTGACCACGGCCAGGTCGGTGACTTCGTCTACCCCTTCCACCACGGCATCAAAGCTGCGGCCATCCTTGAGGGTAACCACCACCCGATCAGCACCGTTGATCACGTGGGCGTTGGTCAAGATATTGCCGGTGTCGTCGATGATGAACCCTGAACCCTGGCCCCGCAACAGTTCTTCTTGGGGCTGACGCGGCATACCGCCGAAGAAGTCGCGCAAAAGGGGATCGTCATAAAACGGATCCCGTGTCTGGCGAGTGATCGTTTTTTCGGTGTCAATGCGAACTACCGCTGGGCCAACCTGGCGCACAGCCGCCGCCACAAAACTTTCGTTGCCGATCGCCGCTGCTGCCGCCGACTGGGCTTCAGCCGGAGATGCGATCGCGCCACTGAACATCATCACCGCCGCAGCGATCATGGCCAGCAGCCGTCTTAGGGGTATCCAGAGTCCTTGTTTCAAGGGAGCAGACCTCATAAAGCAAATTCGACGCACAACAGCGGGGGGTAGTATCCCGTCGATTGATCAAAATTGTTCCACAACTGCCCACTTAGCGGGGGAGGGGGATACCGTACTTTCGAGTGGTTAAGGCCGAAAGCCCAAGTTTAATAGCATGATGAAAGACACCGCTACCGGTAGCGTCGTGGGTACAGCTGAGACCATCAATGAGAGTTCTAGATGACTGCCAACTACATCATGGCCCTAGATTTGGGCACCACCGGCAACCGAGCGATCATCTTTAACCAGGAGGGGGCGATCGCCGGTCAAGCCTACCGCGAACTCACCCAGTATTACCCGCAGCCCGGCTGGGTTGAGCACGACGCCCGCGAGATTTGGGATGCGATCGCCTGGGCCATAGAGTCGGCCCTTACCAAAGCCAGACTCCAGCCCACCGATATTGCCGCCATTGGCCTCACAGTGCAGCGTGAAACCTGCCTGCTGTGGGATCGCCGCACGGGTCGCCCCCTCGCCAATGCGATCGTCTGGCAAGATCGCCGCACGGCACCGCTGTGCAACCAGCTGCGAGATGAGGGAAAGGCGGAGGATATTTACGATCGCACCGGCCTAGTCCTTGACGCCTACTTCTCCGCCACCAAGCTAGCCTGGCTGCTAGAGCAGGCCAAGAAAGAGGTGGATCCGCCGGTTGATTTTGACCAGGTGCTGGCAGGCACAATTGATAGCTGGGTGCTGTGGAACCTCACCGGGCGGCAGGTCCATGCCACCGATCACAGCAATGCCAGCCGCACCATGCTGCTCAACCTTGCCAGCGGCCAGTGGGACGACACTCTGCTGGATTTATTTGGCATTCCGCCCCAGATCATGCCTGCAATTAAGCCCAGCGTGGGGGTGTTTGGCCATACAGATCCGACTGTTTGGGGTGCCGAAATCCCCATCGCGGCAATTTTTGGCGACCAGCAGGCGGCGCTCTACGGCCACGGCTGCGATCGCCCCGGCCTGCTCAAGTGCACCTACGGCACTGGTGCGTTCCTGGTCTCCCACACGGGGGATGAGGTGGCGCGATCGCAGCACCATCTGCTCTCCACCGTGGCCTGGTCTGAAGCAACGCTCGATCCGCTGCGGCCCCATCTGGGCTATGCGATCGAGGGCAGCATGTTTACCGCTGGGGCCTGCATCCAGTGGCTGCGCGATGGCCTGCAAATTATCTCCAGCGCGGCGGAGACTGAAATTCTTGCCCGCAATGCTCGCGACAACGGCGGCGTCTACTTTGTGCCCGCCCTCAGTGGCCTCGGTGCTCCCCATTGGGACATGAACGCTCGGGGTGCCTTCCTGGGTCTGACTCGCGGTACTCAGCGAGAGCACATGGTGCGGGCGGTGCTAGAGGCGATCGCCTACGAAGTCAAAGAAGTCGTCGACGCCGTCAACCAGGATGCCGGTACCCCCATTAGTCAGCTCAAGGTCGACGGCGGGGCCTGCAACAACGACTTTCTCATGCAGTTTCAGGCCGACGTGTTGGGCATTCCCGTTGAGCGGCCTCAGATGCTAGACGTCACCGCCCAGGGAGCCGCCTTTGCCGCAGGCCTAGCGGTCGGCTTTTGGGATGACTATCGCACTCTGGTGGAGAGCCGCGCGATCGATCGCGTGTTTGAACCCAGTACTGGCCAAGCCGCAGCGCAGGAAAACTTTGCCCTGTGGATAAAGGCCGTCGAGCGGGCCAAGGGTTGGGCTGACTAGCGGTGCAGTTTCAAGCAAAATGAAATTCTCGCTAATCTAGGGAGACATGCCCCTTCTCCCCATCCGCCATGCCCGACTCTACCCATGACGTCAGCGCAACTCCCCCTACGGCAAGTGTCCCCTCGGATGAGGAAATGTGGGACATCGTTGAGCATCACCTAGTGCGCTACGGGGGCAGCTTTGCTCCTATGCTGATCGAGCGGGCGCGGGGCAGCTATCTCTACGATCGCCAGGGCCGCAAGATTCTCGACTTTACCTCTGGGCAGATGTGCGCCACTCTAGGCCACAACCATCCCGATGTGGTGCAGGCCATCCACAAAGCCTGCGAAGACGTGCTGCACCTGTTCAGCGGCATGCTGTCTCCAGCAGTAATAGAACTGGCCGACTCCCTCTGCCAACTCTTGCCCCCCACCCTGCAAAAGGCCCTATTTCTCAACACCGGCAGCGAAGCCAACGAAGCCGCCCTGCGCATGGCGAAACTGCACACCGGCGGCTTTGAGGTGGTGGGCTTAAGCGCCTCCTGGCACGGCATGACCGCCGGAGCCAGCGCCAGCACCTTTGTGTCGGCCCGCAAAGGCTACGGCCCCGCCATCCCAGGCAACCTAGCGCTGCCCACGCCCAACTGCTACCGCTGTCCCATTCGCCACTGCCAAGACCAGTGCGACATGACCTGCCTAGAGGTGGGGTTTGACTTAGTTGACAGCCAGTCGGTGGGGGCATACGCCGCGCTGATTGTAGAACCAGTGCTCAGCGCCGGGGGTGTGGTCGTGCCTCCCGAGGGCTACTTTCAGCGGTTGCAGGGCTACTGCCAAGAGCGGAGCATGCTGCTAATTTTGGATGAAGCCCAAACCGCCTTTGGTCGTCTGGGCAGCTTCTTTGCCTTTGAACAACTGGGCATGGTGCCCGACATTCTCACCCTGTCGAAAACCCTGGGAGGTGGCTTGCCCCTGGCGGCGACCGTGACCAGCGAGGCGATCGAGGCCGATTGCTATGAGAAAGGCTTTATCTACTACACCTCCCATGTATCTGACCCCATGCCTGCGGCGGTAGGGCTAGCGGTGCTGCGGGTATTGACCAGCCAAAATCTGACGGAGCAAGCCGCAACCATGGGGACCTACTTGAAGAACGGATTGCTCAAGCTCAAGGATCGCTACGAGGCGATCGGCGATGTGCGCGGTCGAGGGCTGCTGCTGGGGGTAGAGCTGGTTAAAGATCGCACCACCCGTGAACCTGACCCAGAAACCGGGGCCGCTATCACCCGCCGCTGTCTAGAACTAGGGCTGAGTATGAACATCACCGCTCTCCCTGGCATGGGCAGTGTGTGGCGCATCGCCCCGCCGTTAACCGTTACCTACGAGGAACTAGACGAAGGCCTGGCGATTTTGGAGCAGGCGATCCGCGACTGCCGGTGATAGATTGTCCATCACCGGCGTAGCTTAAACTGATGAATGGCTTTCGCCTGCCTTAGCGCTAGGCCCAAGACTCCTCATTGGCGTCAGCTCCATAATGAGGTTGTGTCTTTGGGCAAAGACCACTGTTGCCTATCTTAGGGAAAATGAAGATCCTGCTCGTTGACGACGAAGTAGAACTCGCCGACCCGCTGAGTCGCTTGCTCAATCGGGAAGGTTACGAGGTGGATGTGGCTACTAACGGAGAGACGGGCTGCGATCTAGCTGGCCAAGGCGGCTACGACTTGCTCATTCTCGACTGGATGCTGCCGGGGCTGAGCGGGTTAGAGATTTGTCGGCAGGTGCGATCGCGCCAAGACAACACCCCCGTGCTCTTTCTCACGGCCAAAGATACTCTCAACGATCGCGTTGATGGTCTCGATGCTGGGGCCGACGATTATTTGGTCAAACCCTTTGAGCTGCGCGAACTGCTGGCGCGGGTGCGGGCGCTGCTGCGGCGATCGCCCAATCTAGAGCCCCCCCAGCCCCGGCTCACCTTCAACGATCTCACCCTAGATGAATCTAACCAGCTGGCCCATCGCCAGGGTCAGCCCGTCGAACTATCTGAAAAAGAAACTCGCCTGCTGGCCTACCTGCTACGCCACGCCAATCAGGTGCTCACCCACGAGCAGATTTATCAAAGCGTCTGGGATGACCAAGACGCCCCCAGCAGCAACGTGGTCGCTGCCCAAATGCGCCTGCTGCGCCGCAAAATAGAGCCCAAAGGCACCGCGCCAATTATTCACACGGTCTACGGCAAGGGATATCGGCTGGGTGGGTGAGAGGTAAGTTTTGAATTTTGAGTTTTCATTGGCGAACTCAAAACTTAGACCTCGAAATTCAAAACTTTTTAGAATCTTGACCCTGGCTGCTTCAAAAATTCTGCCTCCTCGGCCGTTGTCTCTCGCCCCAAAATCTCGTTGCGGTGGGGAAACCGGCCAAACCGCTCAATCACGTCTCGGTGGCGCACTGCATAGTCAAGGAAATTCTCAAGTTCAGGATGGGCAGCGTGGAGCGATCGCACCAACTCCACCGACCGCTCCTGATCGGCTAGATTTTCGCTGTGCTCCAGTGGTAAGTAAAAGAAAATGCGCTCCACTGGCAAAACCTGCTGGTCGTAGCCCTGGGTCAGGGCGTAGTTGGCGATGTCTCGGGCAGCGCGATCGCTGGCAAAACTGCGCGCCTTGCCCCGAAACAGATTACGAGGAAACTGATCGAGCAGAATCACCAAGGCAAGGCACGATCGCGGTTGCTGCCGCCACGTCGCCAGAGCACCAGTTGAAGCTTGCTCATAGTCAGTCAAAAACCGCTGTCGAATAGTGTCATCAAACGCTGGGTCTTTCTTGAACCAGACCCGGCGCTGCTGACCGTACTCGCTAGCCGGATCTTCTGAATCGCCAAACCAAAACCGCAGAATCTCTTCCCAACGCTCCATCTACTCACCTACTCCAGCACAAGCGGATCCAGCGCGTAGTCCTCCCAGCTCTGGTGCGATCGCTCCGAAATGTGGGGCGTCACAATAAATTGGGGCACCTCATCCTGGGTGACATCGATGCGCACAAAGGAGTAAGGTCGCCGTCGCTCGGCTTTGTGGCCGGTTAGGCCTTTATACAACTGCGATTTTGCCACCAGCTTAAACTCCATTTGCCCATCGGGGTCGGCCCCCAGGGGTTCGTAGAGCATGGTGCCCTCCGGTCGTTGCCGTCGTAGGCTCAGACCGCTGCCACCGCAGACTAAATAATTCATGTGGCTGTCGGCGTAGCCCGTGGCCTCGGTTCTGAGATATTCAAAACAATGGGCGTGGCCGTTGAGCACCAGGTTAACTGGGGGGCGATTTGTGCCAATTTCAGGCACCGCCGCCGCCACCTGGTCGAGCACCCAGCGCAGATTCTGGCGAATGGCCATCGTCTGCCCCTGGCCCCACTTGGTGTTCTCAGTCACGTAGGGCGGGTGGTGAAAGAAAAGAATGCGGCCTCGTACCGCCTTATCCTGCCAAGAGGCAATTAGCCCGTCCCGCAGCCATAGCAGCTGCTCGGTATCGACCAGCGTGGTGGGTCGAGGGTGCACCTGCTTTTCGATATCGAGCAGCATTTCCTCCATCTGCTCTATCTTGGCTTGAAGGTCGTCTAAGCGCTCCTGGGCATGGGGGTCGGTGCGCTGTAGGTGCATGGCTTCGTCTCGCACCTCCTGCTGCTGACGCTGAATTGCCTCTCGCTGGGCCAGCAACCGGCCTCGATAGGCCGCATTTGAGGCCCGCTGAGGCGACAGGGCCGGGTCGTTAAAGGTGCTGCTGTCGAGGGCAAAAAAGTCGATGCCGCCGTAGCGAAAGGTGTAGTAGCGGTTGGGCAGCCGAGTAAACTCTCCCGGCTGGTAGCGCAGCCCCAGGGTTTTCTCGCCCCAAGGGCCATAGTGGCGCTCGAGGTGAGCATCTAGATCTTCATCCGACAGCGTTTTTAAGTAATCTAAAAAAGCGCGGGCATAGGCATCGCCTATGCCAGAACCGTGCCAGCCCACATTGGGATTGAGGTTAAGCCCTAGCAGCTTACGCACGGGCCGGGACAGCTGCACCAAAATGCTGTAGAGCCGGGGCAAGTTGTAATAGTCGTGGTTGCCCGGCACCGCCAAAAACGGGAACTGAAACACCATGTCGTCAAAGGCGATGCGATCGGGGCGATCGCCCCCCACTAGCCATTCCCGGTAGGGCTTAATGAAATTTTCTGGATATTGCTCGCTAGAGCCCACCTGATAGACCACATCGCCCGTGTGCAGCAAAAAGCGGCAGTCTTGCAGATGGGGAAGCATTTGCTTGGCAATGCGCCGCTGGGGGTGATGGTCGGGGTGAGGACCAGAGCCGCTATCGCCAATCACCAAAAACGAGAACTCTCTGTCATCGCTGCGACCGTCCTCCAAAATCAGCCGAGTCTGGTCGATGCGGCGCTGCATTAACATCGGATGCTGCCAGCAAACCCGCTCCTTCATTTTGGCGACTTTGGTCAAAATGGGCGGGTCAAGAATGGAAGCCATGGGTCAGGAGTAAATTATATTATGCGGCGATTGAGAGCTGGCCCCAAAGTCGAAAGGCCCTCATTTAGGGTAATCTGTGTTTCCTAAAATTGCCGAGCCGCCTATGCAGCAGCGGCAATGATTCAGCGCAGGCAGGCTAAGCTAAATTCATTCCGGGTAGAGCGAGCAGGTGACGAGATGGACATCGCTCTCCTCAGTAGAGATTTGGTGGTTATTCCCTCTAAATAACAGCGCAACTTGCGATCGCCCATGCCCCTCGACTCTATCCACAACGTCATTAACCACTTTGAACAGCAGCCTCGCTGGCGCAGTCGGGGCCATTTTCGCCAGGTGCTCAACAGTTGGGCCGCCGTCGTAGGCGATGGGGTAGCCCGTCAGGCCGCCCCCGTGCGGCTCGATCAAGACGTGCTGCACGTTGCGGTAGTCAACCCCATGTGGGCTCAAACCCTGACGCTAGAGCGGCGGCGAATTTTGGCCAAGCTCAACGATCGCCTCCACCTCCACCTCAGCGACATTCGCTTTTCAAGCGGCGACTGGTATCGACAAAATAAGTTCGGTAAAACCACTACGACCTCGGCTGCCTCAGAACTACCTGAGTGGCTGCGGCAGCATCCCAGCTATGAACCTCGAGCCATCCCGCGATCGCCCCAGCGGCCCGAAACAGCCGAAGAGAGCTTTGAGCGCTGGGCGGGCCTGACCCAACAGCTGGCGGCCCAGCAGCCCCTCTGCCCCCAGTGTCACTGCCACTGCCCCACGGGAGAACTCAAGCGCTGGGGACGGTGCAGCATTTGTGCGGTCAAAGAGCTCAAAGGCCCAGTCGGGCGACATTCTGTATGACGGGCTTTACCCCAAACACCTGAGCAAAGCGAGTGACCACGACGGGTCGCACCGACTCCACCGTAATGCCTGGGCAAAATTGGGCCAGGCTACCCACCGATTTGTCGGCAATGCCACAGGGCACGATCGCCTCAAACCCACTCAAATCGGGACATACATTGAGCGCAAAGCCGTGCATCGTCACCCAGCGGCTCACCTTAATGCCGATCGCTGCCAGCTTAGTGTTGCCCACCCATACTCCGGTTAGCCCAACCTGCCGCCCTGCGCTCACGCCAAACTGGGCCAGCGTTTGAATCAGCACTTCCTCCAGCTGGCGCAAATACCAGTGCAAATCGGGCTGGTGCCGTTTCAGGTTGAGAATGGGATAGCCCACTAGCTGACCGGGGCAGTGGTGAGTGACCTCGCCCCCCCGCTCAATACGAAACAGCGGATAAGGCAATTCCTCAGCCGGGAGCTTGAGGTGGTCTAGGGTTGAGCCCTGGCCCAAGGTATAGACACCGGAATGCTCGACCAAGAGCAGGCAATCGGGCTGAGAGTGCTCCCGGTGGCGCTCTACTAATGTCTTTTGCAACGCCCAAGCTTCTGTAAAGGGCATGACCCCCAGCTCGTAAATATCGCAGCCGGGCGTTGATTCCCCGTGGTTTTGATTCATTCCTGTCAAGCGTAAATCAGCGGGAATAGCCCATTTTTCCTGGGTTTTGCAATCAAGAATTATCAACCCATGCAAAGGATTCTAACGGACGCTGTTGTGCAGAATACAAGGTGTTAGGGTGAAACCAAGCCGACGTATCAAGGAGTCCGCTTTATGAAGCTGGTAATCCATGGCAGAAATATTGAGATCACAGACGCGATTCGGGAGCATGTAGAGCAAAAAATCCTCAAGGCGGTGAGTCACTTCAAACACCTCACCAACGAGGTTGATGTCCATCTATCCGTAGCCAAGAACCCCAGAATTGGGGCCAATCAAGCCGCTGAAGTTACCCTATTCGTAGACGGAGCCGTTGTTAGAGCCGAAGAAAGCAGCGAAAATCTCTACGCCAGCATCGACCTAGTAGCCGACAAAATTAGCCGCCAACTGCGCAAGTTTAAAGAAAAGCGCAACACTCGCATGCAGGGCAGTTTGGGCAAAACGACCGAGGCCTACCTGAATGAAGCGCCGCTGACCGATGTCACCCACGTGCTCAATACTAGCGAGCCCCAGCTTCCTGAAGAGGTGATTCGCACTAAGTACTTCGCTATGTCGCCCATGTCTGTGACAGAGGCACTGGAGCAACTAGCGGTCATCGATCACGATTTTTATATGTTCCTCAATGCAGAAACTGAGGAAATCAACGTGATTTACGAGCGCAACCACGGCGGCTATGGGCTCATTCAACCCCGCAAGCCCAACCAAAACGGCCATCTTAACGGCCACGACAGCAAGGCCAAGAGCCACGCTGAGACCGCTGCTCACAGCTAATCCTATATAAATCGACCCTTAAAAAAAGCCCCAGCCTGCGCAGGCTAGGGCTTTTTTGTAGAACTAAAACCTTGGGTTCTATCTGCGTCAGCAATATTAAGCAGGAGAACCAGCTAGCAAAGGCTCGACACCGTTTTTAGCGTCTAGAGCAAAAAGGTCATCGCAGCCACCCACGTGGTGGTCGTTGATAAAGATTTGCGGCAGCGATCGCCGCCCGTTAGCCCGTTGAGACATTTTGCTGCGAGCGGCTTCATCACCATCAATGCAGTACTCGGTGTAAGCAATGCCCTTTTGATCAAGCAGTCGCTTGGCACGAATGCAAAAGGGGCAGCTGCTCCAGGTGTAAATTTCGACGTTAGGGGTCATAGCGCACCTCCAAGGGCGGTATTTAAGGTTCTTTACATTATTTTAGTCTTCTCGGTACTGTCGCTACGTCCACAGTTCGACAGGCATATCCGTCACCCACTCCCCTTCAGCGCGTGAGCGATCGCATCCACCACCCGCGACACCTCAACAATCTCCAGCCCGTCTACTTTTACCGATTGTCCTTTAGGCACGATCGCCCGCTTAAAGCCCAGCTTCGCCGCCTCCTTCAGCCGCAGCTCTAGCTGAGAAATCGGCCGCACCTGCCCGCCTAAACCCACTTCGCCAATCAGCACGAGTTCTGGATCGACGAGGCGATCGCGAAAGCTGGCCACCACCGAAATCGCAATGCCCAGATCCGCCGCCGGTTCCCCCACTGCCAGCCCGCCGGACGATGCCACGTAGGCATCTAGCTTAGACAGAGGAATGCCCACCCGCTTCTCTAGCACCGCCAAGATTTGCAGCAGCCGGTTGTACTCCACCCCGGTTGTTGAGCGCCGGGGCGAGCTGTAGCTGGTGGGGCTGACTAGCGATTGCAGTTCCACCACCAGGGGCCGAGTGCCCTCGCAGGCGACGATGGTGGCAATACCCGGCACCTGCTCGTCCCGGTTGCCCAGAAATAGCGCCGAGGGGTTGCTAATCTCTGCCAGGCCGCGATCGACCATTTCAAACACGCCCAGCTCGTGGGTGGCGCCAAACCGGTTTTTGACCGACCTGAGCAGTCGGTGACTGGCAAAGCGATCGCCCTCAAAGTACAGCACCGTATCAACTAGGTGTTCGAGCACTTTGGGACCTGCGATCGCCCCCTCCTTCGTCACGTGACCCACGATAAACAGAGAAATATTCGCCCGCTTCGCCAACTGCATCAGCGCCGACGTACATTCCCGCACCTGCGACACCGACCCCGGTGCCGACGTCAGCGCCGCATAGTACAACGCTTGAATACTGTCGATAATCGCCACCGTCGGCTTCAGCGACTCTAGCTCCATCAAAATAGTCTCTAGGTCAATCTCCGGCAGCAAAAACAACTGCGAATCCACTGCCTCCAACCCAGCTGGCTCAAACTCCTCCAGCTCCGCCTCTTCTTGTATTTCTTCCCGCTTCCCGTTTCCCTTCTTCCCTTTAGGATGCTCCCCCCTACTCCCTACCTCAATACTCCCCACCGGCCCTAGCCGCTGCCACCGCAGCTTCACCTGCTGACCCGACTCCTCCGCGCACACGTACAGCACCCGCTGCCGCGCTGCTAGCTGGTTCGCCACCTGGAGCAGCAGGGTAGATTTGCCAATACCGGGGTCACCCCCCAGCAGCACCAGCGACCCCGGCACAATGCCACCGCCCAGCACTCGGTCAAGCTCCCCATAGCCCGAGGGCAGACGCGCCTGAGGATGGTCTTGAATCTGGTTAAGGGTCATCGCCAGACGTGGCTGACTGGCCTTAGCCGTCGTTGACCCGCCCCGACTACGGCTTAAAGCAGAGGCCCGAGCGGTCGTCTCCTTAGCAGGCTGAGCCTGCTCCACCAGAGCATTCCAGCTGTTGCACACGGGGCAGCGGCCAAAGTACTGAGGCGACTCAGCTCCGCATTCATTGCAAACAAAAATTGAACGAGATTTAGCCATCACTACCCTTGCCCCGCCGATTATTCAGGGCGATACTTGGCTCCAAAACACGGCTGCTGCTGCGCAATAAACCTTAAAAAAGCCTGAAGCACAGATGTTCCACGCATGCAGCATGAATCAATACACATAGAATAATCAAACGTCGTAGGTTCTGCTTCGGCAGCGTTTGAGAGGGCTGCTGTGGCGGTGCCCACGGTTGTTTAGCTTAATCAACTAATTAGCTTTCAAAAGTTAATCATTAAACGTTGCGATTGTTTATAGAATATGACGTTATGTAGGGAGCCTTGAAAGCCTTGGAAAACAACAAAGAAAAAATTCTAGTGGTCGACGATGAGGCCAGCATTCGGCGAATTCTCGAGACTCGTCTATCGATGATTGGCTATGACGTTGTCACCGCCGCCGATGGCGAAGAAGCCCTAGAAACCTTTCGCAACGCCGCTCCTGACCTGGTTGTGCTCGATGTGATGATGCCCAAGCTCGACGGCTACGGCGTCTGCCAAGAGCTACGCAAAGAGTCTGATATTCCTATTATTATGCTTACCGCCCTGGGCGATGTGGCCGATCGCATCACCGGCCTAGAGCTTGGGGCCGACGACTACGTAGTCAAACCCTTCTCTCCCAAAGAACTAGAGGCCCGCATTCGCTCCGTGCTACGCCGGGTCGACAAAACCGGTATGACTGGCATTCCCAGCTCTGGCGTCATCTCTGTCAACACCATTCGCATCGACACCAACAAGCGCCAGGTGTACAAAGGCGACGAGCGCATTCGCCTCACTGGCATGGAGTTCAGCCTGCTTGAGCTGCTGGTTAGCCGCTCCGGAGAGCCCTTTTCCCGCTCCGAAATTTTGCAGGAAGTATGGGGCTACACACCCGAGCGTCACGTTGATACCCGCGTGGTCGATGTGCACATCTCTCGCTTGCGGGCCAAGCTCGAAGACGACCCTAGCAACCCAGAGCTGATTCTCACCGCTCGGGGTACCGGCTACCTGTTTCAGCGGATAGTGGAGCCCGGCGAAGAATAGTCGGTAGGGTAGTCTGCTAGAATTTGCTCAGGTTTTTAACAGATTTAGCAGATGGGTTTTAACCGGGCACGCATTGCCATTGATGCCATGGGGGGAGACTTCGCCCCAGGCGAGATCGTTGCAGGTGCCATTCGCGCCAAGGCCGAGCTAGATGTCGATGTCGCTTTAGTCGGCGATGTTGACCAAATCAAGGCGTCTACGGCTAGTCCGGAGCAGCTGGTGGGCATTGAGCTAGTGCCCGCCGAGGGCAGCATCGAAATGCACGAAGAGCCGCTGAGCGCCCTGCGCAAAAAGCCCCAAGCCTCCATCAACGTGGCAATGGACTTGGTCAAACGCAA